>JBKCMS010000188.1:0-30940 GCA_046300175.1 Pseudomonadota bacterium | reverse complement strand
GCGTACAGAAGTCTGAAGGCAATCCCGAAGGCTTCTTCCCTGTTCGTTCCGCGAACAGTTCACGAGGGTCCAACAAAAGGAGGTGCGAAATGTGAAATTTCGCCAGGAACTATTGCAGCGAATTACAGAAGCCCGCATATTTCATGAAGCCCGCTACTGCGAGCGACGATAACGGCGCTCTCGCGACGCAGTTTCATGAAATATAGCGTTCTCCAAAAGTCCGTAGCAAAATCCCGAGTTTTGGAGAACGCTATCGATTCGCGGATGCGAATCAAAACAACAACCTATAGTGATGTCCAGCAAAAGCCTTGCCAGTTTTACTGGCACGGACTTTTGCACGTCACTATAGCCAAGGACTTTTACCCTGCTCTAGATTCAGAAATTGTGGCTCAAACTCTTGAGCTTTTAGCACCTCTATCCGAAGACCTGTATGTGGATAGCGAGCAAACAATTCTCTTTTGGTCCTTTATCACCGTGGTCGGTTCCGGCCTGCTTTTCTCTTGGGGGCTGTGGGTACATGCGCATCGTCGGGCTCAGGCGCCTGGCTCTCCCGGGAATCTACGCACCAAGGCCAGAGCATTTCACGAGCGTGTTGGGCACTTCACACTTCAGGTACGGACCCTCGACGAGCATGCTAACGAGTATACCTCGATCTTCAAAAGTGACGACTGGGACACCCTAGTCGAGACCGTTTCGCAGCTAGAGCAAGTCGACCGGAAAATTCAGGACCTAGTGCGTGCCAAACGTTTTGACTGTGTAGCTAAACTACTCAATGAGTTTCAGGAGGTCGGCCATACGCGGCTTGACTCTATCCAGGCCTCTCTCGATTCATACCGAACGGGGCGAAACTGGGAGGAGCACGTTCACGGCATGCTCAAGCGGGTGGTACAAAATTTGGAGGCTGCCACCCACGAAACAAGAGAAATTACTCGCACCGTAACCTCACGTAAACGTCAGCCAACCCTTGTCACTCTAGCTGACGTGAAGAAAACACTCCTTGAGGATGAAGTATTAAGACGCAGCCCACCGGGGGCGTCCAAGGGCTACGGAGAATAAACTTAGCCTAATTGATTTTTGAAAAAAATGAATGAGAATTGCTGGGCGAGCGCAATCCTGGCCCATGAAGATCAAGGGAACAGCCAAGTTGCGCTGTAGAAGACAACAAACTCCTATGTACTTAAGCGTGTGAAATTTTAATGTCATCAGAGACTCTAGCTCTGGACGGTACTGCTTGATGTTAACAAAGAAGCTTGAGAATGGCGGCTTTGAAATCAGCAAATCGCTCATAGTACCTATTATAAACCCTGCTCCTACTGCTATGTCTGCAAAGAGAACGGTGTAAAGTTTGTGTGGCGGTCGAAGTAGTCCTCGTTCTCTGCGCGCTTTAGTGCGTGCACAACTTTGTAGGTAATCGGTGTATTGACCACCTCCCACCCTACTTTAAGAAGGTAGTTGGCGATCATCACCTCGATTAGTAATTCCGTGCTCCAGATACCCACAAATGCCAGTGGGTAAAAAACCAGAGTATCGGCGGCCTCCCCTACTATGGTCGAGCCGATAGTCCGCGACCAGAGATGCTTGCCAGCAGTCCAAACCTTCATCTTTGCCAAGGTTATAGAATTACAGAACTCCCCACAAAAAAAGCCTACCAGAGAAGCCAGCGCTATGCGTGGCGTGGCGCCGAATATTGTCTCCACAGCTGCCTGATTGGCGAAGCCCGTTGCTGGAGGAATCGTTACGATTAACCATGCCATGAATGATGCAAACCCCAGAGCCGCAAATCCAGCCCAAACCACTTTACGCGCTCGCGCATATCCATACACTTCGGTAAGAATATCTCCAAAGATGTAACTGATCGGGAAAAATAGGTTTCCCGCTGAAAATGGATAGCCAAAAGCCTCTGTTACCTTCGTGGCACCGATAACATTTGAGCACAGCAAAACTGTGACGAATGCCGCCATAATAAGGTCGTAGTACTTGTATGTGCGTTGTTCTATCATCTAAGAGTTTCCATAGGGCGGGTAACAAGATTCATTTCTAACGGGGCTTGGTACTGATTTTTATGTTGCACTTTCACTCCAGGGTTGCAGCTCTCCTTCAGCACCCACTATCATCGGCACCGCCTCAAGATTTACTATCTCGGTCCTTCCCGGCTCAATCTTGATCTTGCCAGTGACCCCAGCAAACTCAAAAGGCTGACTTCTAAGGTCAATCGAACTGGCAAGAGCCCGACCCAGGGCTAGTAGAGCGTCATAGCCTTCAGCCGCGAAAACTTTTGGATTGCGACCAAACCTTGCTTTGAAAGCTGCCTGGAAGCTATCGTCTTTTACCAGCGGATAAAAGCCGATGACATTCCTGAAGCGAGCACTATCTTTAGCTAATTTAGCTGCTTCATCTAGGTGCTGTGTAGTCAGCACTAAACCGGAGTAATTCCTTCTGCGGAGCTCTGTAACAAATACATTAAGACCTGTGTAATCGGTCAAGCAAAAGACAACCCGTGGATTTTGAATAGCTATCTTTGTCGCCGCTGCCTTGAGGGTATCGTGGTAGCCAACATAGTCGAAGACCGTCTCACTGATTATTCTGCTTCGTCCCGAGGCACTCAAACGCCTAAAAATATCACCGTGCAGAGCACCAAACGGAACATTTGGCACCACCAAAGATATAGATAGCTCGCCTGAGGTCGGCAGTATCTTAACAATAGCCTCCTCAGTTGCTCTAATACTTAGACCATTAGTGAAGAAGTTGGGAACCGCTTTTGTATCGCGGCTAAAAACCTCCACTGGATTAGTTGGGGTAATAAACGGAATACCGTATCGCTTTACGAGTGGCGCAAGCGCCTCGGCCAAAAAATCCCAAGTACCTCCGAGCATGCCAAGCACTTTGTCCTGCGTAACCAGCTTGGTGAAAGCCGAAGCGGCACCAGCGGGGCGCGTGCCATCATCCTCAACTCTAAGATCAACGCGTACTCCTTCCTGCAGCAATCGCGCTTGAGCCAACTCAGCACCCTGTAGCCAATTGCGTCCCTGCTCTGCTGCTGGACCACTAAGACTAACTATTGCACCCACCTTAATCGGCTCCGCGCTCGCTCTGAAGGCAGATAAAAGAAGAAAAAACACCGCAAGAAGAAAACGCATAAAACAATCAAACTCCGAAGCGGTAGAATTAGGCACTATAGCCAATAACGAAAATCATGAAACAAATGTGGCTTTTCTTTATTAGCTCTCGACGAGTGGAAATATTAGCACCCCTATCACCCGTGATAAACACAGATTATTTGTTGAAATGAATTGTGCAACTTTGACCACGCAGGGGCTTATTCGATTAAGGACTTGGACATATCCAGGATTATTGTACTCGCTAAAGTCCGTTACGAAATCCAAGTTTGGAGCATTTAGCCCGGATATTTCATGAAACTGTGTCGCGAGAGCGCCGAGAATGGTGATTTTTCGGGCCCGTAGGGCGAATTCAAAAATCGATTTTTGGGGCTTCAATCGTATCGAGATACATTCCGGTCCGAAAATCGATTTTTGAACCGAAAAAACACCGTTATCGGCGATCGCATTAGCAGGCTTCATGAAATTTCCGGGTTAGCCCTGTTAATGCCCACAGCCGACCACGAATTACGTCGATGAACCTCATTTTTACGGTAATTTCAACACCACCAGGGTTCAGTATACCATTCTGGGGTTACTATTTGCAGACCAATATACAGCTGAGGCCGGACCTAAAACCCGCGAGACGGGAACGAACGGCTTTTTCCAAAAACGTGAATCATACGATTCATCACGATTGTCGCCGAGTAGAAACAGCGACCCAGCCGGCACAGAGAAGGACACAGGCCCAGGAATCCCGCCATCCTTCCAGCGCGCATATGGCTCCCGCAGCAGTTCTCCGTTTACAAACACCTGGGAGTCAATCAATGTGATCGTATCACCTTCCAAACCGATTACGCGCTTTACGAGAGCTCGTGCACTCTCATCAACCCGAGTGCTCGGATCATCTTCACGGTGAAAGACAACTACTCTGCCTCGCTCGGGAGACCCCCAGGAGACTATCGGCTCCCGAACAAATGGCAGCCTAAGGCCGTAACGCAACTTGGGAACCACAATGCAGTCGTCGACATTTAGAGTTGGTACCATAGAAGATGAAGGAACGTAGAAACTCTCAAGAACGCACCCCTGCACAAATAGCACCACCGCAACCAGAGCCGCCGCTGTGGCACTCGCGCTGCAAACAACACGCTTAATACTCCAGAAATGTCGCTCTCTGATCGGCAAATCGCTGCTCAGGTATGCAGAAGAGGTCGCAATGCGGTGCGATGACCGACCTTTGGGATTGTAAAAAAGAGGTGACCTTGCGGTCACTGCACGAAATGAGATCATGGGCCCTACAGCACACGCTGCTCTACGCTGAGTTTCTAATTTGGTAATATTGGGAGCCCACTCTCCTCTCGCTTCCAGATTGGAAGCCCACCAGGACGGTGGTAAAACCGGCTCTAATTACAAGGTTAACGACCTACAAAAGGTAAGCAAATCGGTTAACTAAGGAGCGTACAGAATTCATCAGAGATAGCCTATTAAAGACTACTACCGACACCCGTTAGTCGAGCTACGAGAGCACTACCGCCGGTTGTTATTATTGACGAGGTGCAGAGGGTTCCTCGACTGCTGAACGTCGCACAGAAATGGATTCAACGTTAGGGCCTTACATTCATATTGACGGGGTCCTCCGCGCGCAAACTTCGTCGAGGAGGGGCGAATTTATTGGTGTAGCGCCTCAGTGAAAAATGGAACCTAGGACATCTCAGCTAACTTGGTTCCCAAGCGGTCGTTAGCATTCACGGTCGCTGCGAGTTGCACTTCCCGCTGCGCCTTCCTTCGAGCTTAAGCTGCTTCGAGTTTTGCATCTCTCGCTTTGAAGATCTCCTGCTCCTTTCCGTTAAGCTGGTCAGGCGGCGTGACATAACCGATCGCGCTATGAAGGCGTTTTGCATTTTAATACTCGACGATACTCCTGCAGGCGTCGCGGTGAAAGCGCAAAGCTCGCTCCTCTTGATCAAACAGAGACAATCGAGACCGACCACAGAAGTGAATTCACCAAAAGCACTTGGGCCGCGTGCATAAAGCGCATATATGAGATTGACCCCTTGGAGTGCCCCAAGTGCAAATCGCTCATGCGGATTATCGCTTTCACCCAGGACGCCCACTCAATTAAGGACATCATGAAATCGCAAGGCATACCAGATTTCAGGCTCCGCCTCCTATCCCTAAGTTCATCGACACCATAAAGGCGATTGATGTACTACCCTCGTGCGACTCCATTAAGCCTGCGCCAGATGACTTTTAACTTCCGCTTCCTTGGGGACGGAACAGGAGCAGCGCATCTCGCTGGAGGCTTTTTAGTGCTGATGAGCGACTCAGAGCGCCTCTAGGTGCCACCATGAGCGGGAAATCATCGGCCGCACCCTCAAAAGTCGCCTAAACTACCGCCCCTCAAGCTTCCGTTTCTTCTTTTACTCTTAGAAAATAGTACGCGCTGACTATCGACGACTATCAAAACCACCCCTAAATGCCTAGTTTGCTGATACAACTCGAAAATTAATCGATTTTGCTATCCTTCGGGGGCACAGTAGAAATATTAGAGAAAAGGGTAACACCCTTGAGACAAAAAATTAGTAGCTCCGATACTTAGAAATTGAGGATGCCGAAGTTGTGAGAATAGACAAAAGCTCTTTACAGCGCTTCACTAACAGTCTCAAATCTCTAGAAGGCAACCTTTAGAATTGTTTTTAAGTGGATATTATTAAGTTTATACAACGCAACCGTTGGCCCAATGCCGCTGTAAAACATCTTCGCATGCACAGCATTTTCGACGCCGTTGTATCAAGGATGCCGATTAGGCGAAGGACAGCTAACGGGTACCAATATCTTATCAACTCGGCAGCTGCTTTGGTGTCAGCAAATGAGATGTTTCACGAGGGGCCGTACGCCGCTGCGATCAAGTTAATCGCCCCCCGAACATTCGTGGACATTGGAGCCAATGTCGGGTTCTTTCCAATATTGCTGGCCGATCTGACGAATTCCACCGACCTGAAAGGGCTACTCATAGAGGCTAATCCTTCGTTAATTCAACCGCTGGCTTACCATCTTAAAGTCAATGGATTGTCGTCATGCAAGATTGTCGAAGGTGCGGCGACGGACCAAACTGACACGGAAATTGATTTTTACGTAAATCCCTCCAATATCGCGTCATCGGTATCTGGGGACTTCAATCCAGTCATCCCAACTGGAGGAAGAGTTTTGAAGATTAAAGTTGCCGCGGTGGACGTTGCGCGTGAATGGGAAGCATTTGCGAATGCCCCAATTGACCTAATCAAAATCGACATTGAAGGTGGTGAGCTGAAGTTCCTGTGCGGCCACCAGCGACTTCTCTCTCAAACTCGTGCAGTCGTGTTAGAGTGGCATAAGTGGGTCTGTTCTTTCTCCGAGGTTGAGGCGATTCTCAGTCGCGAAAATTTTCTCTTGCACTCCATCCTGGAAGAGGACTCGATGGCTGGGATAGCACTTTTTGTACGAGCAGCGGCCGGCGGTCGATAGACGCGTCTGCTTGAGAGCATCGCGCTGCCGAGATTTCTAGGCCCCGGATTACTTCTGCGTATGCGGTAAGGTTGGCCCCAGCCGACAACTTAGTTGGTGCGGCACATGATGGAAGAATGGTTGCTTAGCTCCCTAGCCACGGGGCTACTTCCTTGAAATTCACCAAATATCCTGGAGCTTTCTGTCTCGACCAAGCTTCTGAAAAACCCTCTGGAGAAGTTCACTCGAAAGGTAGCAGCCTTGTGCCATGAAAACCCTACTAGGTGCGGCCCTCACCTTCCTTTCAAAGGTATCGGTCGCCATGGCAGAGGCGCCCTTTTACAGCATCACCGCAACCTGTATCGACGGGCCCTCGCAGTCCATGAGTTAAAGCTCGAGCGCAAGCTTAATAACTTCCTCTTGAAGGCTGCCTGGGGGGCGTTCTACGAAGCGCTCGGGGTAGACGACCGTGAACTTGCCGCTATCTTTACCTTACAGACTGCCGGCGAAGCGTTAACCCATTTTCGCACCTGTACGGTCTTCTCGCTGATGGTTACTGGAAGATTGGCGTATTCACAAGGTTCTCAGAAGTAGACCTTAAAGCTATCGTGGATGCATTCGCTGAACGAGTTCTCGCACAGCTCCACAAGCAAGTGCCTATTACCGAGGATGTAGTAGCGCAGATACTCTCCCCGGGAACACTCAGGCTTCGGGGTCCCTGTCCCGCCGTAGGCTTTTTCACGCTTCAGCCAGGCGACTACATCAGAAAGCACCGCCCCTCAAGTTTCCATTTCTTCTTTAACTCTTAGAAAATAGCAGGCGCTGACTATCGCCGACTACCAAAACCGCCCATAAATGCCTAGTTTACGAAGATAACTCCAAAATTAATTGATTTACTGTCCTTCAGGATAGGGCGATAGAGGCAGAGACCGCTGGTACATCATGGAGAACCATACATGTCGATTTGGGTCATCAGCGATAACTTGCTGATGAGTACTCCCGATTATCTGAAGGTAGTTGCACACGATACCTATATACGCGGGTTGACGCGTTGCCAATTATCGCAACTTTAATCCCCAGGACGGTTCTTTTTGACCGCATTTATCGTGTACACACAGCGGCGAGCTCCAGATGCGATGTGCTCAGTGCGCTCCACCAATACATCATCTCCGAGTGCTCTTTGGAAGAGTTCAAGTTCCCCGCTGCAGAGCTTGACGCACTCCTTGGCGGCTGTGCAGATCGGGCAGTGGTTCTCGATGAGCACTGTCTTATTAGCAATCGTATCGATGCTCGCCATGTAGCCCTCCTCGGAGCGCAGCTCCGCAAGGCGCTCTAACCTAGCTGATAGTGTCTGGCAGCTACGCAGTTCGCGCGAGTAGCGATTATGCTGCTCATTTGCTCTGGCTTCGAGCACTTGATCTAGTGCCTGTTCTCCGAGGGCTTTGCGAATTCCAACCAAGATGTCGCGACTAAGCGCCGCGTGCGAGTTCGGGAAAAAATTGTCCGCAGCTTCAGTTAGTTTCCAGAGTTTGCTAGGGCGACCTCGTGAGCTAGGGCCTTGCTCAGCGCTGACAACCCCTTCAGATGCAAGATCATAGAGCTGCAGCTTCACAGCCATTGGTGTGATGCCAAGCTGCTTTGATAACGCCTGTGAGGACATAGCCCCGGAGGTCTTCAGTAAAGCGAGGATCTCATTTCTAGTGCCCATGTTATTGCGCGTTCGAACCGGATACGGGGAGGGGGTATATATCTCTACATCTTTCAGTAGGTTACGAAATAAAAGCATTTTATGAAAGTTTTTTCTTTACAAAATGGATTTCGATGTTTATTTAGAAAGCAATAACTTTCGTAAAGGAGCTTATGCTGGTAATTATCTCTAGTAGTCTTAACCCGGTTAGTAACTCAAGAGTTTTGGCCAAGGAGGCGTTGCAAGCTGCGCAGCTCCTCAACATCGAGGCGAGGGTATTGGACCTACGGGACTTTCCCTTGGCGCCTTGTGACGGTGAAGAGAGTTTTAATCATCCGAACGTGGAGGAGCTCACCAATGTGCTTAAGGGGGCGAGTGCCATAATCCTAGCATCACCGATCTACAACTACGACGTTTCGGCGGTCCTTAAAAACATGATTGAGCATGTAGGTCATGAATTCACGGACAAGGTCGTGGGCTTCATGGGCGCTGCTGGAGGGCAGCGTTCGTACATGGCACCGCTGCAATTGCTAAATAGCTTGATGCTCGATTTCCGCTCGCTCATCATTCCGCGTTTTGTGTACGCGAGTCGTGATGCATTCAAGGATGAGTTCATAACAGAGGAGGGACTCAAAGAGAGGATCCGGGAGTTAGTTCTGCAGACACACCAGCTCTCCAAAGCGATACAAGCTCATAAGTAGAAAGAAAATATGAAACCGATGAGAATTCGGGAGATCTTGCCAGGAACATTTCGTTTCAGCGGTGAACAATTTTACGGAGAGGAGGTCGGTGTGTATCTTATCGAGCTACCCGATCGAGTTGTGCTTATCGACATCCCGGCGTTTCGCCCGGATGCAGTAGCGTTTATCAGGAGCTTTGATAAGCCAGTCGAGGCGATCGCCACACATGGGCCGACTATCATTCAGGATACCGCGCACTGGCAGCGAGAACTCGGAATTCAAGTAGCGCTTCATACGCTCGATCAAGATGATATATGGTTACGTGGAACGCCGGATAGGCTTTTTTCGGCGGCTCGCCAAGGTGTTGGTCGGCTGGAGGTAATCCATACACCTGGACACTCAGATGGCAGTGTTTGCATTCTTGATAGAGACACTGGCGCGCTTTTTACTGGAGATACTGTTGCAGCGAAAGCTAATGGGAGAGTTCGTGATCTCGTTCGTGACTCTAGTCACGACGCCGACAGTAAGCAGAAAATGATGAGTGTGATAAAACTAGCACAGGAAAAATTCAAGGCTATCTTGCCCTTTCACTACTCGCCTCTGATTGGAGAGGCCCGAGACAAGCTCATGCAGTATCTTGAGCAAGGCGGGGTAGCGCACGAAGCTTCATTGGGTGAAGTTACTGCAAAAAGCCCGTGAGATCATTCCTGAGAGCGACCTCGGCCTACCGAATACACCCCGCATCTGGTCGACCTCCTTCGTCGTCTGTCTCGAATCTATTGTTCTTCCACGTGCTCGTGCGCGCGCTCTATCGAGGCAGGATATCTAAAGCTTGTGTGTAACTCGTCGAGTCGCTCGTAATTTCGTTGTTACGCATGGCGCTATCCTCAGTTGGGTCATAGGGCCCCATGTCGCAACTGGAAAACAGACCAAGAAAGGCGCCCATGATGGTGTTGCGTGAGATCGGGTTGTGAGAGCCTTGAAAGCAGAGGCCCGTTCCCTACCATACAGAGCCGGTGATTTTGTTTCCTCGGAGGATGCTCCGGTTGCCTGATAAACCAAGTCCGATCCCTGTGAGACGGCTCTCAAAGTAATTGTTGGCAATGAGGAGCTTGTCTCCGTAGATGCCAGCACCGCAAGACTCTTCCCCGCACGAGGATACCTGAACGATTTTGCTATCGTTTCCGGTGAGGAAAAATGGGCTAAAGCCGCCGCTCAGAGCATAGATAGTGACTTGCTTCACCACGGTGTCGTCGACATCTTCGAACAGAGCGGAAAGGCCCGGATACACCATGCTCTTTGCCATGAGGTTTCGAAAGGTATGCTTTCCCCCGCGCCGAACCAGAAGAGCATACTGATTGCCGAAGATAGTGCTATTCTTTATGGTCACGCCACGCCGGTCAAAAATATCGATACCACCGTTTAGCTCCATATATTCAGAAATTCAGCAAGAGTTGGTCTATTGATACCCTCCCCTTAGGCTGCTGACCGCGCATTTGGTCCCTAATCTGATGAATCTTGGTGCTACCATCACTAGTCCGCTACTGCACTTCATCACACTTCGACTACTTACAGAAAAGTGATTGATTTTCCTGCTGTGAGACTTGTCAATGTCGCGACAAAAAATCCCGCTCGATTCGAAGAATCGATAAATAAAACCCTCCACAAAACCGCGTAAGTCCTTTTGGGTAGTGACTTAGCAGTAGCGTTTTTCGGGGGCGGAGCGAAGGGATCCCAAAAAATCCCTGGAGTGTAACTCCCGAAAAAACGCGGAGGTCCGCGACTCACTCCTTTACCCGCAAGAAAAACTTTCGCGTAACGCTTGGCTGATGGGGCGCGACCCACTAAAGCGCTTAAATTAAGATTCAATTCTCGACTGGTCGCGCTCCGATCGAGGCGTCTGTTAGGTTTGTCCGGGTCGCCACTACTCCTCTCGAATGAATTGCCCGTTCCGAACAATTTTCGAGACAAATGTGCGGGTTGTGCCACCATCCGCGTTAATCGAGAAGGAGCCACTTGCCCCCCGATAATCGCGAACTCGATACAGCCAAGCCTTGGCGCATTCGCGATCCATTTTGCATTCGGTTAGTGCTGTTGTAGCCAACATCGTCGCGTCGTAGGAATGACGCGATAGCGGATGTGGTTCGTGCTCATACCGCGTCACGAAAGACCTTCGAAATGATTTCATCTGCTCTGTCTCTTCTTTTGGCTCTGGCGCGAGAAGTAGCAGACCCTCGGCGCTCTTGCCACCCTGATCTATAACGCTTGTTTCCTCGCCGTCGGTTGTTCCCAACAATTGGCCAGTATGGCCTATTTCTCGAGCTTGTTTAATAACGATCCCAAGGGTTGAGGCAAGATGAACGATAACAAGAGCATCTGGGTTGCCGGTGCGCAGCTTCACTAATTCCGTCCGGAAATCGTTTTGTCCAATCGGATTAGTTACAGTACCTGTAATCGTTCCCCCGAGCGCTTTAAACCGCTCGCTAAAAACTTGGTTAAATTCCTCTCCCCATTGAGTGGTCAGGTACAAGATTGCAGCGTTCCGGAGTTTAAGCTTGTTGTATGCGAGCTCCGCCAAGGCGGAAGCTTCATCGGCAGTTTTTGCAGAAGTCGTATAAAGATAGTCGCCAGCTCCCAAAATTTCCTTGGTTCCGCCAGAAGTTTGAAATCCCACCGTTTTTGTGCTTTCAAGAGCCGACTCAGAGGCAACCATTCCGATAACACAGTAACTTCCCACAAGTGCGGATATGCGATCGACTGACGTGAGCTTTGCCAGCGCCGATCGAACTTGGGCGGGAAGACAGCCATCCTCAGCAATGAGGTGTGTGGTTAGTCCTTTATTTTCCAGCTCGGACTGCGCGAGTTCAACTCCTTTCTGTATATGTCTCCCGTAAGGCGCAAAGTCACCGGTAAGAGGGGCCACCATTCCCAGTTCTATCTTGTCGGATTGCGGTCCAGCGCTGACAGTCCCGACCGAAGTTAGCACACAGCTCGACAGCGCAAAAACAAGCAAGGAAAATCTATTCATAAAAGGTTCCGGGGATGCGTCAAACGACACACCTAACGTGAGCGTAATCGGTGCGGGCGAAGCAAGCATCCCATTCACGCATTGGTTATCGCGCCGCTAGCCCTAAGCTCCGTGATCTTCACCACGACATCGCCAGGTGAAGCAGCCTCGTGAGTCAGATGCGGCCGCAGTCCTTTAAAGAACCGCAGCGCATCCTCGCCCGCGTGAAGCAGAATAACATGTTTGCCGGCATTTAAGCCAAGGGCTACTTCCGAAGCCGTCCCAACACCCATTCCGCAAGAAACAACTACGTCACTAGTGACGACGTTGATGTTGTTTCGAGCGAGGTTCACGTCAGTTACAATTGCTAACTCAACAAACGGAGAGACAGAAGACTCTTTGGATGGAAGTATCCCTACTGTGAGTCCCCCAGCTTCATTCGCCCCTCGGCTGACGGCATCCATCACACCCATATCGCGACCACCACTCAGCACTGTCCAGCGCTCTCGCGCGAGCAATACGCCAAGTTCATAGGCTGCTCTTGCAATCTGGTCGGGGCACTCTTTACCCGGGCCCATTACACCTACAACGAATCTTCGCTTCATCGTATCTCCTTGCGCAATAACGTTTATGTGAGCGGACGCTTAAGCGATCCGCGCGAATGTCTTGTTATCCATTTCTCTGATTCGCGATAATCGTACGACTACCTAAATCCTCGAAGAATCGGAGCAGGAACCCGTCAGGATCGGCAACAACAAATTGTCGGTTACCCAACTCAAGTGAGTCCTTGCGATACCACCGTTCTTCCAGGTCAATCACAATAGTACACTGGCTTTCTAAGCATCGCTGATAGAGAGCATCAACTTTACCCACCTGTATTTGGAAGTTGACTCCCCGTCCAAAGGGGTACTCTAGCGAAGCAGTGCGAAATCGCCGGCCTGGTCCGGCAGCTTCTTCCAACATAAATTGCGCACCTTCGAGATCTAAGAATGCAAATCGCTCCTCCGAGCGCTCATAAAGCACCTCACATCCAATCACTGCGCAATAGAACTCTAACGACCGCCCAAGGTCAGACACATCAAGCTCAGGAATTAAGCGATTCATTTTCATCTGCCTTATCACCTACTGACCGTGGCCAACGCTTCAGTGAGCGGGCGCTTTAGCGATCCGCTCCTATGATTTGTTCTCCTGACATCATAGTCCGAATCGAGACAAATTTACCACCTCGCATCTCTTTCACCTCAAACGATCCTGATCGTCTATTTTGCTCGTCAAACACGAGACGACCTGAGACTCCGGGGCGACTAACGCGATAGCACTCAGTATCCGTACCACAGATTTTCAAAATAGTAATAGTGTCATAGCCATAATCAGCGAACTGCAAAGGCTCAGTGCCATAGCGGTTTTTGTATAATTGCCTGAATGTACTGTCGGTAGTTTGAGCGATATTAACTGACTGAAGACCATCGAGACGCAGTAAACGAGGATAGAGCTTTGAAAGCTCGGTATGCATGAATTCGAAAAAGAAGTTGCCAACCAACCTTTTCCTTGACCAGAGCTGAAGTTCGTCGGCCTGCTTTAGAAATAGCGCCATGCTGTTTGCTGAGCCTATAAAGGGAGCGACGGCCTGAGCATTGCTTCGGCGAACTTTCTCGATTATCGGGCGAAAGTCATTTGCACCTGGCGGCACAAGATCGGAGAAGACCACAGAGCCTCCCCGAGCCTCAAATGCCTTCGTAACGACCTGAACGTTTCCTCGCTCACCGACATTCACTGTCATATCTGTCGCAATAATCGCAAGGCTTTTGTACTTTTCAGCATAAAGCTCACTATTAAGCGAAGCCATCCTGACACTATCAGGCATGAGCTTGAGCATCCAGTTATTGGGATCCACCCCTGACTCAGTGAGCTGAATCAGAGGTAAACGACGTGACTGAACGATAGGCAATATCCCCTGGGCAGCAGCTGTACAAACAGTCACAACGACACTCAACTGATTGGTCGCGGCGATTTTCTGGAATGATGAGATCGCGCTGGGAGCGTCACACTTTGCGTTATCCTCTATTTCCAGCTTCAACGGCTCCCCTGGTATAGCTTCATTAGCGAGCCTCATTCCATTTACTACGGCTGTTCCATACTCAGCCAGATCTCCACTCAGGGGTGCTATTACACCTACGACAAGCGGGGCTTTCTCTGCATAAGAAGTGCCGACGAAAATAAGTAGTAATGCAAAGAAAAATACCTTCATTGGCATCGCGTATCACTGAATGGCTTGGAGAGGGATAACGTTTCGAACAGCGAACGCCTCGAGCGTCAGCGGAAGGCGATCCGACTGCCTAGTGTTGTTATCCGCTTTCTACAGGATGATGTCAGCCCGTTTCCGACGATCATCGCGAGCAAGGCTTTCTGCCTCCCAAGCGCTCCATTCCCTCCAAGCGGCATTAACTCTGTCTGGGTCTAGTTTATACTCGTAGATGTCTCGCCTTATGCCCCGCTCCAGACATACCTCCGGATCCGTATCCAGCCAGATTCGAAGGTCGAGGTGAGGAACGAGTGAAGAATGGAGTGTTTGACACCCTTCAACCACCAAGATCTCCTTATCCTCGACCGTCATTGGAGCTTCATGGAAGCCGTCCGGGATCCCTGCCAAATATCCCCAGTTGTATCGAAAAAAAGTCAGCTTTTTGGAGCCAGATCGAAATGGTAGGAGGAGTTCTGAAATGAGCCGTGCATGGTCGAAGCGGTCAGGCCCTACCACTTGACTCCTGGGTAGATGAAACCAGTCATGCTCGATATGGACACTCTTTGAAAGTTTCGCCACCAAAGTTCGAGCAAGCGAAGACTTCCCGGCGCCACCTCTGCCGTCGATAGCGACTACGGCTCGAGATTTCTCCTGACACAGCAGCTCAACTCGGAACAGGATTTCGTCAATAGAGATAGATGCCATGCCTAATAGATTCACTCTTTCGCTGCGGACAACCGCTTCAGTGAGCGGACGCGTAAGCGCTCCCCTCTAATGTATTGTTACACCGCTACTAATACCGCACTACCGTTAAATAGTCGCCCCCGTTCTCCACCTCTCCGTTTTTGGTCAGAGAATAGGAAGCAAATTTGCCACGAAATCCCTCGAGGAGCTTCGCTCTGACCGAATTCGGATCCTGGTAGTTCGCTGAAAGATTATCAAGCTGCCTCAATAAATCGAGCGCAATAGCATCGTAGAAAGGATATGCCGGCGAATGGCCAACTTGAGCATGAAAATCCCTCATGAAGCTATCGAAGGCCTCCCCGCTAAATCGGGCCGACACGCAGATGCCGTGTAGGCCAAAGTCCGAGGGGCGAAACGGGTAATCGCAAAGATTGACCTCCCCGATAATTGGAGCGGTAACGCCTGCCGACGAAAATGCACGAAGAATTCGCTGAGCTGTACCATCGCTAGTGGGGATCAAAACAACGCTCTTACTCTTCCGCAGCTTAATTCGAAAAACCTCAGATGTAAAAGACGTCGCATCCGCGCGATAAGAGAGCTTCTCAATGATAGATGTCCCCAACAAGTCTTGTAGCCGATCGGCAAGCGATTGGGCATAGTCCTGCTCTTCGAACATTACGACGGTAGGTTTGAGATCGTCGACTAGCAACTGAAAAAGCCTCTGGGCTATCGATATCGCGTCGGGATTGAATCGCAGCACCTCCGAACCCGTCTCCCGGATTTTGGCCGAACCGGCGTAGCTCGTAAGGATGAGGTCACCGTTTCGTTTAGCGTGAGGGGCAACCGCAAGAATACTGCCACTACACGCCATGTAGAATATCCTAGCTCCGCGACTCCGAAGTTTATGATATGCCGATAAAGCAGTTTTTGCCTCACACCGATCATCCTCGAAGTCAGGGGATACCTTCTTGAGGTTCGCGAGTTTTAAGACGCCATTGAGGCTTTCTCCCATAAGGCTTGCTGGACCACTTAATGGGATGATTACACCTAGCTTTAAAGATTCCCCGTAGGCCGATAGGAACGGCATCAGAATGATTACGAGAATTCTGGCGACATAGCACATAAAGAAAGGCATAACGCTACGCTCTGCGGCGCGCCTTGCGCGTCCGAAGCAGAGTTTTGTTATGCCCAGCAGCCTTGATTAGGGACCTAAGTGCGTCATTTACCGACTCGGAATCCTTAATCACTGCGGCGATTTCAGGATCTAGGATCACAAGATTTGAACCTGCTTGGTACCGCTTGAAGTACTTGCCCCGGCCCCCCTTCGAGAAGTCATATTCCTGCTTCATATTATCGGCCCTCGTACTGCCTCCGCTCCGCCCTGCTGGCGGGCCGAGCACTTACAATCTTTATTCTATCATTTCTATCGGTATGTACTACCACTATCACATACCGGCTTGTGCTAGAGCGGCCGATTGTGACCAGCCTCCTCTCACCGCTAACTTCTGAGCATTAAATGGTAATTGCTCTTGGGTCTCCGAATATAGTTGTAGCCTCTTCAAAAGAGATCCCATGCTTTTTAATATTTGACCGCGCTTTGGAGGCGTCCCTCTCGAAGAGCAAACTCATGCTCCCAGATTATCACTGGAAACGCTCACATGACATACCCTTTAGGATTACCGAAGACCTACCCTAGTAGGGCTTTAGCCATAAGATTTACAGCTCGCTTCTTACCAAACGCAGCGTGAAACACCGTCGTATCATCAGTCGATTCTTCCCTTCCAAGTTCTTGAAATGCTCCGCCTGCCCCCTCGACAAGCGCTTTGGTCGCCGAGAGATCCCAAATTTTAAGATTGTATTCGACCATGACAGCTAGACTCCCGCGTATCGCGAGGGAGTGTGCGAAAACATCGTAGTAGATCCTGGAGTGTGGATGGAACCTGAGAATAGCTTCGAGAACTGGCAGGTGGCTACCTCGAGCAAATGTTGCGGGACAATTCGTAGCGATAATATCGTTCGGGGTAAGCCCTGACTCCGATATATCATTTAAGATTATCCTAGTGCCGTTTAAAAAAGTGCCAATACCCACTCCACCACGCAGAGAGTCCCCCAAGACAGGATGATCAATCCATCCCATGATCGGCTGCCCTTTATGAAGGAGTCCAAGTATGGTTCCGAAGGTAGGAATTCTATTAATTAGGTTCTGAGTGCCGTCGATAGGATCAATAGTCCATGTAAATTCGGCTCCTCTGTTCTCCCACCCGAACTCTTCGCCTACAATTCCATGAGAAGGGAATGCCTCTCTTACACGCTGTCTTACCAGCTCCTCACAGCGCAGATCAACTTCGCTCACCGGAGTCTGATCATCCTTCAGCTCCGATTGAATAGAGCTTCTATTCCACAGCGAAAGCACAAGCTCACGTGTCTGTGAAATCAGCGAGTCTCCAAATCGACTAAATTCTTGGTTAGGGGTCACGTTTATCGGCGGACACATTTTGGCACCTCAAGCATCGATAAGAACACGCAGAAGCGAGAAGGACAACGTGATGGCATAACGGTTAAAGCACAGGTTCGCGCGACAGCGAGAATCCGCGTGTCTTTAATGGTTATACACTTATTCAAATCGTAATGTACTATCTTTTCCTATTTGAAGAGCGCGTAGGTGCTCTTCAAGATTTAGCATCGAAACTAAACTTTCTCCTGAACCCATTCGAGCCAATGCATCGTGCTCTTTCTTCTGGATTTCCTCAGCCAAAGTCACGATTTCCGCGAATTCTTTAAAAGTGCCGACGAGAACTCCTTCTTCGTCTCCGAATAAAATATCACCAGGATTTACCTTCGTACCACCACAGTTAATCGGAACTTGCACGTCAAGAAGTCGCTTTGTCATTCCCGCCATAGGATGAACACTTCTGCAGTACACAGGAATATTGAGCGTTTTGATGGTTAGAGTATCTCGAACGGCGCCATCAACCACCAAGCCTCCCAAACCTCGGCGTGCGGCCTCGGCCGAAAATAGCTCACCGGCGACGGCCTTTGATCCGCCTTGACAATCGATGACGAGCACTTCGCCTTTTTGGGACTGAGAAAGCGCAACAATAACAGACAGGAAATCGTCCTTACAGCTGACGGTTCGGGCGACGCCGAACAATTTAAGACCAGCGCGTAGAGGTTTAATCCCGGCATCCATGATGCGGATCCGCTTATTGGCGTCACATAGAGCCGCGGTATCTAGCTTCAAGAGTCTCGCCTTGAGTTCGTCAATCGTCATAACTTTCGTCTAGTGTGTAACGTCTGCGCCAGCGGCGGTAGTCCTGTGCGCTCTGTTGTTATAGGTCCAACTGAAATGCCGTGTCAATGCGCCGCATTCCAAGCTTCTGCTCGTAAAATCGCACTGCACCTCTATTAGCTTCGTAAACCTTAAGCCGAACCTGGCGCAGACCTCTATTCCTAGACCAGTCGCATGCTGACTCAAAAAGTCTATTTGCGAGTCCAGACCCTCTCAATTCCGGCTGTACGTACAAGTTGTCAATCAATCCGAATCGGTTGGGCTTGAACATCGGAGCATTAGGACTTTGGATAATCTGAACATCCACAAAACCCACCAAGACCCTGCCCAGATCCGCGACAAAAAGTGTCGAATCCTCAGAGTCGACTTTTCTTTCAAGTATTTCAGTTGGTCGGACTGGTCCGTCGAA
The DNA here is from genome assembly GCA_046300175.1 of Pseudomonadota bacterium. Lineage (GTDB taxonomy): Bacteria > Bdellovibrionota_C > UBA2361 > UBA2361 > OMII01 > OMII01. The sequence goes on along the minus strand of JBKCMS010000188.1, from coordinate 12,364 downwards.
CCCCTGAAAGGTATCTGGAAGAAGGGAGACATGGAGCTGGTCCAAAGCTCGGAACAGACCACCTATTTGATCAAAATCCTCCCTCGACGCGGTTCTAATTACTGGGGTCATCGCCACATACCTATAACGTTTCAGTGAAAAGCGTTGCACCATCAAAGCTATTAGTCAAACCAGGACGTTAATCGTGCAACATCTTTTCGACCGATGGGTTATGCAGATATTGGAGTGTCGTACCGTAAACTATAGTTTACACTAAAGATGTGAATATCAAAGAGTAAAAAATTGTAATGTTGCGGCTACACTCAGGGAAAGTTCCCTTTGAATCTTGGCACGACAAACTAGCCGTGGCACCGCAACGGGCTGTAGATGCCCGTTTGACTCGCCTGGCAGTGGGCAACTTTGGTGACCACAAGGCTCTTGGAGCCGGAGTATATGAGTTGCGCATCATGAAAGGTCCAGGGCTTCGGGTTTACTATGGGCTCAAGGGCGACGAGATCATTGTTCTCATAGGCGGAGGGGACAAAGCCTCGCAGAAAAGAGACATTGAAAAAGCGAAGGAGTTATGGAGGAAATACTGTGAAGACTAAAGATTACAAAGCCGCACTCCTTAAACGGCTGAAAGATCCAGAGTACGCGGCAGGATATCTTGCAGACGTTTTAGAAACGGAGTCACAGGAAGCATTTCTTATTGCGGTGAGGGATGTTCTCGACGCACGCAAGGCAAATGTCTCCAAAGTGTCGAGGAAGTCCGGCATCACTCGGCAAGCCCTCTACCGCGCACTCTCAAAGAAGGGAAATCCAAGGCTATCCACACTGCACGGCATATTGAAGGCTGCTGGATTAAGGATCGTTTTTGAGCCCGAAAATAAGGCTGCATAACCTTCAGATGTGCGGGGTTTAGCATCCGTGCCATTTCTTAGTTATGTCGTAATTCATACCCGCTCGTATAGTGCATCGGGACAGATTCGTAGAAGCCAAGCAATTAGTCTCCATCTCTTGGTAATGTACACATGACTGCGACGACCCTTTAGAGCTCGCACGATCTGCTTGGATGCTTTTTGCACCGGCGCTACCCAAAACAACGAAGCTCCTTGCGCCATTTTAGTATCGACATACCCAGGGCAGATCTCTGTAACGTGAATGGGAAGCTTCTTACGTCGGAATCTGTGGCGCAGAGAGCAAAGATAGTTGGACATGAATGCTTTCGACGCACCGTAAGCGGGAGCATCACCGTGACCTCGAATCGCCATAATTGATGTTATGGCAGCGAGGTGCCCGTGGCCTCGCTGCTCGAAATACTCAACTACGACGTTAGCAACACGAGCAAAACCGGTCACGTTGACCAGGATGGTATTCGCTTCGGGCGTCCACTCCAGCGCCGGATTGTCGAAGCCTGTGCCTGCCGAAATAACGATCAGGTCGACATCTTTCATCTCCTGAATAAGCTCTCGCAGCGCAACTGCCGCTGCGTCAAAATCAGCCAGGTCCATCTCTCGAACATGAGTATTGTGCTTCAGTTTGGCAGCAAGTTGATGCAGGAGCTCTGTACGCCTCGATGCTAGGCCCAGAGAATAACCGTTCGCGTCAAGCTCGAGAGCGAGGGCCTCACCGATTCCCGACGACGCGCCAATAATGATTGCGGTTGGATTCATAATAAAGATCTTAGAACGGCAGAACGTTTGCATTTACCGGCGCCGGCTTTGCCGGCGTCCGTGTTGAATGCATTATTAGCAGTCTTTTTGGTGAATTTCTGGACTGCAGCTTGATGGGCTTCCTCGATGATATGGAAAACACTAGAGAATTTCTCCGAGGTAGGAGACAAGATCTGAGCCCAGCACATCCATGCATAAATGGGATGTGGCATCAATTCGTTTAGTTGGTCGAACTCGTGCCCGGTTTCCACCACACCACCTTTAGGTGGTCTTGGCGGTTTTTGGCCAAAAAGCTTGAAGTACGTTTTTTGGTTTAGGCCTATGGCAAGCCTGAATACATTGTCTCGATTCAGATTTGAAGCCGCGTCATTTTCTCCGTCATGATCCTTTATTGTGCAGAAATAGACTCCATTAGGAAGTACATTTCCAGGATTATAGAACAATGACGTTTCGCCCCAGCTGGATTTGGGAACTACCCCAGGGAGCTTCGACACGATTTCGTCGATGATTTGGTTTGGCGAGATACTTGTCATGACTGCTAACGTGTCGAGCAGCGGACGCCTGGAGCGTCAGCGGAAGGCAATCCGGCTGCCTTGCCTTGTTATACACCGTACTCGGCCAACCCGGCAACAAGGCTCTCCGAGCCTAAGTTAATGAGCGGGAAAATTACATTCAATCCTGAAGTGCCCCATTTGTCGGACGGACTGCTCTTCAGACAGCCTCGTTACCGAGACCGGCATCACTAGCTGAGGACCAGCGCAAAAAAGCCGATGCGGGCGTACCCCATCGATTCATACAATTTTTGCGCCGGAAAATCCGTTTCCCCGGTGAAGAGGATGCTTTTTGTGTGTCCGTGGAAATCCCGACAGTCCTTGAGCATGTGAAACATGACAGCCCTAGCAAGCCCACGCTTTCGCAGCGCCGGCTGTGTAAAAACGCCTCCAACTTGCCCGACCGTGTCCCCTTTTGAGTTTAGCGCTGTTTGCGCGACTAGGTCGTTTCCCTGAAAGAGCCCCCACCAGCATTTGCTGGCAACCGCGCTCTCAAAATCGCTTCGCATCTGCTCGTCACTACCGTCAGATGGAACCCCCAATTCGAGCAAGAATGCTCTTCTCAAGCCTATCCACCTCGAGAAATCTGCGGGGGTTAGCAGCCGTACGCGCGCATCGTGCGCTATCTCCCGATCGCCTTCGCGAAGCGTCTTCGAGTACAGGATCTCTTTCGACTCATAGCCCGCAACAAATGATGGGTTTCGCTCCTTGAAGAGGCGATACACTGGCTCAACTGAGTTCCAGTCGCCGACGAAACCCTTGAGTCCTATCGCTTCGTTGGCGCAGGCGTCGAGGATTATCTCTGGTTGTGGGGAGCTCAATTGCACATACACGTTGCCCCGGCGGGCAAGGCAGAACACGCCGACGATCTCACCGCCGACCCGAAGGGCCTTGAAATTGCCGCTGTTTTTATGCTCACTGAGAGTTGCGCCGTGCTCGCGCAGATTATTGATAAGGAATTGGGCGCTCTCTTCGTGTCTCGCCAAGAACCCACGCACTTCGGCGATATTCCGCTCGCTTACCTGCTCTAGAATGCCTCTCTCTTTGCGGACTGTCATTTGACCTCGCTGCAGCTAGATTCTTAAAAATCGACAAAAAACCTTGGGGGCATCGAGGTAAACTTCCTTAGCAGACCATAAGCCGATCGTAGTCTTCATGCCACGCGCCTCAAACCAAGCGGCGAGTCTGCGCAAATCAGCTTCGGGTGTTTCACTTAAAAATGATATGCGAGATTTGTGTTTATCGCCTTCAGCTGGCGGGGATGCAGTTTCGCAAAACTGGATATCCATATTAGCTCCTGGCTGCCGCAACCAAATATCGGTAGAGATGCGTCGAAGCAAGTTGAAGCCTAGCTGAGTCGTAAACAGCTCTAAGATCAGATCCAGACTCCCTTGGGTAACGCGATTCGCGACATGGTTCAGCTTCATAGTAAATCCATGAATATCTGATGTGTATAACTGTTAAATCAAAAGTTTCGCAGCACTCACACACGTACTCAACTAGATTGCGCCAAAAGTGGGAAATCTTTTGCATTTTTTGTTATGCGCCCAAGGTCTTTATCATTACGAGCACCTCGTCGCCGCGAGAGATCGTGCGTTCATAGGGTGTCCAGCCAGCCCTCAGGTAAAAGCCGCCATCTAGGCGTTCGGTTGATAAATACAACTCCTTAACTCCTTTCGACTGGGCAATTTCTGCAACTTTGTTCGCTAATAAACCACCAATTGATTTACCTCGATGCTCTGGGGTGACAAACACACTCCCTAGCCAATGTTCATTATCTGGATACTCAGGCATTTCATATCGCTTCCATTGCGCAACACCAACAGGACGCCCATCACTTATCGCGAGAACGTGTAACGGTGGGATATCCCTGTTAAGCTTCCCCTGGATTCTGGCACAGGTTGCTTCAAATGAGTTGCCTGGAATCTCGTGACCATGGTCATCAAAATACCACCGTGCAACAAGGGGAATGGCCTCCGGATGGTCAATAAGAAGAGCTAGCTGTATAGATGTTCAGAGCATAACGGGTCGGTGAGGGGGCGCATAAGCGCCCCACTCCAATGTTTTGTTCTGTCGTCTTTCACTCGGGCGAAAGAGCCGCTAGCAGCGACGCGCCGACCAGAACGAGTGAAATCCCGGCTACTTTCATCAATGATATCGACTCGCCGAAAGCTAGTCCAATTATAGTAGCGAGGCCGATACTGCCTCCTATGATAATTGGACCTCCTATGGAAACTGGGAGACCCTCCGCATAGGCCCTCAGGGCGAAGTAATCGATGGCAAAAGCGCAGATCCCTGCTAAGCCTACGAGCACAAGTCCCTGGGATGTCCACACCAGAGAGCCTGCTCGAATGCTGGGAACGACAAACATAGCGCCTACTAGCACGGCAGTGCCAGAAACAAGAATCGCCCCAAGGGCACTGCTGACGTGACGTGATGCTGCGGAATGTAAAATCGTCGAAAACCCGACACATATCGCGCACACCACTGCATATATAAGTCCGGGCCTCATACGCTTAAAGTCCTTACCGACAGAACGTCACTATCAGCGGGCGCGACAGCGCTCTGCTGGGTTTCATTGTTATCCCTGAAGGTTAGCTAGTCAAGAAATGATTCGGAAACGAGCATGTATATGGTATCATATGTACATATATGGTAATTGTGTCTCATGGAGTTTGAGTGGGACGCCGACAGAGAGTCTGAGAATATCCGCAAGCATGGCTTCACTTTTGCCGAAGCTGTTGAGGCATTCTTAGACCCACACGGTTTTGCCCTTAGAGATGAGAAGCACTCAAACACAGAGAGTCGGCACTATTGAGTAGGGAAGCTTCCGAGTGGGGTTGTCGTCACAGTCCGTTACACTCGTCGAGCGGGGAAGATTCGTATTTTTGGATGTGCCAAGTGGCGTAACTTTAGGAGACTGTACGATGAGAGAGCCAAAGCTAGGAAATCTTAAAGTGGATGTCGCGGAGACAGCGAAAATCCGACGTTCGCTTAAAAAGCAGAAAAGCGTTAAGATCACAATCAATCTTGATGCCGATAGCCTTAATACCCTTAAGAAAGAGGCCTCGGCTTCAGGGGTGCCGTATCAGCGATTACTTAACAGACTGTTGAGAGAGAGTCTGACAAGCAAGCGTGCCACAGAATCTCGAATCGATCGCCTTGAGAGGGAGTTGCGGGAAGTAAAGAGGAAGCTGGCCGCCTAGGATACTCGTCTGAATTCAGGGAGGAGAGGTGCGCTAGCAAAGGGGAACGGCTTGTTACATTCTCGGGTTATGTCCACTCTAACAGGACATCGGGCACTCTCTCTTCGTTCAAAGCTCCATCAGTGAGTGCGATCTCCTTGAATCCATGCCGTGTATAGAATCGGCGAGCATCGATGTTCTCTTGAAATGTATAGAGCCGGATAGGAGCACTAAGGGTTAGCTTTGCCTGCTCAAGGAGCATAGTCCCAAGACCCAAACCAACTGCTGATGGATCAAGATAGAGATGATCAATCCAGCCATAGCGGTCATCCTTGGAGACCGCCAAAAAGCCTAGGACAGTCTCCTTCGATACAGCCACTGTCACACCCCCTGTGGGAATAAGCTGGCTGCCAATCCAACTACGAACAGCTTCATCGGTGTGAGCGAGCGGCGCATAGGGAAGATAGCGCTTCCGAGATGCCAGATAGATCTCCGCAACACGATGCTCATCGCCTATGGCTGCCTGTCTTAGGATAACTTGCATATGAGATAACGTTTAAAGCACCGGTTCGAGCGATAGCGAGAATCCGCGTGCCTTTAATGGCTATCCCTCGATACTACGAAACTTTCGCCGGATTTGCTCGATAATCTATGTATGAAAAAAGATATCGAGTCAAAATCCTCACCGTTAGGGGGCAACGCGTGATATTAGATAGTGATCTCGCTCAGTAATACGGCGTTAGTACCGCCCGATTGAACGAGCAAGTGACACGAAACCTTCGAAGGTTTCCAAGTGATTTCATGTTTCAGCTATCGTTACAAGAGTTTAGAAACTTGATGTCGCAAAAGGCGACATCAAGTTCTCAGCATGGAGGGAGACGAAAACCTCCACGACTCTTCACGGAGTATGGCGCGGTCATGGCAGCGAATGTGCTCAACAGCGATGTCGCGATTGACGCCAGCATCATGATAGTTCGCGTCTTCGTGAGACTAAAGGAGCTCGCACATGAGCACTCGGATTTGAAGAAGAGGCTGCAGATGCTCGAGCAAAGGGTCGCTAGAGGGTTTTCGGAACATGCAGAGGAGCTTCAGGAAATTAGATTCTTGTTAGCAAAACTTGAGCAACCACCGGAGACTAAGAAGATAAGGCTTGGGTTTTAGAGCCAAATCGATGTCGATAGCGTGAGAGGCAAGTGGCAGCGAGCCCTTTCGATGCTCTTTTTACCTCTCCGTTATGGTACGAATGAGAAGGCTAGTCGCGGCTAGAAACAAGAACGCATACACAGTCCGAAAGTAGAGCCGTGCTGGTATCTTCTGATGAAATTTCTGACCTACGAAAGTTGCGATGATAAAGGCCGGCAAAATAATGATGGTTAGCTCAATGACCGTGGACGAGTAAAGGCTTTCTTGGCTGGCCATGGGGATCCGAATCAGATTGGCGACCGAAAGCCAAAAGATCATAGACGCCCGAAATACCCGAGGATCAGGTAGGAGATTCTTAAGGTAGATTACCAGGTTGGGCCCTCCCATACTTAAACAGCCCTGGAAAAAACCCGCCAAAAAACCCGATGCCGCGCCAGTAGCAACTGAGGGGGCGCTCACTGCTAGTTGCGGCGCGAAAAAAGTCTTCGCTAGGAAGGCAAAAATGAAGACTGCAAGAAGCCCCTGCAAGACAGATGCGTCCAGGAACGATAGCGCATATACGCCGATGAATACTCCTCCCAACATACCAATAAGCAGGGGAGGCATAAGGTGCCACGCGACCGAGCGATAATTTTTGATGATTAAGAATCCGATCAGAAACTGAAAAACTGACACGAGCACTACCGCGTCTCGAACGTCGATGACCAGGCTCAGTAGTGGGACCGCAACCAGACCACCGCCGAATCCGAATAGGGCTTCACCGCCGAATGCAACGAGAATAATGATGGTGCAAAAAATATACAAAAATATTCGCTAGGGGATTCGGTCAACGAAGGGATAAACGTTTCGAGCAGCGGACGCCTGAGGCGCGAGCGTCAGGTATTCCTGCTGCCTTGAATTGTTACACTATAGACCGCTACTTAAGAATCATAAATACAAAAGGCGAAGGCAGAGTCAGGCACGCCACCACCACAAGAGCGAGGAAAAGCCATAGGTGTGGCCGCATTGAGCTTAGCTTCATACGGCGAATTTGCCACCTAGTCGCCACAGCCGCAATCAACACCCCCGCGCTCAACATCAACACCAAAAGCAGAAGCGCAGGAGTGCCCGCCAGGCCATGCGATGAGGGAAATAACCAAATTACGACAAGAAACACAGCCAATGTCGTAATAAATGAAGTCCAGGCTGTCAGTGTAGCATTAGCTGCTCGAAGCCACTCAGGAGCCAGACTTTTGGTTTCGAGGTCAGGTGCGGTCATCGACTCTCAGTATAACGTTTCAACAACCAGTTTTCGGAGCATCGCGGAGAAAACCTGATTCGTTGAATGATTATATGCCTACTAACTAATCGATTCCAGAGCTAATCGTCGCAACTATTGCTTCTCAAGTATTACAACCTTTCCGTTCTCAATTTTCTGAATCTGAAATGGTATTCCTCGCACCTCTCCGGTTTCGTCGAAGGAAATTGGGCCTATAAGTGTGTCGTGCGTTTTACTTCTTAAATATTGCTCCGGTGGCATATCGCTCGACAGTGCTAAATCCAAAAGACGGAGTGTTTCTACGGTAAGCGCAACACCAAGTTGAATAGATTGTGGCGCACCGAATCGTCGATTAAATTCTTCAAAAACTCGCTTTCCCTCAGGTGACAAGGTGTTTTCCAGAAGGGGCAAATTGATAAATTCCATCCCTTCAATCATCGGGCCAAGGGCCTTAATTGTTGCCTCAGATGCCGGCCAATAAAAGCCTGTTAGAGGGCATTTAATTCCGATCGCTCTAGCCTGTCTGACAGCATTTATGAAGTCCGCTTCCCCATTTACATTCAACACTAACAATTCCGGATCCGCACTCTTCAATCGCCAGAGCACAGAGCGGAAATCAGAATCTCCTCGTTTGAGCGAGTCACTAACTATTGAAATTGGAGAGTGTCGATCTTCAACCGTTTTCCTAAACCATCGCTCCATTAGTTCAGTGTAGTCATCTTGCGAAGTGAAAAAAGCTATTTTCTTAAATCTCCCACGCACATACTCGAATAGCCTAATCGCACCAAACTGGTCAGGTGGAAAGAGGCGAAAACTCTTGTCGCCGACATCTCGTATATCACCTGTTGTAGCGAATGCACTAAGAACCAAAGAGCCGGTGCGCCGGTAAACTGGAAGGCTCGCTATCAGCGTTCCGTTACACGCATGCCCAAGAATATACTTAACATGATCCACCTCACTCAATTTGTGAGCAATGCTCACTGCCTGCCTGTTATCGCACTGATCATCTTCAAAAATCATTTGATACCGCCCGCGACCGTATAAGTCGTTGGCTAAAATCAACGCGTTTTTTATGTCTGTCCCGAACTGCGCCATGTTTCCAGTCAATGACGTAGAAACACCGATCTGAATTTGATTAGTCGGGTTATTGTCGGAAAGTGCTTCTTTGGAATGTGCCAGATAGCAAAGAATCACAGCGAGCGAGAATCTCAATGCGCAATGTTTCACCAGTGACATCCTTGGGCGTATAACGTTGCAGCCACCGGTTTCGACCGGTAGGTCGAAATCCTGGCGGGCTCTTTTGTTATCCTACAGTAAACTCAGACGTTTTACTATTGCCTTGACACATAGTAGCTTTAAAGCTACATTATCTTTATGAATTAGACGATAGTCATTTACGAGCAGAGGCGGGGCAAGAGCGCCTTTCTCGATTGGCTATTACATCTGAAAGATATCAGAGCAAGAGCTGTGATACGGGCCCGTATCAATAGACTTGAGCTTGGAAACTTCGGTGATTGCAAGAGTGTAGGCGCCGGAGTCCTTGAGCTCCGAGTCTCATTTGGACCCGGCTATCGTGTCTACTTTGGTCGGGATGGGAATACAGTAGTGGTCCTTCTATGTGGCGGCGACAAAGGCTCCCAAACAAAGGACATACAGAAAGCGAAACTACTTTGGAAGGAGTACAAAGATGCCAGTAAGAAACTATAGAGCTGAGCTCCTCAAGCAGCTTAAAAACCCGAAAGAGGCCGCTGAATATCTCAACGCGTGCATGAGCGATTCAGAGGAGGTGTTTCTTCTCGCCCTACGTGACGTCGTAGAAGCGAGCGGCGGGATGGCGAACCTTGCTCGTAAGACGTCGCTCAATCGTGAAAATCTCTACCGAAGCTTGTCCAAGAAAGGAAACCCCAAGCTCTCGAGCTTGGCGTCTATCCTAGACGCTGTGGGAATAAAACTTTACTTCGCGCCGAGCAAGAAAGAAAAAAAGGCAGCCTGAAGAAACCCGTGCTATGCGGCTGGCGTATCTTGACTAAAGATGTTGAGCCACCGATTAGCTCTATATTCCCACACGGAACTGACGAACATGTCTTCTTGAGGGGCGGCTACGACATCTTTAAGACGGATCCACATAGCCTTGTAGGTGAGGAGTACGCGATTCTCGCCCAGCTCTACAAGTCGAGGACAGGTCAGCTCATAACTCAATACGGTCGGCCCATTTTTGAGCTAACTAACGTGCTCGGACCTATCGGCAAATCGTGTCGGATACACTCCAAAGAAATCGTCCGACAGCATTTGCCCGTCGAGTTGGGCGTCACCAGTTCTCAGCGCTTCCCAGACTTGCCTCTCGAGTTTAAGGATTTCTTCGCTAGACGGCTTCATAGAATGTGGAATAGGTATTAGGATAACGTAAGCGAGGCGGGGCATCGCTCAAGAGCGACGGCTCCTGACCACGCGATTGTTAACTGCCTCCGAGGTACTTTTTCAGCATTCTATCAGCAAGTGGTCGAGCCCGCAGAAGCAAGAAAACACCTAACGAGGCCCGGACCATGAGCATGATTAAATGCTCGCGTACGAACAGATCGTACTGAAGGCGAATCAAAAGTTCGCTTTCCTGACTTTCATTGACGAGAGGCCGCTTCGCAAACCAAAACAGAACCTGCCCTAAGTTAGTGGCGGCGGAGCTTAGTACCGCAAGACCTATAATAATGATTGAGAGAAACAAGGCGTCTGACAGGCTTAAATTGAAAGAGCCCGTTGCATCCTGTGTTTCACCCTTTGTAACAGCCCCGGCAATTCGAGGAGCCATGAGCCACAGACAGGCCGGTATCATCGTCCCAACTATAGTGAGTAGAATAATAGCAAGTACCTGCGTCCCAACATCCATCTGAGACATTCGATCGAGCGCGGTGACCATATCGGGAGCGATTAGAACAAGGCCATAAACTGCAAGTAGCCTAATGGCAATTTCAACGAAAGATCTCATGGTGTGAAAGCCTTTGTCAGTTAACTCCACCAGTCACAAGTTTCGCGCCGAAATGGCCGGTAATCAATCAAAAAACTTTGGGGCGCGAAATCTTCGTGGGCTTAATTGTGTACGCCCCGCATGGGCGTGAACTAGAGGGTGAAAGTCCCTTACGGAAGGATCACCTACTGGAGGACTATGCCACAGGAGGAAACCGTTAGTCTATGGCAACCGCATCATCGCGAGATGGGGTGGGAAGGAAGCCAGACGACAAATATGTCAGGCTAGGGACACAAAGGCGATATAAGGCTTGGGGAGAGAGACGAGTGAGCACAAGGTCACATAGTCCTGATTCGAGCTCCTCGATAGTAAATCGTCGGCTTGAGCATCGAAAGTTCACGCTCTTATCGGGGGAGAGCTATCGGAAACGCCTGAAAACACGACTGAGCAGGGGAGTAATCCTCAGTGAGCAGCCGATAGCAGTCAGCAGAGGTGGTAGTAGCCCAACGCTGAGGGGAAAGCCCTTGGACACGGTGAAGCACCGAACAGGAGGAAAAACAAATGAGGAGGAGGAACAGATGAGCTCCGATATGTATAATCCCGAACGGGATAACAAAGCAAAGACCGGGCGCACACAAAGTCAGGGAGCATATAAGTGCTGGCTACTCTACGGCTATCGAGGTTGACCTTACGAAATACTTCGATACGGTTAACCACGATGTGCTGATGGTTAGGGTAGCCAGGAGGATTAGCGATAAGCGACTTCTCAAGCTTATTGGCTTGTACCTCAGAGCTGGGGTGGAGATAGGTGGAAGAGTAGAGTCAACAAGGGAGGGAGTTCCGCAAGGGGGGCCACTAAGCCCACTTCTAGCAAACATCTTACTTGATGACCTTGATAAGGAGCTGGAACGCAGGGGGCACAGATTTGCAAGGTATGCTGATGACTTCATCATCCTCGTTAAGAGCCCCCGAGCCGGAGAGCGAGTGAAGCGATCTATCTCTGATTTTCTTGAGCGGAAGTTAAAGCTCAAGATTAACCCAGAGAAAAGCAAGGCAGGTAAAGCGAGTCAGGCAAAGTTCCTAGGATTCTGTTTTCCCGGGAACACTATTCGCTGGACTTCGGATGCACTCGCGGACTTTAAACACCGCATTAGGAAACTGACAGCGAGAAGCTGGAGTGTATCGATGGCAGACCGGATAGCTAAACTCAACGAATATATTCGCGGCTGGATGGGGTACTTTAGTATCTCGCAGTATTGGAAACCGATTGAGCCACTAGACCAGTGGATCCGTAGGCGACTGCGGATGTGCCTCTGGAAACAGTGGCGCTTTGTTCGCACGAAGGTTCGGGAATTGAAGAAGTTAGGAGGCGACGCTAAAGCGATTGTCCGCCTAGCTTTTAAAAACCGCGGACCTTGGTGGTGCTCCGATACCCGCGAAGTACAGTTTGTTCTCCACAACAACTACTTCCACAAACAGCTAGGTCTTCTCTCGATGAGAGCGCTCTGGATTCAGGTGCACTACCCCTCCTGAACCGCCGGATGCGGACCCGCACGTCCGGTGGTGTGGGGACTGGGAACGAAAGCAACTTGGCTGTCGTTCTTGGTTACCCGATT
>JBKCMS010000187.1:0-4050 GCA_046300175.1 Pseudomonadota bacterium | reverse complement strand
CTAATCGGCAGCGCTATATAGTAGCCTTGCTGCGGGGTTCATTTCTTTACTCGTTCTAATCATTTCCTAAAAATTGGTATTAGACTGGCCATACGAGCGCAATCTTGGTGGGTTGCCAAGTTGCGCCCGTCGCCCCGCTTTGTTCTTAACGAGTGAAGCGATCGGCGGTCTCCTTAATTGCCACATAACGCTTTGAGCCGTTCTCAAGGGTGATTACCACAATAGACCCATCTGGATACTCGCCTCCCGCCTTTGTGAATCGGAAGTGCTCACGTTCGCCGTTTCCGACTCCGAATTCTTTGCCGCGACCAAGTACCTTGGTGGCATCAGGCGAGAGTATCTGAACTCCTTTGACCTTTCCTGTGAGCTCTTTAGGTAACAGGATTGCGAGCTTGCCGTCTTTATCGGATTTAGGTTTCCAAAGAAACTCGCCGTTGCTCTTCTTTAGCGCAGAACCCTTAGCGATCTTCTTGCTGCTGGTTGGAGGTTTGGTCTCAGGGTTTTTGACCTCACCAGCATCTTCATCGCGAATGTTACTATTACCTGGATTTACTGTTCCACCTGGGCTCTTTGGAGTTGGGGGGATAATCGTCACAGGTTCTTGGTCTACTGGTCGGAGAAAGTCAAAGCGCCCCGAGCTACCCATGTTTGGTCCGTTGGGAGTTCCGGAATTAGATCCACTGCTAAAGAGCGAACTGATCGATGCCATAAGACTTTGGATCATCGTCATCAGGTTTTGCAACCGCTCAGTGATTGTTTCAGTTGACCCCTGGGTAGGTATTGGGAGTAGTGATGTTTGTGTTGTCTGAGTAGAGGCGAGAGGGGAGCTAGCATTTATGGTTGTTGTGTTACTTTGATTTATAAGAGTAGCGCCAGAGTTAGCGGGATCAATCGATGAAATCATAAATTCTCCTTTTTGTTTTTAATTCCAACATTTATTCGTGATGCGCTTTAGTGCGCGTTGTCTTTGGGTGCTCTAATCGGGTAGCTGGTAGTTTCAGCCTTCCATAGTGATGTTCGTAAAAGCTGGGAAAAAGTTGCTTTACTAGCTGAGCTCGCCGATCGAGCATGCCTCCCTGGGGCGCCCCCACTATTGGCGAGAGCAAGAACTCAGCGGTATGTGTGAATTGTAGAAGCCAAGCGAACGGGTAATTTAAAAAGGGAAAAGATCCAACACCAAACAAGAGACGGTACCGCGTGCGCACTTTTCGCTCGTACAAGGTAGCAGTTCGCCCCGTTAAGGGCGCAGCCTCCTAGCAAATCTCCTCTGCCGGTACCGCAGCGATTTCATACGACGGCTAACTGATTTAATGAATTACAGCAGATGGCGCTGCTTATCCTCGTACATGGTAGAAATTCCGAGGTGATAATACTCGATGCATCTCAATTAATCACCACGCTGACTCTCAAGGACTTCAGCAGCTTAACAGGAGACCGGAATAACTTAGGTGTGAGCAATTGCTGCAACGGAAGCTGGCATGTACGAGCAAGGAGGGGGGCATTCGGACTATGGGGATTTGGCTGACTATGGAGGATCAGATACTTACGAAATACGTACTATAAAGGTGATTGATGCACTTACGGATTAGCCTTATATCAAGCCATCCTGAAATGCCTCAGCACGAGAGACTTCGTCAGAAGGTGTAAAGGGCAGTTAAGGTGGTTTCGATTTCGAAATCCTGTCTGGCTATCGGACTGTCATTTATAGATCCGCTGTAAAACTCCACCCCTGAACTGAATATAAGTTGAAAGTCCTCGTTAAAAATATGCCGGTAGATGCCCTGAATGCCTGTTGAACGATAGCCGCCACTCAGATCCGTTTCCTCCAGTCCGGATGTTTGAGCGTCTGATGCCGGAACGCCAAAATCTTTGTTAATAAAGTGTCCGTTTCCGAAGGTCGAAAAGGCATAGACCTCCGGACCTGAGCCATCCTTTGAGTCGCCGAATCTGTGTCCGGCTGCAAGAACCCCAAGCAAACCAAAATCACTCTCTCCTGCGAGAGTTAATGCTCCCAACCAATTTTTCCAGTTATCATCAAGGGCATAGCGGGCTTCAAGGAAACCGACAATGTGGGAATCTCTCTTGTCGATTCCGTCCAGCCTTCCGTCCTCGGAATCATCAGGGTCGAGTCCGGCTTCGTATCTTGCACCTCCCTCAAAAAGTAGGCGATCACTAGCCAACCCTCTCACTCCAAGTTTTGTACCTTCCCAGAAAAAAATTGAGTCATCCACGCGATATTGAACCGCGCCTGCTGGCTCTACTCCGACCTCATATTCATCTGAGCCGTCATAGGCATTTTCCCCTTCCACTGAAAGACCGATAGCGAATCCCCAGCCACCCCCTTGTGTAAAGTCTAATACCGACGGCAGGGGAACGATTGGGTCCTTACTAGAGGGCTGTCCTTGACACATTGCCGTGCTCACGATGCTTACAGAGAGCCCCACGGACATAACAATGACTCGTCTCAAACGTTGCAATGATGATTTTGACATACACACCCTTTCAAGATTCATCGTTTTCAAGAGCTGACCTCGGACTTACTTCCCCTAAGAGACTTTTGATAGGGGAGCAAAGCAAGGCGCGCGAACAAAAACTGCACGGCTGTTCTAGTAGGCATGTTCAGATATTTTCGCCGAACATGACTAAGTTTTCGCCCCATATCGATTTCTGCACCAGAAACGTATCAGCGCGGTCCAGCCAGTGATTCAAAGATTAATTAAGGGCTAAGGTAAAAGACAGCCTCCATTCCCCGCATATGCACAGAAGGTTGATATTTTGCACGAACGGTGAGAGGTGTAGACGTGCGAGCATAAAACAATGTCTTAGTACCCTGGTGCCCATTTCCCTAGTGCTTATGCTTATGCTCGTACATAGTAGAAATTCCAAGGTGATAATACTCGATGCATCTCAATTAATCACCACGCTGACTCTCAAGGACTTCAGCAGCTTAACAGGAGACCGGAATAACTTAGGTGTGAGCAATTGCTGCAACGGAAGCTGGCATGTACGAGCAGGGAGGGGCCCTCTGATTCCCACGATTGGCTGCGGATACGTGGTGGGTCTAAAAACTGTGCGGTAGAGGCCCGGCGGGGAGCCGCCACCTAAATAAAGTTCAAGTTGGTTTGTTTGTGCCATTTTCTTTGATGTGGTAGCCCGGCTGCAGGGTGAAACCGTCAATTTTGGCGGTTCCTACTTACCTGATTTCAACGCATCCGTTCGCTGTTGCGATGACATCAGGCGACTAATAACCTCATCCTCGACCTCCGTTAGCGATGCAACGCTTTCATAGGGATTTCCAGAAAGTGAAAGTAACTGTGCAATTGCCGGCTCTGTCTTTACACCTTGGAGCTTCAAATTGCGCAGTTTTGTTCGGAACGGATTGCCGCCCAACTTTATAAGTCGAGCTATGGCAACGTGATGCCTGAATCCAAGCTGACTCTCCAGACGTTCTAAGGAGCCAAAAATTTCAATCTCAAACCCATCGCACCAGAACGAGAAACATCGGGAGACTCGCGGTGTCGGTGTCGGAACCGATTGGAATCGGTCCAAGGTCCCGAAGTTTTGATTGACAAAACTAGAAAAAATCTCCAGGTCCGAAGTTTCGCATAAGAAGTCGAGGTCGCTGTTTGGGGTGTCGATACCCAGCGCTATTGTGCTTGCCAGAACGCCGCGGAAGTCACTCAAGATGGAAAGGAACCTCCTCGAATTTACACAGCGGTACGCGGCTCGCTGGCGTTCATTACCGCCTTTAAGGACTTCAAGCGTTGAAGAGTTGAGCGGGAAAGGGGGTACTTCAGCAAACATAACTCAGTAGATTATCTTAGTGCCATCGTCAAAGACCATATGCACAAAAAAGTCTTTTCCATACTCGGCGGATATCACCTTTTGCTCGCTCCGCTCGCCGGTTCGATTCCGGCCGTGGGCTCGAGGGTCTAGTTATTGATGGGGTATTGAGTGTGTGCCCAAGGCCGGAATCGCCGTGTTGCTTTGCTCGCTCCGCTCGCCGGTTCGATTCCGGCCGTGGGCTCGAGGGTCTAGTTATTGATGGGG
>JBKCMS010000186.1:0-12328 GCA_046300175.1 Pseudomonadota bacterium | reverse complement strand
GTCTTCCGCTGTGGTCTTCCGCTGTGGTCTTCCGCTGTGGTCTTCCGCTGTGGTCTTCCGCTGTGGTCTTCCGCTGTGGTCTTCCGCTGTGGTCTTCCGCTGTGGTCTTCCGCTGTGGTCTTCCACTGTGGTCTTCCACTGTGGTCTTCCACTGTGGTTTTGGTTAGATTAGGGGGTTTTGACTAGAGTAAGGTCGTTTTAGCGCCGTTTGTACTGGTAGATTGTATGACTGACGAAAAGATAGAAGATACGCCGCAGCTTCCGGAAGATGAGGGGCAGTTGCCCCTGATGATAGACGAGGCATCCTCGGATGAGGCGATCGATGGTGGCAACAGGCGCCGCAAGATAGCAGCCGATGAGGAAGATGAGACCTGGACTAATCAGCCAAGTGCTGCAGACGCCGACTCGTTGGAGGATGCTCTAGATGATCAAGATGACGAAGATGAAGAAGAGGAGGCGGCTCCAACTCCGCGAAAGGTAATCGAAACCGCTAGAGATGTTGTTTGCGAGGAGCTCCCTGACCGCGCCTTACGTGCAGCTACGCGGCTCAAGCCTTTTCTTACTGGCACCTTTATTTTCGACTTTACAAACAGTGGCGAGAGATTCCTATTTGATTGGAGGGGCGATACCCCTTCAACCAGACAACTAGCAAGGGAAATGACGGTCACCTGTGATGAGGCGCAGGGTCACGTTTTTACGGATAATTCTGTGAACGTCGATACTGTAGTTTTGATATCGGAGTCACACCTGATGGCGGTTAGATCTGGCTCTCTAAATCCGCAGGTTGCGATGCTGACCGACAAGATTCGTATTAAGGGCAAAGTGGGTCCAGCAGTCTACATTTTTAATGTGGTAGCCCCACGTCCCCGGCAGTAAAAGTGGGTCAAGCTTATGAAACCTCCCGGAGCTGATGTACTATTTAGTACGGCAAAAACAGTTGGCTATAAAGAGCACCTAATTGATCCAAATAACTCTGATATGCCTAATTATCAGCTGCCCCGCGCCCTGGATTCGTTGAGGAGACTTCAGCACGCAAGAGCCGTAGAGGGGTTGCCGGTTTGGGATCTGTCGATGGTAAATCCCGATCTTTCACCGCCGCGAGCGGTGCTCGATCGTTTACTTGAATCGGTGACGAAAACATCAACCCATCGCTATGCGGTGTCGCGCGGTGTACGCCGCCTGCGCGAAGCATTTAGCATAAAGTATTCTGCTCGTTTTGGTCAGCAACTCGACCCAGAAACTCAGGTGTGCGTATGTTTGGGGAGTAAAGACGCCACTTTTCACGCCTTACGTGCGCTTCTGGAGCCAGGCGACGCGGTAATAGTTCCAACCCCAGCATATCCAGCCCATCTCTCAGCGGTTTCTCTTGCATCCGGTCGTTGCGTTCCGTGGGTGGCAGCGGAGAACCCGCTGCAGGCGGCTGACGAGCTTTCCGCGCTTATCGAATCGTCAGCGGCCAAAGTTGTGTTACTAAACTTCCCGTCGAATCCAGCAGGCTCAGTTATAACTCGTGAGTGGTGGCTTGAGATTGGGAGGGTGTGTGCCAAGCATTCTGTGACTATCGTGAACGATTTTGTCTATGGAGAGATGTGTTTTTCGGGCGAGGCAGCTGAGAGTGCTTTGTGTGTTCGTGAGGTCGGGGCTCAATGTGCAGAGGTATATTCGCTCTCAAAGGCCTACAATGTGCCGGGTTGGCGCGTAGGGGCACTGGTCGGAGACCGTGATATTGTCGAGGGAGTGGCACGGCTAAAATCTCAGGCGGATTACGGGCTTTTTCTGCCTCTTCAGTATGCTGCTGCGCAGGCTTTGGTTAGTACTGACGATCTGGTTGCCCCAACAGTGAAGGCGTACTACCGCCGGCTTAGGGTGCTCGATTCCGGTTTGGCTGATATTGGGTGGCAAAGTGTTTTTCCAGGCGCCGGAGCTTGTTTATGGACGCGCTTTCCAGATGATTTTGCAGCTCATCATGAGGGATCGGAGTATCGGTCGGTGAATGTGGCCCGACACTTGCTGACAGAGGCCGGTGTGGTAGTTACTCCTGGGGCAGTTTTCGGTCCACAGTGGGATGGATGGGTACGATTTGCTGTGGTTACCAGTGAAGAGAGATTGCGTGACGTAGTGACTGCGATACGATCGCTTGGCTAGGAGTAAATTGGTGAGGATGGCGCGCCATACTTTTTTTAGTCTTAATCTTGCAAGTTTGTCACGTTCAGTGGCAACTATGGCCGCCTTAGTGGCGATATCATCGATCTCTTTAGCAGAGGAGGACTGCGTTAAGTCTGCTCAGCTGGTAAAAAAAGCACTCGACCTAGGGGAGGGGTCTGCAGAGGAGATAGAGCTGTACAAGGAAGCTCAGACGCTCTGTCCTAAAATGGCCGAAGCGCACTTCAACTTGGGGCTCGCGTATCAGAAGCGAGGTGATCTTGAGGGCGCTGAGAGGGAGCTGCGTGAAGCAGTGCGACTCAAAGAAGACGAGCACTTCGCCATAGGCTTAGCGGGTGTTCTTCTGCAGCGTGGAGAGGTATCCGCCGCTCGAGATAATTACGAGAAGGTGCTCAGTTCAAACTCTAAGAGCGTGCCCGCCCTGCAGGGAATAGCATTGATTCTGGAGAAACAGCGTAAGTTGAGTGATGCAGCCGATATTTTAGAGAAGGCAGCCGAGATCGAGCCGGCCAACTCAGTAACGTCCTTTAATCTCGGAGTTTTGTACGAGCAGTTAAAACGTCCGGACTCTGCACTAGCAGCCTACAAGAGAGCGGCCGAGGGTGATCCAAAGAATTTCGAGGCGCACTATCTGCTTGGTGTGACACACACACGCCTTGGTCATTACCATGAGGCGCGACAGTCGCTTCAGCGCGCCGCTGAAATTAGGCCCAATGATGTCAGAGTGCACCTTGGGCTGGCTGAGGTATATGAAAGGCTCAACGAGCATGCTCTTGCTGAAGCATCACTCAAGCGGGTGGTTGATGCGGCTCCATCGAATGTAATTGCACGGATAAATTTGGGGATTATTCTCATCGAGCGCGGACGCTATCAGGAGGCGGTTGCGGTTTTGGAGCGCGCTGCTGAGCTTGATGCAGAAAATCCAAGAATTTGGAGTGCGCTCGGCAGAGCTCAGCTTGAGCTTGGGAAGATGGAGGCCGCCGAGAAGAACCTAAAGCAGGCTCTGGCGCGAGATAGTTCAAACGCCTACGCGCACAACAATCTTGGTGTGTTGTACCAACGTCTTGGACGATCGGCCGAGGCACGAGAGGAGTTCCGGCTGGCGCTCTCTTTGCAGCCAGAGCTTGAGGTTGCTCAAAAAAACCTTGATTCTCTCGGAAGTTCGCTCTTTGACTAGCCGAAAGATGACGCGAAACTGCGCATAAGTCTGAACTTGGCACACCGTTTCAGAAAAAAAAGGGCAATTATAAAGAGGTGCATTTTAAGCTAAAAATGCATTTGTTTCGATTGGTTAGGCGATTTTAAGAGCCTTATACTAAGAACCTTGTTTGCGATATAATTGATAGCCGGCTGCCTACCTGGTCTTTATATTCAGGGGACGTCGCGGTTAGACCGCCAGCCAGCAGCCGTCCCTAAGGCGCGCCCGTTGGTGCAGGAATGGTCGATTGCGGGTTTTATAGGGTTCGGAAGTGTGGTGAACTGGTGGTGATCGCTCACTATCGTTCTCATACAACACCAAGTGAGTGGGTTTAAGGTAGCCATGTCAGCAGTTTTACGACTTGTACAAGCAGAGCAGTTTAATGAGGAGCTCGACTTAACCAGTGCTGGTTCGAGTGAGACCGCGCACAGTCTTCAGGGTGCATTTCAATATTGCGCCCCTTGGAAGTCAAACGTGGCGCGGTATGTTATCGAGCGGTTCTCGAAGAGGGGTGCCGTAGTGCTCGATCCGTTCTGCTCGACGGGGATCGCCGGGGTCGAGGCTGCGCTAGCGAGTAGGTCCTTTATCGGGTGCGCCCAAGACCATGGGCTGGTGAAGTTAGCAAGGGCCAGGCTTTTCCCGGCGGACATAGCTGAGGTCGCGCTTAGGTTGCAGTTCATTCCGATCAAGAGGCCGGTTGACCTGAAGTCTTACACCGGGCCTTTCCCGCACTTTTATGAAGCCGATACTTTCCGTGAACTAATCAATGTGAAGTCAGCTCTTAGATCCTCAGCGGATGGCGCTTCGGAGTTCGTGTCGTTTATAGTGACTAGCATTTTGCACGGGCACACATCAGCTTACCTGTCAGCATATACTTCTCCTTCAGAAGGCCTGGCGCCAGAGGCGCAAGCAGCACTTAACCGTAAGCGAGGGGAGATACCTTCGTATCGAGCGGTGTCGGCGCGGATTCTCAAGAAGGCAGCGACTTTACTTCAAGAAGGTATACCTTCAGCGCTTAGTGGTGGCAGCCAGGTGCAGAGAGAGGTGTTTCACTCAGATCCGACTTCGATCGATCGTTTGCAGACTGCCTCAGCCGATATTGCCTTGGTTGCGCCGCAGCAGCCTGGACTGATCGAGCATGGTCTACAATCATGGTTGCGTACGTGGTGGCTCGGAGTTGACGTTCCAGAACAGCAGGACGCGCTGCGTGATGCCAGTCAGTGGAGTGATGGCACCAATGCGCTGCTCCTTGAAATGGCACGGGTAGTTAAGCCTGGGGGTCGAGCCGTGGTACGAGTCGGACAGGGCCGGATAGGGTCCAGGACTGTAAACTATAGAGCTGCAACTGAGGCCCTGATTAGTGAGTGCTTACACCGTTTCTGGCGTGTCGAAGGGGCTATCTCCGAGCGGTACGTCAAGGCTAGCGCAGCTGCCCCAGGGCGTTCAACGCCGCTGGCTGCAGATCTCCTGGTGCTGCGCCGCAAATAGTACGCTGTTCCGACCGGTCTTAGAGTGTGCTAATCTGCCCGCTCACGAGTGCGTGGGGAGTAATGGCAGACGAAATTTTCGGAAATTCGCGGGGGCTCGCCCCTTCAGAGCTGAGGTCGGTACGTAAGTTGTACCAGAGGTCAGTTGACGCCACAGAGTTGGTCTCGCTTGAGCTTGCACGAGAGATGCTGCTGGTTGCTCAGGAGCTGAGACGGCGTATAGGTGTTCTTATCAATCGCCAGGGTCGCGTAGAGGCCGTTATTCTGGGTACTAAAGAGATTATCTATCTCCCAGATTTAGGTCGTTATCGATTGGGGCGTTCTCGTCTCCGAAATGTTCGGCTCGTCTTCACGGATCTCTCCCGTGATAAGGAGCAGGCAGCGATTCCCTACGATGTCTACGCGGATCTAGAACGGTTACGTTTTGACGTTGTGGCAAGCGTTCGAAGTGCTCCTAATCGAGTGTCGATGAGCTTCGCCTATCTGGTCCCAGCCAAGGGGATGGAAACCGCTACCACGATGACCGAGGAGGTCAAGGACCTCGGGGCCTACCAGGATAATTTCTTGGAGCGAATTGAGGCGATCGAACAGAGCTTAGCCTCAGAGGTTGTGCAGCTTGATAGTGATGAAGTAGGCGCAGTACTTGTCGGTGTGTACGACAAAGGCGATCTCGATCCGCAATCCTCGATGCTGGAACTGCGTGAATTGGCACGTACAGCCGGGGTAACCGTCGTGGATTCGATCGTACAACGTCGCAGGATTGACCCCAAAACTTTTCTCGGGAGTGGAAAGCTTCAGGAGTTGGTAATCCGATGTTTACGTCTCGGTGCTGAGGTGCTTATTTTCGATGCAGAGCTTAAGCCATCGCAGTGGCGCTCAATCACTAACTCAACAGAGCTGAAAGTGATCGATCGCAGCATGTTAATTCTGGATATTTTTGCCCAGCGTGCTCAGAGTGCCGATGGGCGGTTGCAAGTGGAGCTGGCGCAGCTCAAGTACAACTTACCGCGCCTGGTAGAGAAGGATGCTGGATTGTCTCGACTATCGGGCGGAATTGGAGGGCGGGGCCCTGGTGAGACTAAGCTTGAGTTGGGGAGGCGCACTATCCGGGATAGAATATCCGAGCTTGAGCGACGGTTGTCAAAGGTACGCCAATCTCGTGATTTTCGCCGCGGCAGGCGTAGAGAGAATCAGATGCAGCTCGTATCTGTTGTTGGCTATACGAACGTCGGCAAGTCAACCCTTTTTAACCTGCTCACCGGAAGTCAGGTGCTCGCGGAGAACAAGCTCTTTGCAACCCTTGACCCCAGCCAAAGAAGGTTGTTTTTGCCGACTAGTTCGACTGCAGAGGTGCAAGATGCTGCGGGTAGGATGGTTGTTTTGAGCGACACCGTGGGGTTTATACGCAAATTACCGGTGGAGCTTGAGACCGCTTTTCGTGCGACTCTGGAAGAGCTTTACGATGCAGCTTTACTGGTTCATGTTGTTGATGCCTCGGACCCAGATGCAATTGGGAAATATCAGGCCGTCCGTAAAATTGTGGACCAGATGAGTTTAGCGCAAGCTCCGGAGCTGGTTGTGGTCAATAAAATAGACGCTGTGCCTCCAGCAGTGTATGAGCCTCTTTGTAGACAGCTTCAAGCAGTGCCGGTGTCAGCAGCAAAAAAAACCGGCATAGCTGCTTTATTGGCTGCTATAGACGCGCGTGTGCCGCGACAGGCGTTTGAGAGCGCTTCTAATCAGAGAACTCAATAGTTAAACCGTCGTACCCAAGGGCAACGCCATTGGGTAGGATGGCTGATACCTGATCGTATTCGATCGTGTGAGTGGTATGGACTAGGTAGGTTTGCTTCGCGCCGAGAGACCGACTGATAGCAATCGCCTCGTCGATTGAGTTGTGCGTGTTGTGCGTTTCCCATCTTAGGCCGTCGAGGAACAGGTATTCAACTCCACCTAACACCTGTGCGGCGCGATCGCTTAGACCTTTGCAATCTGTGGCATACCCCAGAGTTCCGATCCTAAATCCAGTCACGGTTACAGTACCGTGTGGGAGGGGGAATGGATGCACAGTGGTCCCAAAAACTGAGAAGGGGTGGTCGTTCGATATCTGATGAAGGTCGATCTGCGCTACCTGGCCCCCTGTATAGTTAGGGCTTGGGCTAATTATGTACGGGAAGCAGTAACGGATTCCCGCCAGTGTTTCTTCACTGCCATAGCATTGAATACGTTCCTTAATGATAAAGTTAAAGGAGCGCAGATCGTCTGTTCCATAGATGTGATCGGCGTGCGCGTGGGTGTAGAGAACGCTATCAATTCGTTCTACACCGTGCGCTATGCACTGGTGTCTTAGGTCCGGTCCGGCATCGATCAAAAGGCATTTACCACTCTCGTGGTGGATGATTCCAGACGTTCTATTCCTAAAGTTCTTGGGATTGCTTGATGTGCATACCGTGCACCTACATCCTGGTAGCGGCACTCCTGTTGAGGTCCCGCTGCCTAAAAGGGTGAATCGATGTCGCATATTCGCACTATTCCGCTTTGGTTTAGGTCGACTCTACAGCTAAGCTGATTTCTTTTTGGCGTTTATAAATGAGATGCGCAGGGAGTGCAAAACCTCCTCCATAAAGCGTGATTCCTCAGGCGATAGGTTTCCCTTCGTGCGCCGTTGGAGCATAGCCATGATATCGATCGTTTGCCGAGCTGATTCGAGATCTAAAGGTATCTCCATGCCTTGAGGTGGTGGCATCTCACCGAGCTGCACTAAAACCTGTGTAGCGAGCGACATAATAAAAGAGGTAAAAGCGACAGGCTCTGAATCATCATTTCCTGTGGCCTCTGACATGGTAAATCCAGGGCTCACAGAACCTGTTTTAGTAGATTCAGGCTCTGTGCTGGATGCCGAAATCTTTGTTGTAGCCTCACCTTCGGCATCGCGCTCGTGGCCAGAGGCATCAAAGCGCCGTTTGTCTACAACCTGAAATGATTTATCTTTTGGGGTGTTACTGTCTGTTGTCATAACTCTGCGGCGCCTTTAACGCCTTTTAGCTTAAAAAGTAAACGCTGTCGTACAGTCACTTTCGACATAAATTTAGCATGCTAAGCAAGATGGCAAAACAGGGGGTTTTCCGGCAAATGCTGTGAAAGGCGAATATCCCGGCAAAGTAGATTTTTGCCGGCCCAAGCCCCAGGATAGGTAATCTCTGCCCAAATAGTTGACTAGCTGTATCAAAATCCTGACACGGGTGACCGGAATTACGACACCACCGTCTGGCTCGGTAAATGTAACTCTCTGAATTCATTTAGCGCATCCTTTTTTAAACGATCTGCATCGTGCCTTGGCGAGTTTGGCAAGCTTTTCGCATGCACCGCTAGTCAGCAGTTGGATTTAGCGCCTTCGTCCCAGGTCCGGTGGCGGGGGGGTAAGTAGGTAAGCACGGGCAGTAAGACGTGCGATAGATGAGTGAGGTTTTGCCGATGATGACGAAGAGGAAGAGTGACCTGGATTTAATTCAGGAGTTCCGAGAAGGTAGTCAGAGTAGTTTTGAGGAATTGCTCTCACGGTACAGTAATAAGGTTTTTAGTCTAGCATCACGACTCACTCGAAATTCCGAAGATGCCGAAGAGGTGCTTCAGGACGTTTTTGTCACTGTTCACCGGAAAATCGCTAGTTTCGAGGGGAAGTCATCCTTTTCCAGCTGGCTATATCGGGTGACGGTTAACGCCGCATTCATGAAGCTACGGAAGCGAAGGCAGGATCACAGTATTCCTTTGGAGGACATCGTTCAGCAGCAGCATTCGCCCGCTGCGCTCAAGAGCCCAGAGAGCGCCTATGTCGATGCTCAGAGTATTCGAAACGAGATGCTAGAGGCTTTAGAAACCGCTATCAGACGGTTGCCGGATGATTATCGTCCCGTATTTATTCTGCGAGATGTAGACGGTCTCACAAGCAGGGAGGTCGGCCGTATTCTTGACTTGACGGTGCCAGCTGTTAAGTCCCGATTGCACCGATCGCGGCTTATGCTTCGTCGAAGATTGCACAGATTCTTCGACGAACAGAAGATTCAGAACAACCTGGATGATCTTGATTTTGCTCTAAGCTCAGGGGAGTGATAGTTGGGGGTCTTTAGACCCAAAAATATTCCCTAAACGGCCCGCTCGTTGCATCAGGATACCTTTTATCAAAGCCCTGCCCGGTGTAGGCTGTTGTTATGAAAGGTATCCGCCGAGCTTTATTTACTGTTCCAACACGTCCTAGCTTCTCTCCTGCATTTTCTTTGGTGCTCCTGATGGTTATTGGGTGCGGCACACCAGATCCAGTTGTGCCGCCCCCGCCAGTGGTGGATAACGCGCAGGCAATTGAGCGAGGCGCTCAGTTGGTGAATGGGCTTGCGTCCTGTGGGTTTTGCCACTCTCTTGACGGGCGAACCGCGAGCGCGCTTTCGGGTGGCCGACGGTTGCAGGATGCATACGGTGAAGTGCACGGGCCCAATATTACAGGGGCTCGTTCAGGTATCGCTGCTTGGTCCGACACTGACCTAAGAAGGCTCCTGCGTGGTAATATTCGTCCAGATGATTCTGAAATTAGTGCGCAACTACACCGTGGGTTTGAGTGGCTTGCTGATGGTGATATCACTGCGATAACTGCTTATCTTAGGACGCTCACCCCTGTTGAACACGAGGTGGCTCCGCGGCGCCTATCGTTTATTGAGCGGAACACGACTGGGTTGTTCGAATCACGATTAGAGGTAAAGGGATACGTTCCGGCTATCGGGCAGCAGTTCAAACGAGAGTACGGCGGGTACCTTGTGGACCACGTAGCGCGATGCGGCAGCTGTCATAATAAGCCTGGTGATATGCTCTCTTCCGAGAGCTACATGGCAGGCGGAAATGAGGTGTCGTTCGATGGAGAGCAAAGAAGGGCGCCTAATATCACCATGTCAACCAGTGTTGGTATCGGTGCATGGAGTGAATCAGCGCTCGTGGATTATCTGCGGTCTGGAAGAACACCTGCAGGACGTGAGGTAGACTCTCGATTCTGTCCAGTGCAGTTCTATGCCACGGCTTCAGCTGAGCAGATCGAGGCAGTCGTGGCCTACCTGCGGACAGTGCCGGCGGTTGAGTAGGTGGCATAGTCCTATGCTGGTTTTAGGTATTGAATCGAGTTGTGACGAGACAGGACTAGCGCTGGTGGAGCTTGATCAAAGCGGGGCCAAACCACGATTGCTGGGAGAGGTGTTAGCGTCACAGATTGCCCTGCATCAGAGATACGGGGGAGTAGTTCCCGAGCTGGCTTCCAGGGAGCACATGCGCAACATCCCGCTTCTTTTCGAGGAGCTAATGGTCCAAGCCGGGGTACAGCTCTCGCAAATTGGTGGTATTGGAGTTACTGCCGGGCCAGGACTAAAAGGGTGTCTCTTGATCGGAATTACATTTGCTATGGGTTTAAGTACTGCACATCGCGTGCCGCTCTTTCCGATTAATCACATAGAGGGTCATATAGTCAGCGGCGAGATGCACTATCCTGAGTTACGACCGCCATACCTGGCTCTGGTTGTGTCAGGAGGCCACACCGAGATAGTTTTGGTAGAGGGTCTGGGAAGATACACTTGTTTGGCGCGCACACGTGATGATGCGGCAGGAGAGGCTTTTGATAAGTCGGCGAATCTTCTCGGTTTGGCTTATCCAGGTGGAGCGATGCTTGCTGAGCTTGCGGATGCTGCAGGGGGTTCGAAACGGTTCTCGCTCCCTCGCATCGGCAGAGAGATTGCCGGTTTTAGCTTCTCTGGTCTGAAGACCGCGGTGTTATTGATGGTGAAGAAACACGGCGCGCTGTGCGCTGCAGATGCTTCTGCGCGGGGCGAACTGTGCTGGGTAATCCAAGATGCCATCGTTGATGCGTTGGTGCACAAGACCGTGCGCGAAGTGAAGGAACGTGGCTTGCCGCTACTTGTGTGTGGCGGAGTATCCGCCAACAAGGAGCTTCGGCGGCGACTTGAGGCCCGTTGTCCTCAGGTGTTTGTTCCGCCTATGCAGCATTGTGTAGATAATGGGGCGATGATTGCTTATCTGGCAGCGCGTTACCTGGTGGGTGCTAATCGTCCTCCAGCTATCGATATCTACTCGCGGTGGCCAGTGGAAGAGCTTAGATCATTTTACGGGATAAATAGCGGTGAATAGAGAGAGAAAAAGGGGGCCGGGGGCAGCGCCTAGGGCAAAAGATACCTTAAGAAACCTCGATGTACGTCCGTCGAAAGAAAGGGGGCAGAACTTTTTGATACGGCCCGAGGTGCCGGAAGCAATAGTAGCATTTGCTGCCGCCCAAAAAGATGCACACATCGTCGAGATTGGCCCAGGTACTGGGGCTTTGACGCAGCTACTTGCTGGTGCAAGAAAACTTACCTTAATCGAGATCGAGGCTAAGTTTTGTGAATATTTGAGGGGTAAGTATCCACAAGCGACTGTTATTAATCACGACGCAAGAAGTTTTGATTTCTCTTCGATCGGCAGCGAATTATTTGTATTTGGAAATATCCCTTATGTATTTTCAACGGAGATAGTGTTTCAACTTTTAAAATATAGAAGTGTCGTTCGTCACGCCGTACTGATGGTACAGCGGGAGTTTGCAGAGAGAGTAGCAGCAGCACCAGGAGGACGAGATTATGGTAGTCTCTCAGTGGCGGTGCAAGTGTTTGCAGATGTTGAATTAGGGCCAATTGTTCCGGGTGATTCCTTTCATCCCCCGACAGCGGTGCAATCGCGAGTGATGAAGCTGTCGTTCTTAAAGTCTCCTCGGGTAGAGCTAGACGACCCAACCTATTTTGAGACAGTGGTGCGTGGAGCTTTTTCTCAGCGACGAAAGAAAGTAGTTAATAGCTTGCTATCGTGTGGTCGTTGGACCAAAGATGATATACTTACGGCTCTTAATTCAGCGGCTGTATCTCCTGATGTTCGTGCGGAGCAGATCGACATAGCGAGCTTTGCTCTTCTAGCCAAGTACTTGCGCCAGCAGCAATACGTAAACGAGCATCAGGTATAGCGGTTCGTACTTTCCCGACGGAATGCTAAAGTGAAAGATAACGTCGTCTTCTTGCCAGGGGCAGGAAAACAGATCGCTTTTTTAAGCAGTTGAAGTGTCGTGGTGGCCCGATGATGGCGCAACCAAGGCTAAAAAGATAAGCCCGAAATGCGAGGTGTGCAGCGCTAGCCCGGATATTTCATGAAACTGCGTCGCTAGAACAACACCAGTACGGGGTTACTAGCAGCAGCGACCCAAGGGACTGGCGTTCACCCTGAATCCGACTAGCTAATTTTTGAGTAACGCGTGAGCTTTAGGATTAGCTGGGCATAACCAAGATGATAGGTTCCTGCTCAAACCAAGAAAAAATCTGTTGATGATCGCCATTTAGTCATGGCTCTGCCGTTACGGGTCGGACCCCGTTTAAAGCTCTACCTATAGCAGAGAGTCTAATACGTGCCTGCT
>JBKCMS010000185.1:0-19615 GCA_046300175.1 Pseudomonadota bacterium | reverse complement strand
CTCCAAAAGTCCGTAGCGAAATCCCGAGTTTTGGAGAACGCTATCGATTCGCGGATGCGAATCAAAACAACAACCTATAGTGATGTCCAGCAAAAGCCTTGCCAGTTTTACTGGCACGGACTTTTGCACGTCACTATAGGCCGGTCCTAATGAGTCGGGCACCACAGGATGGGATAGCGTTAGCCTGTTCGTCCTCCGTCTTACTACCTGGCGGCGATCCAGTGGGGCGTTTGCTCTGCTCCCCAGAGGTCCTTTGGTAATAAGTGCCTAGCTACGAAACCGGGGACCAGGTTCATCAGCGGCGATAGCTTGGCAACTCTGGCGGTTTCAAGGGAGTTCTCAAGTTTTGTCCGATCGTAGGTAAAATCGACCTGCTGGCCAGATTCCGCTTCAACGATCGTCAGTCTAGAGGTCCCCGGAATATCGCGGGCAGCCCCCGAATAGATCAAGTATTGACCGCACGGAGACCACGCCACTCCACTGGCATAAAACGCGTCGGTGGCCAGTCGCCGCAGATTACTACCGTCGCGGTGCACAATGAAAATATCGCCATCAGAACAGGCCCCCTTCATCTTTCGAATCGCAGCGTGCCCGGCAGCGTTAGAATCACTCATTAGAGCTCGACGATAGTCTGCCAGAGATTGCTCCACATCTGCATCGGTCTGATCAGAACGATAAGATATAAATGCGATCTGCGATCCATTAGGCGAATAAACAGGAGAGTCATCACGAGCTGGGTGAGCACAGATCAGTCGTTTTGATTTAGTCGTGAGGTGGTACTCAATTATATCCCTGTTACCAAATGTGAGTGTGCGGTCGGAGTCTGACGTTGGAGCTGAGAAGAGGATGCACATTCCATCGGGTGACAGAGATGGCGATGTTTCCAGCCCTGGGACCCCAAATAGTCGGGTCAACGCTGTCCCATCTGGTGCGATTGAGCAGATATCGATCTCAGAGGCTGCTTCTACGTTACCGCTGAAGATAATTCGACTACCATCCGGGGACCAGTTCGGACCGTGGCAGTAGATGGCCCGCGTAAGGCGACGATTCTCGGTGCCTCGACTATTCATGACCCAGATCGAAGGCACTAGGTCGTCTTGGATAGAGATATAAGCGATCCATTTGCCGTCTGGGGACCATCGTGGATAGGAGTTGATGTTCTCTCCGTGGGTTAGCTGCGCTAGGTAACCAGAGCTGAGGTCGAGACTCCAGATGTCGGAATCGAGTTGGAGTCCAGATGAAAAAACTATCTTTCCATTAAGAGTCACTGTGTCTTCCCCCACAATAAGTCTAAAAACGAGAGTTGCGAGGTAAAAAATAGTGCATCAAAACTAAATCACTTTGGTTTTTCAATTCTCGCTACTGACCCTGGCTGCACCACCTTCATTTCTCCTCGCCGCCCTTTTTAGGATAGGATATTGTCAGCCTCACAGCTACTGTTTTCTAAACCCAGCCATGTTCATTTGTGGTGACTACTCACTCGGTTTTAAAGGTTATGGTTTAAGCTTCAAGTTTTATTATCGGCATTTGGTTCATCATTCTCTCTTGGTATTACCTGATCGGGGATGCAGTATTTCTGGTGAGTAGTGAGTTTGCCACCCCGCTTTGCTTCGCAAAGCCGCCCCTTAATAGGGGCTGTTGCTACAGTCGCTGCATTTGCTGAGTAGTTACCATTTGTGAAAAGATTAATGCGTGGGGTTTAGTTTGGGGTTGGAGAGTCGTTCAATAATCGGCAAAACAGACGATCGCGTCATGAGGCGGCGCTCACTAAAGTTTTCGATCGCATCAAGGATCGAATTCAGCATTCGGCTGCCCGGAGGCTGGGTGCCAAGATCTGCTATTCCCTCTAGCGACACTAGCGAATTCAGAGCAACTACAGTGGCTCTCAGTGAGATTCTAGGTTCAGAGGCTTCTTCGATTGCATTCAGGGCCAGGTCGAGAACTTCAAAGAGTTGAGCGTAAGTCTCACCTGAGTGTTCCTGAATCACTAGGTCAAAGCTCTCACACAGAAGTGAAGCAAGTGTGAGCTTGTCGAGGTCGCCACGAAGCTTGACCAGGGAGTGAGAAGGTGTGAACTCTTTGATTCCGAACGAACCTCGACGCTCCCTGCCGATACGAGCAGTTCCCCGGTCAAATATATCGAGAGAGCTGGGGAAGCGGCGCTTGCTGCCACGAGCATGGCGGCCGATCACAGAAATTTTCCCCAGGGTAGGGGTTAATAGCTGCGCCATTAGGTCGCTATCCCTGTATGGCCTAGCGCGCAGGACGATGGCTGAAACCGACACCTCCTCGCCGTGGCCCAGCGCCTCCAGATCGCTACTCGAAATAACCGCAGGCACACTCATTGAAAAATCCTGATAACGTGTTTATAGCATATGGTAGTCGATAGTGAGTTGGGGCAAAAGCCAACCCTGTAGAGTCGTTGAGCCTTTTTGTAGGATTTCGAGCCGGCACTGCTAGGTACGGACGGTCCACATCGAACACAGGTAAGTAATTAGATTGACTGATTTTAGGGTTTGGTCTGCGATCGCACGCGAGACCTGATATTTTGAGGTAATGCGGATTCATGGCAGTTGAAGAGAACGGTGGCACCACCGAAGGTCAGACACAAGGTGAGTGTAATCAAGAAGTTGAGGCAGCTGGAGGAGATCAGGTGGTAGAATCTGCTGAGGTACAGCTCGGGCAGGAGCTAGCTGAGATGAAAGATCGGTACCTGCGGTTACTGGCCGACTTCGAAAACTTTAAAAAACGCGCCCTAAAGGAGCAGTCTGAGTTGCTTAAATATCAAGGGGAACGCGTGGTGATCGACCTGCTTGAGGTCCTTGATAATCTTGAGTTGGCCCTAGCCCATAGCTCAGCTGAGTACGAGCAGCTCAAGCAGGGGTTGGAAATGGTGCACAAAATGTTCGTAGAGCGCCTAGGTCGGTGGGATATTCGCGGTGAGACGAGTATGGGCAAGGAGTTTGACCCACACCGGCACGCTGCGATAAGTCGAGTTCCTGGTAATTCCGTAAAGCCGGGGACGATAGTTGGGGAGCTCAAGAAGCCATACTTTTACAAAGATAGACTAATCCGTGTTGGCGAGGTTGTAGTAGCAGCCGAGGGTGATGCGGCGACGACGTGACTATTTAGGACCGTGAGGGCTAGCTTAAAGAATTTTTTAGTGAGGAGTAATTATGGGTAAGGTAATTGGAATAGATCTCGGTACAACAAATTCATGCGTAGCGATAATGGAGGGCGGGAGCCCGGTGGTGATCGCCAACAGCGAAGGAAGCAGAACTACTCCATCTGTAGTAGGCGCTAACGACGCAGGGGAGCGGCTGGTTGGTCAGATCGCCAAGCGTCAGGCAGTCACAAATCCAAGGAATACGATATTTGCAGTCAAGCGTTTAATAGGTCGAAAGTCGGATGCGGCTGAGGTCGAGAAGGCTCGTAAGGTGCTGCCTTATGAGATCGTAGCTTCGTCGAACAACGACGCTTGGGTGAAGCTAAAGGGCGAGTCCAAGAGCCCGCAAGAGATATCAGCGATGGTGCTCACTAAGATGAAGCAGACCGCAGAGGACTATCTTGGTGAGAAGGTAACGGATGCAGTCATTACAGTGCCGGCCTATTTCGATGACGCTCAGCGGCAAGCAACCAAAGATGCAGGGCAGATCGCTGGTCTAAACGTTCTTCGAATCATAAACGAGCCAACCGCAGCAGCGCTGGCATACGGCCTGGACAAGAAGCATGAGAAGACTATAGCTGTGTTTGACCTTGGTGGAGGTACGTTTGACGTATCAATCCTTGAGTTGGGTGATGGAGTCTTTGAAGTAAAAGCCACAAACGGAGACACGTTCCTTGGAGGAGAAGACTTCGACCTGATTTTGGTTGATTACCTCGCTGATGAGTTCAAGAAAGAGCAGGGGATCGATCTGCGCAAAGATACGATGGCGCTTCAGAGGCTTAAAGAGGCGGCAGAGAAGGCAAAGCACGAGCTTTCGTCCTCCATGGAGACGGATATTAATCTGCCCTTCATCACAGCGGATGCTTCAGGTCCGAAGCATATGAACCTAAAGATTTCGCGTGCTAAGTTTGAGTCGCTTTGCAGCAACCTGCTCAAGAGGCTTGAGGAACCATGCAGAGTTGCGTTGCGAGATGCAGGTCTTTCGGCAAACGACATTGGCGAAGTTATCCTGGTGGGTGGTATGACCCGCATGCCTGCCGTTCAAGCTCGTGTCAAAGAGATCTTCGGTAAGGAGGCTTCCAAGAGCGTCAACCCAGATGAGGCAGTGGCGATCGGTGCCGCTGTTCAAGGTGGGGTGCTACAAGGTGACGTTAAGGACGTGCTTCTGCTCGACGTTACCCCGCTTAGTCTCGGAATCGAGACCTATGGAGGTGTGTTCACCAAGCTAATAGAGAAAAACACGACTATCCCGACTCGCAAATCGCAGGTGTTCTCGACTGCCGCAGATAATCAACCCGCAGTATCGATCCATGTATTGCAGGGCGAGCGTGAGATGGCTGGCGATAACAAAACTCTAGGTCGATTCGAGTTGGTAGGCATTCCAGCTGCGCCACGTGGAGTTCCACAGATCGAAGTGACCTTTGATATCGATGCAAACGGCATAGTCTCAGTCGGAGCAAAAGATTTGGGAACTGGCAAGGAGCAGTCGATTAAGATCACAGCAAGCTCTGGTCTCTCAAAGGAGGAGATCGAGCGCATGGTGAATGACGCAAAGGCTCATGCTGAAGAGGATCGCAAGCGTCGTGAGACGGTAGAGGTGCGTAACAAGCTAGATACTCTCGTCTACTCAACGGAGAAGACGCTGGGTGAGCTTGGTGATAAGGCATCGCCTGAACTAAAGGGTTCAGTAAACACAGCACTTGAGGACGCCAAGAAGGCTCTCGAAGGTGGTGAGCAGGAAGCGATGAAAACAGCAACGGATGCACTTGAGAAGGTCAGCCACAAACTTGCAGAGGAGGCCTACAAGAAAGCTGCCGCAGAGGGAGCAGCAGGCGCTCAGGCAGGCGCGGGAGCCGAAAAGCAGGAGGGCGTTAAGGACGACGATGTCGTTGATGCAGACTACGAAGAGGTTCGCGACGCCAAATAGAGGGTGGATCCCATCAGCAGGTAAAGCTTGTACCTCGTAAGGCTCTGCGAATGCGAGCATAGTCTAAGATGCAGAGTTGTAGTCGGTGCAGGCAGGCCGATTCCTCGTGGTGTTCCGCCGTGGATTGAGTTCAGTGGCCATTCCAGGCTAGTCTAGGCGGGGCCCACAGGGTGTATCTTAGGAGATGTTGTGTCGAAGCGTGATTACTACGAGGTGTTAGAGGTCTCCAAGGGTGCATCCCTCGATGAAGTAAAGAAGGCCTATCGCAAAAAAGCCGTTCAGTTTCATCCGGACAAGAACCCTGGCAATAAGGAAGCAGAGGAGAAGTTCAAGGAGGCTACCGAGGCCTACTCTGTTCTGAGCGATGCAGATAGTCGGGCTCGCTACGATCGATTCGGCCACGCGGCTTTTGCTCAGGGAGGAGGTGCTGGTGGTTTTCAATCCGGTGACTTCTCTGGTTTTGAAGATATATTCGGCGACATCTTCGGATCGTTTTTCGGTGGCTCGATGGGCGGCGATCCGCGTCGTGGTTCTCGCGGTAGAGCTGGAAACGATCTGCGCTATGATCTAGATGTTACATTTGAAGAGGCAGCTTTTGGCTGCGAGAAGGAGGTTACTCTAGCTAGGCGCACTCGGTGTGAGGACTGCTCTGGAAGTGGCGCCGCCGCGGGTTCAGGACGTGATCGCTGCCCTCAGTGCGAAGGAGCAGGCCAGATTCGTGTGCAGCAGGGGTTTTTCACCTTGGCACGCACCTGTCACGCTTGTAACGGAGCGGGCGAGATCGTTAAGAATCCGTGCCGAACTTGCTCTGGTAGCGGCTTGAGGACTCGTGAATCGAAGCTGAAAGTGAAGATACCTGCGGGAGTAGACAGCGGCCAGAGACTTAAAATGAGGGGCGAGGGAGAGCCGGGGATTGGTGGCGGTCCCAACGGGGACCTATACGTTCAAATCATCGTAGCTGATCACCCTATATTTCAGCGACAAGAGTCCGAAGTGGTTTGTGAGTTCCCGGTTTCATATTCCATGGCGGTGCTAGGTGGCGAAGTTGAGGTCCCATCCCTTGATGGCAAGGTAAAGCTAAAGATTCCTGCGGGCACCGCGTCAGGTAAGGTGTTTCGCTTAAAGGGTAAAGGCATACCGGTGTTGGGCAGTAGTCCGCAGCGGCGAGGCGACCAGCATGTGCGAGTTCACGTTCATGTTCCTAAGAAGATATCTGATGAGGAGCGTAAGTTACTGGAAAAACTGGCGTCGATTCAGGGATCGGTAGTTGACGACGAAAAGGGTTTTTTTGATAAGATGAAGGACATGTTCTCATAAATCAAGAAAAGCAGTTGCCCGTCTTAAAATAGATTAACTGCTCTTTTGATAATAACGGTTCCCTAGTCTACCCTTTACACCATCCATGAAGATAAATCCGGTAAGCATAATCTCCTCTACCACGGAATTTTTTTTCCCCGGTTACAACTTAGGTGCTAAGAGCATTCACGCAGCGATTGTATGCGGAGTACTAGCGTTTAGCTCTGTATTCCTGGCAGCGTGCACCTCACTTCCTAAGCCTACAAAACCTAAACCTCTACCGGCGCCGAACTACAGCTACCGCGAGGATGTACAACCTGAACTGGCCAAGCGCATGCCGTGGGAGTTGTGGCAGCCGTTTCAAGATCTCGCGGGACAGCCTATTACCAATAGGCAGGTTATCTTGGGCGATGAGTTGCAGGAGCGCGGCAAGCGCCGATCGGCTCTCGATGCTTACCTAAGTGCCAGTAGTGAAGCTTTGTCTCCCGCAGAGGGAGAGGCAACAACTCTGCGTATTGCTAGCCAATACCTAGCCCTTGACCAGGCCAAAGAGGCGCTAAGCACAACAGGTGCATTCTTCAAGCGGCGTGGAGCCGGGGAGTCCGAAGTTAGTGTGCCGTTTGCCTTACTACTAGCCTTTGCTTACGGTCGTCACGGCGATATCGATCAATCTCTTGCTTGGTTCTCCAAAGTCTCGCAGCAGGGGCGTGCAGGAGGGCCAGCAATTCGTGTGGCTGAGACCGGGCTGGGGCTCCTACTGCGTACCTTGCCGGATGTTGAGTTTGAGCGCGTGGCGGTGAAGTGGCGTGAAGAGATCTTTATCAATGAACAGATCGGAAGGGAGAGGTTGCGCAGGTCTTCGGCCGCGTTCGATCCTGATGACTATCGTTCTGATAAACCATTCTGGGCATGGTTTGAATCTCCAGCCAGTACCAACGCGCAGAGAATATCCGGTGAGCCGGTTGTTGGTTTGTTGGCTACTTTATCGGATCGCTTCGCCGGTTTAGGTCGTGATACCAAGCAGGGCTTTGAGCTGGCAGTAGAAGCTAATAATTTCGGTGGTCAACGAGTGGTGGTTCAGGTGCGAGATGTTGGATCGGAACCAGCAGCAGCTTCAGCGGCGATCAGGGACCTGGTAACTAATGCACAGGTATCCGTTATAGCCGGCCCCTTACTTACTGAGTCTGCCGTTGCTGCGGCTCAGACAGCAAGGGAGCTTGCCGTGCCTATGCTCTCTTTTTCCAAGAGTGAATCATTTCAGACCGGCAGCGGTATATTCCGCTTGGGCGCAACCAGTTCAAGTCAAGTTGAGGCATTGGTAAATTCGGCCCTCGGAGATTACGGGATTACCCGTTTCGCGGTGGTTTATCCACAGACTCCCAGTGGAACCGAGCTGTTGGAGGCTTTTCGCAAAAAGCTTGGTGCACTCGGGCTCACACTTGAGCTTGAGCTAGGATATGCAGCCAGCGATGATACTTCTTTGATCGATGTTGTGCGACAACTTGAATCATCGTCGGCAGAGGCGGTTTTTATCGCTGACAACCTAGAGGTTAGCGAACGGATTTTACGAAGCTTCTCTCCTGGTCTTAATAAGCGGATTAGGCCACTCGGCTCAGCGATGTGGGACAACGCGCAAAAGATCGCCCGTTCTCAGGCTCTTTTCGAGCGAGCTCTGTTCGTAACGCCCTTTTTTGCGCAGAGCACGAGAGATGAGGTGCGGAAATTTAACGAATCTTATCGCTCAAAATACGGAGTCAATCCGAATTTCTTGGCGGCTCAGGGATTTGATGCTGCAACAGTTATCGTCAACGCCCTGCGTGCTGGCTTGCGTAGCTCATCTGCTTTTGAATCTGCGCTACTGCAATCTCCACCTTATAGAGGAGTTACCGGAACTATCTCGGTTGGTTCAACCGGAGAGCTGCAGCGCCGATTTTATGTAGTTGAAGTTTTACGAGATTCGTTCCAGGAGAAGATGCCACCAGTCAATCCAACCAAGCCGGTGGCTGGTGTGCTGAGTAGTGGTGCGGTAAAGGTACCTTCTAATACGCCGCTGCTAGGAGCTACCGAGAAAGTAGACAGCGGATATTAACTTAAACTCGGCAGGCGCTTTTGGTACACGAAGAGCGGAGCAATTTCTCTGGATTTTTCTGCGTCTAGCAGCCCTAAGGCGCTCTAAAGAGCCTTACTTAAGATACACCCCGCCATCTCCGTTTCTGTGCAAGTGGTTCTTAGAAGTCGTCTGGCGCAGGGTCGAAATATGAGCGAGAAGACTATTCATGCAACACCAAATCATCCCGGAGCTGTATTGCGCGATGAGCTGGAGGAAATTCGGATCAGCCAATCGATCCTTGCTGAGCATATTGGAGTGCTACCCAAGGTTATCAATTAAATTTGCCGGGGAGAGTATTGTTATGCGTTTGGCTCGCCATCAAAAGGTAAATAAACGCACATCCACGGTGTGCTGCTCACGACTTTTGTAGAGTGACCCGAGCCACTTACATCATCGGCAAGCAAAATACTCCCTGGTCCAAAACGTTGCTTGGAGCCGTCTCTAGTCTCCACCTCAATTTCTCCTTGAAGTGTAATCACCCATTGTCTTCGTGGCGCGTTGTGCCAGTCATACTGGTGTCCTGCGTCAGTCTGATTAATCGTCATCCCAGAAGGGGCACGGAGACTCAGGTAGTTCTCTGCGCCAGACCGCTCAAGATGTAGCTCCAGCTTTTTAAAGGCTGATTTGCCACTCGCATCTGTATATAATCGATAAACTTGCATGGACACCCCTTGGCGGACAACAGCTTCGGCCGCAGGCTCCGATACTAGCTAGGAGATATGGAAGAGTCTAGAGCAAATTGGTTCTCGGAATTGTTATCGGCAGATTTTACTGCGTCTTTTCAGTAAAAGTCAGTATGGCAAGTACGAGTCGACGGTCCGAGCGTATTTACCCCTTTTGGCAGATATCATCTCAGGGATATAGTCTTGCTAGTACCCAGTAAGGCGTGCCGCCCCTAATGGGGCGCTTAGTAGTAGTGTAATTGGTGGTACATGGCGAAGAAGAAAAATCAGCAGAAGGCATCGAGTGAATCCTACCAGGCGGTGATGGAGCCCGAGGAGATTCCTATCCCATCCGCTTTGCCGGTACTGGCGGCGAAAGACATGGTGCCATTCCCTGGGGTGATGATGTCGCTCTATCTCAGCAGGCCCGAAAGCATTCGCGCGATGGAGTCAGCGATGAATGATGAGCGGTTGGTGCTGGTGGTTGCGCAGCTAAAGACTGATGTAGAAGATCCTGCAGCAAAAGATCTGTACAAGGTCGGCGTGGTTGCTCACATAGTTCGCACCCTCCAAGTTCAGGATGGCAGATTTAAAGTTCTCCTTCAAGGAATTGTTCGTGCCAGGGTAAAAAAGTATGAGACCCGCAATCGTTTCATGAGTGCCAGGATTGAGCCGATCCCGCAGCCCAAAGCTCGCAAAGTGCCGGCTGATACTCAGGCTATCATTAACCGTATTCGTGAAAATTTGCAGGTGTTGGTCGAATACGAGCATCTCCCAGAAGAGATGTTAATTGTGACTGAGGAGATTCAGGACCCTGGGACACTGGCTGATGTGATCTTGGCCCACTACAAAGTTGACATGAAAGAAGCTCAGGCAGCTCTTGAGGAGATGGATCCGATTAAGCGGGTGAAGGTCACTGATTCAGCGATATCTGATGATCTAAATAAGTTTATCTTAGCTGAAAAAATTAGGGATAAGGCTCGTGATGAGATGAGTAAGGGTCAGCGTGAGTATTACCTCCGCGAGCAAATTAAGCAGATTCAGCGTGAATTAGGGGAGTCCGATTCCGGCTCCGATGATTTGCAGGCTCTTAGAGGTAGACTGACGGCGATAAGACTTCCTAAGCAAGCAAACGAAGAGGCTTTCAAGCAGCTTAAGCGTCTGGAGCAGATGAGTCCGGAGTCCAGCGAGTTCGCTTTGCTACGAACATATCTAGAGTGGATTACAGACCTCCCTTGGAATAGCAAAACCAAAGATCGCCTAGATTTAAAGCGAGCAAAGTCGATCCTGGACGAGGATCATTTTGGATTAGATAAGGTAAAGGACCGCATTCTGGAGTATCTGAGTGTGCGTGCGCTTAATCCTGATTCTAAGGGGCCGATTCTGTGCTTTGTGGGGCCACCAGGGGTAGGTAAGACATCACTGGGGCAGTCGATAGCACGTGCCTTAGGGCGTAACTTCAATCGCATGTCTCTTGGAGGAATGCGCGATGAGGCTGAGATTCGCGGACATAGACGCACCTATGTCGGCGCGCTTCCTGGGCGAATTATTCAAGGGTTGAAACAGGCTGGGAGCCGCAATCCTGTGTTCGTCCTAGACGAGTTGGACAAGATAGGAGCGGACTTTCGTGGAGACCCAGCTTCGGCTCTTCTTGAGGTACTAGACCCGCACCAGAACCGAGATTTCACAGATCACTACCTCAATGTGCCTTTTGACCTTTCGGATGTTCTTTTTGTGGCGACAGCCAATACTATTGATACCATTCCGGAGCCGCTAATAGATCGACTAGAGATTCTCTGGATTCCGGGATACACCTCGCAGGAGAAGCAGAAGATCGCCACTCGCTACATCATTCCGCGTCAACTACGAGAGTCTGGGCTAGATAAACAAAAAATAAACTTTACTCCCAAGGCGATAGAGTTGGTTGTCGACCGTTACACACGTGAAGCTGGGGTGCGCAACCTAGAGCGTGAGATCGGTGCTGTGTGCCGTAAATTAGCGCGTGAATTTGCGGAAAAAAAGAAGATACAGAAGACAATTGAGCCTGCTCTGATCGGTAAACTGTTGGGGCCAACAAAGTATGATCCTGAGGTCACAGAGCAGCTTGAGGCTGTAGGACTGGTAAGGGGTTTGGCTTGGACAACGCTCGGAGGGGAGGTCATGCCGGTGGAGGTCTCACTGGCAAAGGGTGCAGGAGGTCTAGCTCTAACTGGACAGCTTGGCAATATCATGCAGGAATCGGCGCAGGCGGCTTTGTTTTACGCTCGTGCAAATGCGGCAGTGCTCGGGCTTGATCCGGAGTTCCACTCTAAACACGATATTCACATTCATGTTCCGGGTGGAGCAACGCCTAAGGATGGACCATCTGCTGGTATAACGATAGCCACGGCTCTTGTTTCGGCGCTATCGGGCCGGAAAGTATCGAAGGATATCGCCATGACCGGAGAGATAACCTTGCGCGGTAACGTATTGGTAGTTGGTGGTCTGCGCGAAAAGGCCTTGGCGGCTTTGCAGTACGGAATTCGAAAGGTGATTATCCCCTTTGAGAATCTAAAGGATCTTGAGGAGATTCCCGAGGAGCAGCGCAAGCAGATTCAGTTCATTCCGGTTAAACATGTCAGCGAGGTGCTGGAATTATCGCTACTAGGGCGTCGTAAAAAGGTTCTAGTAGGCCGTAAGAGGGGCAGGCGGGGCGTGGTGGCGCTTGGGCGTTAAAGTGCGACTGTGGAGCGTGCTGCTTTTGAGTGCAGCGCTATTTTGCACGCGAGAGCTCTTTGCAGAGGAGTCGTGCGTCTATCTGAATGATAGTGGGCAGATCGTTCCGGTCGGTAGCGTGCATCGTTTGCCTCGAGCGGCTCGGCAACGAGTCGTTTGTCAGGATAAATCGATCGATGATGTGGCTGCCCCGGATGCTCTGGATGTCGGTAGAGATACCCGAACTGCCGAAGTAAACTCTGATTTAGGGCCCATTAAGGTACGTTGGTCTCGGTCAATTGAGCGCTGTTTTGCCACCAATCCTGCGCGACTAGTGAGTGAGTCGGCGCAGGCGGTGAATCGGGCACTTCGAAATGGTCGATTCACTGAGTCGCTCAGGTATATTCGGCGCGAGTGGACGATCGCTTTTGTAGATCGCAACACAGCAGTCGGGCAGTTTCCGCTGGCCTTAACTCTTGGGAGGCATCCCGGCTTCATGATTCCTCCAAATCGTATATATCTAGTAACCGATTACATCGCGCCTGACTGCGCTGACAGGGAGGTATCGGATGGTGTGCTGCTCAAGGTGTTGTTGCATGAGATTGGCCACGTTCTTGAGTTCATTTTGCTTGGTGAGCGCCAAGGACCGCCGGATCGGGAGCGGGCCGAGGGTTTTGCGGTTTGGTTTGAGCAGTATAGCGCCGATTTTACGATGGGACTGCCCAAGGGATCGGTGCGGGCCTACTATGAATCGCTTGCACGCTCTGCAAGGCCGGGCCAGAGATTTACGCCTGATCCACAAGGCTATGCGGTTTCTGGTATGAGGTTTCAGAAGATCGTTGAGCGTAAGGGAATTGCAGGGCTTATGGGGGTATACGAGATTATTCGTGAGCAGCAGCTGCCCTTTGAGGTAGCTGTAGAGCGCGCTTTTTCGTTGAACTCATTTGGTACCCAGCGCTGAGAGGCGTGATGGTAGATGAATTTGGGGTCAGTGTAACCCGCTCTTAGTTCAGTTGGGATTTATCCGATTTTACCGGCTATTTATCGCTATCTTACTCTCCCGCCATCGGATGCTGCTGCTTTAGGAGAGGGCTATTTCTAGAATTTAGCTAGGGGATTACGTCACTCACCGTAACTGCCGAATCGAGGGTAACCGGTTGCCGCTGACTGAGGGTAAGTTTGAGTGTCTCTCCACTCGTTAGTTTGGCAGACAGATGAACTTGTCCATCAGGTAGTTTCTCGTAAACATGGACATGCCCTGGACCCCTGGCTTGTATCTGATCACGACCAATCCACTCAACAGCGCAGGCGTCGTCCACGCCGATGCCATATTTTAACTGAGGTATATCGCTAAGTGCTTTGATAATTCGGAGCGCTCTGTCCGGTCGCTTTAGGTGTTGGTCTAAGATCACTTCGTCCGGGATTATCCCAATTCCCAGTCCCATAGAAAATGATTTGTCCACAAGTTTTCCATCCGCCGAAATAATCTGCAGGGGAAAGCGCCCAGTATTAGGGTATCTCAAAAAGGGAGGGGGCTCCTCAGAGCCTGTGAACATACTCCTTGAGCCCACAGCGGTTCCGGCACTGGTCCCACCGATCGTTACACCCTCGGCCGCCAGCTCTCGGAGTATATCTGCTGTCTTGGTGGCCGTGAAAGCTCTCATCAGAGCTAGCTGGTCGCCACCCAAAATGAATATCGCGGTAGCTGATCTGAATTGAGCATGAAGCGCCCGAATATCTTCGTCGGTTAAATCGTGGTTAAGGTCAGCTACCTTAGTAGTCGAGGCGCTGAATTTATTACGAGTTTCATCGGTGATGCCAAGGGCGGTTGCAACTGCATTATCGAGATCTGTACGGAACATATCAAAGTATTGGTCCGGGATCGTGCTACCCCAGCCGATGACGAGGATTCGAGAGTTTTCGGCACCTGCGCACTTCCAAAACTGCACTAGAGCTTCTGCATCCATCGCTCCGCCACCGAAGAAAAATCGCGGGTTTTCATAAAAAACCACGGGTGGGGAGACGGGCGGAGAGATAGCCTGAGTCGAATCGGCGACTACAGCTTCCTCGGTCGAGGATTGGATAGACGATGGTATGGAGGGTAGAGAAAAGGATGTCAGGTCGATTAGGGATTGTTGGTTGGCCTGGTCCGTTCTGTCTGCGCTGGCGGGTGGGGGTTGCGCAATCACGTCAGGGACACCGAGCTGTTCACTTGAGCCGACAGTGAAAGCGACACCCATCACAAGCTGACGAGTAAAGGCGCGTAACCAAGAAGGGCTTGAGTCAGCCCCAGAGCGTGAGACCATGGGGAGATAGTACACCTGAAATCGCTGGTAGCAAAGGTATTT
Source organism: Pseudomonadota bacterium (assembly GCA_046300175.1). GTDB lineage: Bacteria > Bdellovibrionota_C > UBA2361 > UBA2361 > OMII01 > OMII01. The sequence goes on along the minus strand of JBKCMS010000185.1, from coordinate 5,412 downwards.
TTACTTGCGATCTGTTTGTAGTTGCGGCGCGGATTGGCTGTGGTAGCTTGAAGCTTCATTGTTTCCTTTTACGGAGTGTTATCATGTTAAATAAATATGTTCTTTTATCGCTCATTGCTTTTGTGCCAGCTCTAGTTGCGAAGGCTGACCCGGTTTCGAATGCGGCAGCAAGTGGCGCGCAGATTCAGGCGGGAGCGGTAGATCAGGCGAATTCAGCTGTTCAGGAGTCAGAGGCGATAGCAGCTAATGCAAAATCGCAGATCGATAGCGCTCTCAAGAACGTTGAGAACGCCAAGGCTGCAGCGGAGGCTAAAAAGGCTGCGGCAGATGCTGCTGCAAATAGTGCCAAGGGTTTAAAGGATTCGCATGCAGCTCTCAAGGTTGGAGAGGCTCATCTTAATACTGCTAAGTAGTATTACTCTCAACGCAGCAAGTTGTAATTCAGTCGGATCTGGCGCCCGTGGCGTAACTGCGAAGCCTAAGGCGCGAGCGCCAAGTAACTGGTCGATAGGAATCCTGAAAGGTGACCGCATCGATACGCTCGCAGATATGCCCGGGTGTGCCAATCCGCGCTTTGGTCCACGTGATATCCCTTGGCCGGCAAGTGAATTCGTAGCCGACCCGTTTCTGCTGCAACGGGCAGGGAGGTGGTATATGTTCTTTGAGAGTTTTAACGCCGCTCGTCAAAAAGGGGAGATTGGATTAGCCATAAGTCGTGATCTCTGCAATTGGAGTTATGCGGGAACGGTGCTATCCGCGGATACGCACCTCTCATTCCCGTTTGTATTTCAGCACGCTGGTGAATTCTACATGGTGCCTGAGTCACGACAGGCAGGGGTCATTGAGCTTTTTCGAGCCCAGCGTTTTCCGGACCGTTGGAAAGCTGAGCGTATTTTGGTTCGTGGTAGCTATTCAGATGCAACGCTGGTGGAGTTTAAGGGGCGGTGGTGGATATTTGCCAACAGGCATCCGTACGGACTGGCGATCTTCTCTGCTCCAACACTAGCGGACAATTTCACGGAGCATCCACTTAGCCCGACGTACCTTGAGGATGAAAGTAGAGCGCGACCAGCTGGTCGCCCTGTTGTAATCAATGGTACTTTGCACCGGTTTGTGCAGGACAATAGAGAGGGATACGGGCGACGTGTTCGTGTGTTGCGAGTAGTTCAGCTTGATACGGGTAGTTTTGGGGAAGAAATCGTAGAACCGGATCCCCTTCTTACAGGGGCAGGTGACGGATGGAACGGTTACGGGATGCACCATATATCTGCTGTGCAACAGCCAGATAATTCGTGGGTGGCAGCGGTGGATGGATCAGCGTTTACTCCCCTTGCTAAGGGCACCTTCGAGCAGCGTCCCTAATGTTGAATTAGACTTTGACTTAGTGCTGTTCACATCTGAGTTGTTCTCTTCCCCTGCTTTCCAGAACCGCTTCGAACAGTCGCGTTTGCAGAATGAGCACCGGTCTTGTTGGTCGCGCGGAGGGTGCCAAAAGGGAGATAGGCTCAAGATTAGAGCTTCCTGTAGGTGCTCCTCCAGGTCAATGTGCTCACCTTCGTAGGCTATTACTCCGGGATCGTCAAGGTCGTCATCGGGAGCGGCTCGGTCAGCGTTACCTTGTAGTATCCAATCAATTGTAGCGCTTGCCTCATGAGTAACTAGGTCTCCGCAAGAAGCGCAGTCCTGCTTGCATGTACCTGATATGATTCCTTTTACGAGAACTCCGCCGTGTGTTCTGGTAAGGGTAATGTCTACCAGCGGCGCAGACTCAAAGCTGACCATATTGCCATCCTTGGCCTCTTTGAGTCTGGAGTTAAGGGCCTCCTTGGAGATCGATGCGTCGATCTTCATCCCAGAGAAAGGTATGGTAGTGACGAGTACCCTCATAGCCGGTCAATTTTACCCAGGAAACCGGGTAAAGTACAGGCGCAGGCTCAGTTTTTGAGGGGGGATAGGAGCTGTCCGGTATGCGGAACCCTGTCCAGGACGGTGGCACTCTGTTTCGACCAAACAACGCTTTGAGAGTGTCGGAAAGTGAGTTATAACCCTCACACGTTAGGTGAGGCCTCTGCTGGCAGCCCTTGTGCTGGTAGGCTAAGCAACTTTTTGCACTCCTGGTTCGATACTCTTAACGTAACGACAACGCGGGTGCTCGAGCTGGGCAACCTGCGAGCTAGTATTCATTGAAGTATGTAATAGGGACTGAAATTATGGGAATAAATAAAGTAATGCTTCTTGGTAATTTGGGTAAAGACCCGGAGCAGCGTGTAACTCCAGGCGGCATGACGATTGTGCGCTTCTCGCTAGCAACGGGTGAACGTAAGAAAGATCAGAGCGGCAACTGGGTGGATCACACAGAGTGGCATAACATAGTAACGTTCGGACGTACCGCTGAGAACTGCCAACGGTTTCTGAAGAAAGGTAAGCAAGTTTTTGTTGAAGGTCGTATCCGCACTAACAGGTGGACAGACAAGACTGATGGCAAAGAGCGCTTTATGACAGAGATTCTCGCCGACAACGTACAGTTTGTTGGAGCAAAAGGTGGCGAAGCCTCCGAGATGGAGTACTCTGGTGGTCCAGCTAACGACAACGTCTTGGCAGGAATTCCAACGGCTGACTCATTGCCAAAAGCTGCAAATGCCGGGCGCAGTGCAGCGCTCTCCGATGAACCGGTAACCTTTGACGACGATGATATTCCGTTCTGATATTTGGTTTCTAGTATCGATACCGATAGTATCGGCTCTGATCGGGTATGTGACAAACTACATAGCAGTGGCGATGCTTTTCCGTCCGCACCGGCCGGTTAGTGTTCTTGGGGTTAAGCTTCAGGGGCTAGTACCGCGTCGTCAGAGAGAGATTGCACAAAGCCTCGGAGCGATGATAGAGCGCGATCTTTTTTCGCACGAGGATATCCAGCAGGCCCTTAAGAGCGTGGAGACGGCGGAAGAGGCGAGCTTGTTTTTAAACGAGCAGATCGACCTTTTTGTGCAGAAGTTGGCTGGGCAGAATCCGATGGTAGGGATGTTTATGCAGGGGCCGCTGCTTGACCAAGTTAAGGGGCTTTTGCGCGAACAGATGTCGGAAAGATTTCCGTCGCTACTGGAGCGCATTGTGCAGCGTGCTGAGGATAAACTCGACGTAAGTGAGATAGTACGAGCAAAAGTAGAGGCTTTTGATCTGACTAAACTGGAGGCAATCATCCACGAGGTATCTGCCAGAGAGTTAAAGACGATAGAGGTGCTAGGAGGCGTGCTAGGATTTATTGTTGGGCTAGCTCAAGTCGCATTGATGGTGGCGGCCGGATAGCACTAAGTTGTGGCGAGACGGACAATAGGTCAGAGCAGTGGAGCAGATCGGTGACTAAGGCTAACATTCTCCGTTACGGTACAACGGCGCTGATTACCGGCGCCAGCTCTGGGATTGGGGCAAGCTTCGCCCGCAGGCTTGCCAACGAGGGGTTTGCGACTCTTATCTTGGTGGCTCGTCGTTCAGAAAGATTGAAAGATTTGCAGGTCGAGCTGGAGGCTGCGCACGGATGCACGGTACATCCGCTTGTTCTTGATCTGGCAGCTTCCGGGGCAGCGGCTGTGCTGCATGCGAGAATTCTCGAGCTTGGTTATAATGTGGATGTGGTGGTGAATAACGCGGGCTTTGGAGTTCTTGGCGCCTTGGAGCAAATACCAGAAAGCCAGATAAGTGATATGGTCGCAGTTAATTGCTCGGCGGTCGTTGATATTGCCAGGCGCTTTCTGCCGTCTATGAAGGAGCGCAGGCGCGGCGCCATGATCATCACATCGAGCATAGTAGGAACGCTACCAGCTCCGTGGTTTAGCGTATACGCAGCGACAAAGTCGTTTGATCTTTATCTGGGAGAGGCGCTACATGCTGAGTGTCAAGGAACGGGTGTTGATATTCTCACTGTCCTACCTGGGCTGACCAAGACTGAATTTCATGCGGGTCTCGGAGATCGCGAGTATCATTCTCCGTATCGGACTGCAGAGCAGGTGGTAGAGAGTGCGCTCAGGGCGTTAGGTAATAAGTCGATCGTAGTGGATGGCCTGTTCAACAAAGTAGTGGTGCATGGTTCGCGATTCCTGCCTCGGGGTTTAGCATTGTGGCTTAGTAGACTTGTAATGCGAATTGAGTTGGGAAGGTAAGGCATAGAGGATAATCCAAACAAGAGCATGTTTGGCTCTTGGAGGTGGTGGCGCTAAAGTATCTGTTAACAGTACTTGCAGACGGCGCAGTGTGTCGGTCTCATTGGTTGGCGTGTTGTCGAAATAGCTTTATCTTTAAACTAGGCCAAGAGTCTTTAATATGAGACCAGGGGGCTTAGATCTGATTGCAAAGCCAGCTCGGCCATGTGGTTCTGCTTATCTTAGTAGGCCCCTTTCTGATTGTTATAATCAGCGGTGCGAAGTATACATCGGTGTGGTAACATTCGGTGAAATTCGGAGTGTATTTAAATTCGGAGTACTTATGAAGAAATTATTATCATCAATTCTTGTAGTAAGTGTATCGGCATGTTCTGCAGTCTCTGGGCCTAAGACCCCAGACCTATTTCCGAACGATAAGCTTTCAAGTACTCCGATGGGTGTTGTGCAGGGTGACGTCAACAACTGCATGGCCCTAGCTGACCAATACATCAAGGAGCCAAATAAATACGGGGATATGGCCAAGCAGGGTCTGGTTGGTGGCGCAGTTGGTGCGGGCACCGGCGCTTTAGCGGGAGTTATTACCGGCAATAATGCTGGACGAGCTACCGGAGCTGGAGCTGCGGTGGGAGGTATTATAGGTGTGCTCAAAGGCATGAGCGAGATGAATCAGCGTTCGCCTTCATATGAGCGTTTTGTAGAGCATTGTCTACAGAAGCGGGGATACGAGATAGTCGGCTGGAGCTCTAAGTAGACAGCCCTGCCCACCTGACTCTTGCGTTATGACTCCTGTGGTGCGGGGTTACTTTTGGACTCCTGTGGTAACTCCTGCGGTACGGGGTTAGGTTCGGGGTGCTTTCCTGGTTTCTGGATCTTGTATTTGCGCTCTTCTGGCGCGCTCTTCTGGCGCGAGGTGAACTCGGGGCCTACCGGGTCTCGTTAGAAGGGGGGATGGCCTTCTTGTACTAGGCAACCTATTTCCCTGGCCTGTTGTTACCCGATCCCAGATATTTATCTCCCCCATAGTATCTCCCCCATAGTAGTGGGTTACTTCTGGTTGCTCTGCTGGCCCCTGGCTCTTGTTGGTGTGGCCCTGGTCCGGTGGCTCTGGTCCGGGTGGCTCTGGTCCGGGGTTACTTTTGAAGCAACTTTTTATGTAGGGATTCGATTAACAGAGTGGGCTATTTAAAGGAGCATCTTGTATGTCGCGTCCACCGTGTATCTTATTTCCGCAGACCGTAGTTATGTTGACCTCCAG
>JBKCMS010000184.1:0-10737 GCA_046300175.1 Pseudomonadota bacterium | reverse complement strand
GATTAAGAGTTATCCCACAACTGTCTTTGTCGCCGCGACGACTAAAGAGACCTACCGGGTCGAAGGAGTCCCAAGCGCGGAGGAGATAGAGAGGGTGGTGGGGGTGATGAGGGGGGATGTCGGCGAGGTAACGCAGGGGGCTAGAAGTAATGAGCGCTAGAGTGAATAGATTTAAAAACTTCGCACGGAATTTAGTTTGCAGCGCTGCGGTCGCAATGATTTTTGTTGGGGTGGGGGAGGCGGAGGGAGAGGTTAACGCAGCTGAATTGAATGGTGATAGTGAGACCGCTCCAACAGGTAATGAACATAGTGTAGGCACTACACCTAAACAAACTTTAAGCCCTAAAACCGGAGCCCTACCAAGCGAGCCCTTGACGACACCGTATGTGCGTATGCGAGCTCACAAGACCTACGACGGTTTGGTTGATGCCGCCGAGTACAAAAAGATGTTTAACAGTATGGTCACACAGAAGGTTCCGGTCCTGTTCCAAACTATGATGATGGTTGAAAACGGAGCTGCTAATGGATTTATTGGCTCGCTACAGGCAGTTTCAAATATGTACAGCAACACGATGCAGGCGGCAGATCTGGAGTTGCAGATGCGCGGCGTTCAGGGGCCTGATGCTCAGAAGCAATATGTGAATGCTGTTTATGATGGTTTGCAGAAAAATAAAGATGTAAATGAAAGTGCTGTCGCCGGCCTTATTTATGCCAGTGGAGATGCTATTACTGATACTGGCAGAGATACCACACCTAAGAATAATACGATCGATCAACCTGTTAAACTAAATAGTTTTAAGGGCGCAGCGGTAGCGTCTAACTTGCCACAAGGCAAGCGACCCGATGGCGGCGATGACGCCCGATCGTGGAAACTCTGGGACACTCTATTTAAGCAAGGCGGTGGTACCGGTGCGGCCGCTGTTTCTACGGCAAGCGAGCCTAATGATGACAATCAGTATAAGGAATGGCTGAAAAAGTACGTAGGCGATATAGAGTTTAGTCATGTCGCAGCAGGAGGCGGCGCCACCTACACTATAGAGGCCAAATATGTTGAGGCAAAGGCCACCCCTTTGCAGGTAGGTGGTAATACATCGCAAGACGATGGTTTTAAACTACCTGACAAAGTCTTCGGAGTGAATGTACTCTACGACGAAGTTACTAAACAGACATGGAAAGACATGTACGGAGTGCTAAGAAAGTACTGTGAGTTTAAGACTGTCAATAAAAACTCGAACAATGATTTGTTTAACAAAGAATTTGTCTCCAAGACTGTAGGTGAAGATCTAATTAAGGTCTCGTCGCGGAATCTAAAGGTTTCACTGAACCTGATAGATCAGATATTTAAGATATGGGTGCAAACATCAACAGACGCCACTCAGCCGACAAAAATTATTTGCGAATTCCGTGAAGGCGACGGTGCGGTGGAGCAGATGCCCGATAATTATAAAGTTAATGAAGCCGGGGATAGCTGTACTAAAGAGCCTAAGAACTGCCGAAGAAATAAGTGGCTTTTGCGTTTAGTAAAAATTATTGCTCTTGATAAAGTTATAGAGCGGGCCGGTGAAGCTTATGAAGTAGCGATGAATAAGGCTCTAATGACAGGCTACACGGAAGCTGAAAAGGTGAACTTACTCTTCTGTAGTAGTTTAGTAGCGGCCCAAAATAGCGAAAATGGGCGAAGTCAGTGCAACATCGGCTTCTGGTTCGATTCCATGCAAGGCTACAACCGCCAACGCTGGAGCGACCAACTTGAGGCGGCAGCCAAGCTTGCTCAATCGATCGGTGGATCGTCTAACTTCCGATTTCAGCCCAACAATTCCCTTGCTACTGGAGCGGGTGGCAGTACTGATAGTAGAGGAGATGTGAGCCCGGGGGCTGGAGAAGGTAATTCTTAATAGTTATGTTGGAGCTGTTATTTACATCTTGGCTTGATTTAGACGGTGTAAGCCTCTGGCAGGGCGCGGGGGCACTGTTTGAGTTGATGATGTCAGCTCTAGCTAGTTTGATGATCGGAGTGGCTTCCGATGCCAGCATGCTCTTTCAAGTCGGAGAGTGTAATCGCTCTTCATGTCCCGGTAGCTTCTACCTAGCGATCACTGCTGCATGGGCAAATATCGGTTACATGACCCATGCTGATTTCGTTTACTTTGTTTGGAACACCTCATTCGGCCTGTGGGCAGCGCTGTTTTACGCTGTAGGTGCTGTCGGCGCTTTGGTATCGGTTTCGATTAACCAGCCACCGCGCACCTATATGTGGTTTTTTATGGGCCCTGCTATTTACGCCTTCTTGGTAGGAACACCGACATCGGTTCAAGGTGTAGCTTGGCGTATCGCCAATAAATCGATGGAGATGGAGGATGTTTGGCGCGATGCTGAAACCGGTATGGCCAACACCGCGCTGATTCAGGATGTAGGGTTAACGGTTAAGAGAAATGCGGGCCCCAGCTCTACTTACCAGGTCGCATGGACCATGGCCTTTCTCGATGGGATCTTTAGTGAAGCAACCAACAACCTGGTCAGTTGGATCGGTATGCAGCGACGAGAAGGCGAGGGTGGCAGTGATTCAAACCTCTTTAGTAAAGATAACGAGGAGGGGCCCTGGCAGATACTATCAAGCCTTAAATGGGGAATGGTTGAAAATCTAGTAGGAGTGAACGTCAAGGACCCCGATGTACGCGACGCATTATCCACATTCCTAACCTCCGAGTGCGGTGATTGGTTTAAGAAGGGTATTAATGCCGGAGTCTACTCTGCGGCATCTCAATCGCGAGGAGGTAACTTACCAGGCTCGGTATTTATCGACTCAGCTAGCCCCTCTACATCTGGCCTCAATGATAATCCGACTAAAGGAAGCTATGCTAAGTTCGTGCATGGTTTAGACGTCGAGTCGATCCCTACCCCACGCTCTATGGTGCGCCTGTTCAATTCTCCTCAAATCATCGGTTCGTTTAGGCAGTTCTCCAGCAAATTTAGTCGCAACGAAGCGCTGGATAAAGGGCGGATCAACGAAATAGTCTGCTCCGAATACCTCTATATGCTGGTTCAGGCATTTCGTTGGGAAGCCGGCCACGCCTACTGGCAGTTGATTAGAAGCTTTCCTAACGGTTTTCAGACTGAGGCGATGGCGCTCAAAACTCTCTTTTACGGATGGAACCTTCGCGAGACTCCTACTTCTGACATGCTAAATAATGAAGGTGTAGTTAAGTACACCAAGTTCCTGATTCTAGTTCATCTGTTTCGCAACGAGTTTATGGTGGCCCCGCAGATCACCGAATTAGGACAGCGTTTCTCGACCTCAGAGCAGATGCGCGGCTTTACCGAAGCGTATGTGCGCCAACAGGGTTCACGGGCTAAATACGGCGAGCTCTATCAGTGGGCGGTGATGATGCCGCATGTGCAGGGGATATTAGCGTACCTGGTGTTGATCGGCTATCCGTTTGCAGCGATGCTTATGGTAGTGCCGGGGTACTGGAAAGCCTTCTTCACCTGGATCTCGTTTTTTGCGTGGGTGAAGTTGTGGGATGTTGGGTTCGCTATCGTCCACACCCTAGAACGTAGCGTCTGGGCTATGATAGGTAACAACAGTGCCATGGCGCGCGTAGGCCGGCGACTGATTAACACCGCCAATAATGGTAAAGGTGACATTCAGGTGACCTGCGGTAGCGGCAGCGGTACGAGCAGCGGCGGTAAGCAGAGGCTATCTGAGCTGTGTTCAGTACCAGAGGTCAAGGAAGCAGAGACGTTCGACCAGACCGACGCGTGGTTCCTTCTTGATCAAGCGCTCACTGTAGCTGGCAGCCTCGATCTCGACCTCTCCAACGGTTATTACATCTACATCATGGCGGCGCTGTACTTCGCAGTGCCAGCAGTGACTGGGCAGCTTGTATTAGGGGCTAAAGCGAGCCTTGGAGGGTTAGCGACACAGGCGATCGGTCAGTCGGCGACGGAGGCTGGAGGAGCAGCGAAGTCTGGAACAGTTGGAGAGAATGCCAACAGACTACAGACCAACCAAGCCTCGATTGACCAGGGCGCAAAGATGAAATCATACCGCCAGTCTGGCTTCGCCCAGCAGAGCCTAGACCAGCAGAACGCCGCTATGAATGCAGATGTTCGAGGGGCGGAGATTGGGGGGGTTAGTAGGGCGTTTGAGGGGCGGGGTCAGGCGAGTCAGATGTCTGCCGATATGGCGGAAGTAGGGAGAAAAGTTGGAAGTGCTGCGCTTGGCGTAGTGACGCACCCTAGTCTGAAGGAAAAGGGGGCCATGGCCAAAGCGGCTAAGGATTTTGCAATCATCGCCGCGGGAGGTGCAGTCGTCGGTGCATTAGGTAATACAATACAAAATGTTTTGGGGGCCTCGTCGGGCGGTGGTGAGGGAGGGAGTGCAGATGAAGCAGAAGCTGGAACCGGATCAGGCGGTGTCCAATTGTCAACTAGCGCAAGCGGCGGTGCGCCTAATAGAACAAGTGGTGGTGGGGGACAAGGTCGAAGGCAAGGTCAGCAGGGAGCGGGTCGATATTCTCGAGGGCCAGGCAGCAGAGGAACAGGTTTTTCTTCTGATTTAGACAGTACTGGCGTGGATAATGGGAAAAATGGAGACAAGGCAAAAGACTATAGTGGGAGTCAGGATATAGGAGGCAATGGGGGTACAGCGACCAGATCGGAGCAGGCCGACTCCGCCTTAGGTCGCATGGGAGAGTTCGCCATGATGGCTGAGCTAAGTAATTGGATGCAAACCGCAGGGCACCGACGTGCTATGGCCGGGGCGGCGGGACTAAATCTGGGTTGGGATAAATCAGCGCAGGATCTCTACAAGGGTGGTCATCAAGCGTACGGGCAGCGGATGGGCGGTTATGCCGATTTTGAAGCGGCATCTGCAGCATGGGATGCCAAGGCACAGTACTCTAATCTGTCTGGGCTCTTTGGTGTGTACGGTGGAAATCCTGGTAGCTTGAACCCAGGACCGAAACCTGCCGATATGATGAGCTTTGCACTGTCGGGCGGGTTAGGAGCTGATGCTCGCAACGCCGCAAGATATCCGGGGTCGAGTTACTTCTGGACAGTCGGTGACGCGATGGCGCGAGGTAAACGGGATCACGGAGCGGGTTACTATATGCAGGCATGGACGCCTATCAGTAACGGCGGATTTATGGTGCAGGCAGCTTCCAATATGGTAGCCAATACATTCGACGTGGCTGCTGAAATGGGTGGAAAGAGCGCTAACGATTTGTTTAGTGGACGGATTACCAATCCAGCAGCCAACCCAAATAGACAATAATGGTGCAAGCGCCAGAGAGCTTTGAAGATATAGGTGCGCAATTGATGATCTGGTGCACTAATTCATAAAGGTTTGATGCAGCTGACTGGTGTGCTGTCCTACAAATATGCCTAAATGGCTGCATATTGCGGTGCAGTCTATAGGGGCACAGACCTTAACGACTGAAATAAGCTCTGTAACTGCATGGTCCCAGCAGTTCCCTTCGCGGCTTATGCCGCACGTGAAACTGTTGTTTTTACAGAGTGCCAGAAACTAATCAATGTCAAGCAGCTTTCGCTACAAAATGGCACCATGTGCAGGCCACTCGACCTCCCGTGAGAATGGCTACCTTAGGCACATCATTAATCCGGCAATTGAATAACCGTCGTTCGGCGGGCTCTTGTCGTATTGACAGACTGTTTGCGGCGGCCCGCAAAACAACAAATTGTATTAATACGGCACCTGACTGGGCTGAAGAAAAACGCTAGATGTTCAATTGTCGGATGACTTTTTAGGTGATGCAGGTGCCCTTAGGTTTCTTGCTCATCTGCTTCAGATGTTAGTTTACCGCTGCAATGCCGCGTATTTTCTGTAATCAACAAAAGCCTTTTGGTCGGTCGACTATTGAAATGTAGGCTAAAAACGGCAGTTGCGGGTCTGGAGATTGCGCCTCAGCCCAGAATCACTTCGTCTTTTTAATTTTCAGGGCTCACCCTGGTGGTATCACGGATGTGCTCCCGAAAATTCAAAATACTTTGTATTTTAGCATCTGCGCCATTTTCGTCCTCCTTGACTGTCGTTTCTAAGTTTAGCCTTCTTTGATAGCCGGAATGAGCGAATCGTAGGACTAGCTACAACGTCTGCTGTGCGCCGATCTTCAGCCAGCACCAGTCGAACGGTCTACAGCTTGTATTGTTTGCTATATTTGAAGTCTCTTTGAGGTCATGAATTCTCTGCTCTGTATCTGCCCTGAGGAGAAACCTCATTTAATTAGGAAGGTTCTCAAAAGTATCTCCTTGAGAGATTTACGAGATGCCAAGTTTGACGAAGTAGCAGCCCACATATCGTCAACTGGAGTAGAGGATATTTTTGAGACCATTTCTAACTCGAGATCAGTGCAGAAGCGTCCAAGAGATGAGGTTCTCTGTTCCGCTGAGGCGGACTAATCTCTACCAATTCCCGGATTTCTAATTCTGTCCCACTTGAATGCTATTTCTCGCCATATCTCAGAGGCGCCCAAAGTTAGCACCGCAACAAAAGAGACGGCTCGTTGCGATAACGCCTTTTGCCACCTAAGAAGCGGTTCGATATGCTCATCAGCCGTCTTCCGGATTCGCGTTAGATACTGCTCATCAATATTTTTTTCTCTAAAGATGGTGGTTGCAGAGGGGTCTAATTTTCTGCTGCTGATATCAGTACAGTTAGTCTCGAATGTATTCCAGTTCCGCACCAAAGCCGTCATTAGGCCGATATGCTCTCTAAGATCACTAAACGGGCTATTGGATATTGGGTTAACCCGCTGGTATTGTTTAGCCAAAGCTTCTTTTGGTAATTGCTGAACAAAATGCATGTGGGCAAGAATAGGCAGTAATATCGATGGCGCTGCGGTGCCTATACCAGCAATGTTTAGCATCTTGGAGTGAATAAGGCTGGGTAGTTTTGACTCGGCATTTCGACAGGCGTAATCAGCTTTAAGAACTTGCCGGGTAGAGAGCGCTCCGCCAGCGATGAATATGCCAGCCGACGCCGCTGCAATCAGCGGTACAGGCAGGGCCAAGCTCAGCCCACCCCATACCGCGGCGGTCCCTATCGCTGTCGAAGCGGCATAAACCATTGCCCATATGCTTGAGCTGCTTGCCGCCGTTCGCTCTCGGTAGAAATCTGATGCATTTACATCGAACTGAGTAATTCCGCCCTCGCGCGTTACGTATGTAACGCAGAAGCGATCACGTGTGACAATTGGTTGGCCAATCATATGTAGGAATTTGACGCTCGTGTTGTTAAGGTGATGGCGCTTAAAATCTTCTTCGCTTAACTGCCTGTCCGGCTCACGAGAGGAGTTCTTTTTATCTATGAATCTTTGGAAGTCTTCCCTTCTATCTCCGACCGCAAAATGTGCAGCCCAGTCGCTCTCTGCAACTCTGTAATTACTATTTACATCTACCCAATCTACACCGGGATTAGCGGGGTCCTTCTGGGTAGCACTAAGCATATTGACGAGGTGACCGATGTTCAAGCACTGCGGGCCATTTCGAATGTCACCTAGTTCTGTGAACTGGTTCAAATACTCGACTATCGGCTGGATCTGCTCAGGCGTCAGCCATTTATAATCCCTCCTCAACTTCCCCGGCTCGTTGTCGTGTTGATTGGATTCATGGTTCGGGTCGTGTGCTCGTTTGTTGGGGTCCTTTAGAAGTTCCCCCAGTTCTTTAATCAGCAGACTCAATATTTGCTGAGTGTCTTGATTCATTTTAGCCGAATCTTGGGCCAACGACTGCTGGAGTCCAACTAAATCGCTCAGGGCTTTTTCTAGCTTTTCACATTGTTTGGGATCGAGTTTCGATCTATCGCCTAAATCATCAACACGGGTAATTAAATTAGCCAGTAAAGTGACGGGCATGTCTTGACCGTTCTTGATGGTCTCTTTGAGTAAATCTAGGCTTGAAATGACGTTGCCTAAGAGCAGACCGTCTAGTTTATCAGATAGCTTTTCGATGGCAGTAGCCGTGAGGTTAAGTTGCCTGTCGACTTTGGAGGTTGAACCCTCACGGCCTTTCTGGGCGCTATTCAGCGCCTGAGCTGCTTGATTAAATTGTTCAATGACGTCGGACGATACCTGTGCCGTGCTTTTAGTCTCATCCAAGATTTTTATGACGTTTTCGACAGCGGCTCTTAAAATAATAAATTGTTCTGCCGTACTACCAGAGGCTTGGGCAGTGCTGGTGACTTTATTCGCCAAATTAGTAACTTCCTGATCAAGATTCTTTGCGTTTTCAAGTCCCAGTGAAGGGTTTGAGCCGGGTATGGGTTTGTCCACCGAGCTTCCGGAATGGTCGGATTTAGGAGCGGCGAGCTCAGCTCTATCCGCGGAGGCCAACAGATTGGCAGCAGCCGCTAGGCTGTCGGCCGCCCTGGCCACACCAGCTGCAGCTTGTGTTGAAGTATCAGGGGCTATCCCGCCAAGCGAGGCCTCTTCTTGCTTGGCCACGCCTGATTGAAGATCAGCGGACTCTTTAGCTAACCTAAGAGGCTTTTGTTTGCCTTGGTCCCTTTGTTCGCCCATAACAGTGCAATCTCCGACATTTAACTCACCTACTGACCCCGATTTTCAAGACTTAAATGACACATTTTCTTTGAAAGGTTCAGCTTACACTTCGTTCGATATTTCTTCCCAAGGTTATGTGGCTCAAGGACGGACGAGTAGCATAGCTGAAAGAGAATTGGTAGTCGGCAAATATAGTGTAATTTCAATATGATAATGCATAACTAATTGATAGCACTAATATTTCAGTCTGAATTAACCGTCCTACCTTTAGATCAGCATATGGTAATTTACTCGATGTCACCGGCGTAGACGCCTGCTGAATTAGATAATAAATCAGGATGGTTAGGTGTTATTTTAATTATTCAAGGGAGGCCATAAATAAAGTCGCCCACTATTAAGGTCACGTCCTGAGCTATCTTAGCCATAACCCTTATGAGAACAATAGCTAGAGGAGATGAAAGGGTGTTGCTTCTTAACACTCATCTCCCGAATGCTCTGGATTCAATTAAATCTTTCGACTCAATTTTTTTGGACAGCGACTACGATGCCTTTTTTTTCCGGTGATAACCCTGGCGAGAATGAGATAACCCAAAAGGCTTCTGCTCAGGGGGCCGAACTTAGCGCCAGCTCTGCAGGAGTAAGCCAGCTATCAACCCAGCCGATGGCCTTGTTTGATGGTAAGGTCTTACATTCAGTTCGTGGCCTTGAGAACCCGAGTCGTTCAGTTGCTTCGTTTAGTGAAGTTGTGCGTGATTCCAACCTCACTGCTTCGCAGCAAGAGAAGCTACAAGAGGTTTGGACGCAGGCGCGGGTAAATGGCCGTGACATCGGCAAGGATATTCGAGCTATCGTTCCTCTACTTGAACAACGGCCAGATCTGCTTGAGCAGCTGCACACAATCGCAACGAGTAACCAGCTGTGTCTCATTCAAAAGGCGGATGTGTCAGCCAAGGCATTTGAGGCGATGCGTCGGGACTGTCTGGTTGAGCTTATTCGTGGTGCAGTGCCCCCTCCGTTGGTGGCGCAAGGTGAGACGAGTGCTTGCACCGGTGAAGGAACGAGAAGTTGTTTATCATCGGCTAACTTTTTGCAGGTTGCGTGCGGTCTGGTGATCAACGGACAGGCAACAACGATCGGTGGCGACCAGGCAGCTTTCGGGAAAAATCGAGACGATTTCCTTACTCGACTGGTGCCCTATGCAGAGCGCGTATCGGGCTTTAGTCTTCACGGTGATGGTGAGTACACCCGTTCGGTAGGGAGCGTTAGCTCTCGTATGCCGTCGTTCACCAAGGCCCTGATAAATGCTGCGGTGATGGAGATGTTCGGTGGTGATGTCACTGCGGAGACGGGACAATTTTGTCACGAATACACGCAGATGGTTCGCTCGCTCTCTGGGTTTGAGACGGCGTGTGCTGGGCCTAACGCAAGGATTCTTGTTGATGGCGCAGGTCGCCCCGTCACAAGCAAGGAAGCTGCGGTGGGGGTGGTATCTCAACGTGAATACTTCTATCAAGCGCTAGAGCGGATAAGTAACGATCCGCAAGCTCACTCGCTGCTCACCCGGGGCTCCGATACCGGACATCCAGACGGAGTGTTGGTTGATGTTAAGTGGAGCGATCCCAGTGGAGGAGGTCTCCATGGTCGGCACTTTCTAAAGGCGACTGGTCTTGTTGAAAAGGATGGTCAGCAGTGGGTGCAGCTACTCAATCCGATCGGTGATTACGCGCAAGGCAAGACGCCACCGGGAAGCACAGAGCGCTTCTACCCCCCAGGCACAGAGTTAGGCGACAAAAATTCCATCTGGTGGAAGACCGGCGAAAATGGGGTCGTTTATGTGCGCAAGGATGTATTTGAGAAGAATCTCATGACGGTCATGGTGCAGTACGATGAGCGCTACGTCGCTGGTCAGAGTAGACCAGTTCGTCTGCTCGGTACGCTTGAGCAGCAGAAGGCTACATTCGATGCGCCAGTTGATTGGATCGTGCCTGCACCGCGCAACATTGAAACAGCTCAGTCACCAAACACTTTGACAAAGGTGGATAAGCTGACTCAGGAAGAAGAGAAGAAGAAGACCCTTGCGGAACTTGCGCTTGAGCAACAGGCATATGCCCGAACTAAGGGCCAAGACCAACAAAATGAGCCTACATTTATGGCTGTCGTGGGTCGCTATCAGAAGGAAGAGACGAAGATTCTAAGAGACTACGATGAGCAGCAAAAT
>JBKCMS010000183.1:0-29199 GCA_046300175.1 Pseudomonadota bacterium | reverse complement strand
CTGCATTTGCTGTGTAGTTAACCCGGAAATTTCATGAAGCCTGCTGCTACGATCGCCGATAACGGTGCTTTTTCGGCTCAAAAATCGATTTTCGGACCGGAATGTATCACGATACGATTGAAGCCCCAAAAATCGATTTTTGAATTCGCCCTACGGGCCCGAAAAATCACCATTCCCGGCGCTCTCGCGACGCAGTTTCATGAAATATCCGGGTTAAAGATCCTATAAGTGTTGGAAGTGGAGTATTTACACAGTTAAAGGTCAGTCAATATATTGAAATCACAACGTTTTATCGCCCCTGCAGTTATTCCGCTTCAATCGCCACCATTTCATCATCATACTGGTTATTACAAGCTGCACCTTTTTTAAGGGTTTGGGGGCTCTGACTACCATGCAAAACCGCTCCAACAACTTTTATTCCTCTCTGCGTTGCCACAAACGGGGTGCGCCAGCTGTTCTTGTGGTCCTTGCTGTCTCGGTGTGCCTCATCTCTGGGTGCTCACGAAAACCGGTTCAGGGGCCTGATAAAGCCTTTAGCGGCTCGGCGGTGGGTGCGCTTGAGGGTGCCGGAGCAGGCGCAGTGATGGGCTTTCAAATGGGGGTTGCAACTGGCCCCGGAGCGGCGATCGGCGCTGGGTTTGGCGCAGCAGCAGGGATGATTCACGGTGTGATTAAGGACCAGTTTGAGGAAACGGAGCTTGAAACCGCCGCAAGGTTACGGGACGCGACCCGTAGAACGCAGGCTCAGCAAGCTTTAGCGTCACACTACCGGCGTCGCATGGCGCTTCACCCGAGTCGCGACATCTATCCTGCCGATATGTTTTTTAGTGGCGATTCAGCCAAGATGTGCCCACGTGGCGTTGGTATGATCCAGGAGATCGCACAACTTAATGAGTATCGACTACCATACTCGCGACTGGTTGTGGCAGCATACGCCAAGAGTACCGGGAATGCCGATACCAGCTATGTGCAGTATCTAACTGATAAGCGTTCTCGTGAGGTCGTAAATCAGTTAATACAGGCTGGAGTTGAGCCTCGACGACTAGAGACTAGGTCTGTTATCATGGATGGACCCCTGGTACTTGACCCCAAGGATGACCCGACCCGGTACAACCAGGCGATAGAGATTATACCGATTGATCGATAACTGTACGTAGGAACGATATGAAGAAAAAGAAAGATACGAAGGCAGATGATTTAGCAGGAGCATCAAACAGCACGACAGCAGCTGCTAATCAGATCTCTACCAGAGCGGATCTCCTAGCGTTCGTCTCCGACGTGCGTGACCGATTGCTAAAGGACGAAGCCGCTCCGATTTTCGCCATGGCTGCCATGCAGCAGGTTATGACACTAGATGCGATCTACGATCTGCTCGATAAAGAGATCAAAGAGATACTCCAAGAGATTTGGGTTAAGCTGTCCCAGCACGGATTCCATCTCAGGCGGCCTCCGCTGCTGTTTGGTGATGGTGAGGCAGCCGGGGCATGATCCGGGAGATGTAGCCGGTCCCTTCAATTCTGCCTTTCTTCACGGCCCTTAGCTATTCACCCGAAATACTGAATCTGCGCTCGCGAACTACCAGGAAGTAGTGATCAACCAAAGGTTGTCTTCTACGCCACAACCTGGGTACGCCAAGATTGTACTAGCCCGAATACTGCACGAGAGTGCATTGTTCGGGCTAGCCCGGAAATTTCATGAAGCCTGCTACTGCGATCGCCGATAACGGTGCTTTTCCGGTTCAAAAATCGATTTTCGGACCGGAATGTATCCCGATACGATTGAAGCCCCAAAAATCGATTTTTGAATTCGCCCTTCGGGCCCGAAAAATCACCATTCCCGGCGCTCTCGCGACGCAGTTTCATGAAATATCCGGGCTAACAAGTGCATGGATGCACTTGCAAATTCTCCAAGCGCAGCGAAGGAATTTGGAGCCCACAGTTTGTGTGGGCACTATGGGTCCCACGCAAACTGTAGGCGATAAGGAAACAGGCCAGGGACGGCCTGTTTCCGCACATTTTTCACGGCGAGCGTAGCGAGCTTTGTGAAAAATACGGATTAGAGCTTCGGGCTACGGTATTGCGCGGCGAAAGCCGTGCCATTTTTACTGGCGCGGATATTTGCACATCACTATAGTGATGTGCAAAAGTCCGTGCCAGTAAAAATGGTAAGGCTTTTGCTGGACATCACTATAGGTTGTTGTTTTGATTCGCATCCGCGAATCGATAGCGTTCTCCAAAAGTCGAGATTTCGCTACGGACTTTTGCAGAACGCTATATAGTGTAAGTGACCATCGTTTAGTCACGGTAAGTCGTTATGATAGGACTTTTTAAGTATGAATGATTTTAATTTTCCCAGTGATTTTAGATTCGGTGTGGCAGATGCTGATCTTCAAACCATCGGAGAAGATGCCGTTGTTAGATCAGAGCAAGCAGAGCCTACGATGTGGAGCGCATTTGCGCGCAGTGGGCGAACTCACAATAGCGACGGTCCAGGAGTTGGTGTCGACCGCTATGGTCGATGGAAGGAGGACGCGCAACTGATGATAGACATGGGTGTGCGTCACTACCGAACTTCAATCGCGATGAATCGCATCCTTAAAAAAAATGGCGAAGTAAACGGCAAGGCAGTCGAATGGTATCAGCAATATTGGCGCTTTCTCAGGGATGCTGGGTGTAAAGTCTATGCGACCCTCTATCATTGGGAGTTGCCGAATTTCTTACACCTTGAGGGAGGGTGGACAAATCGACGTACGGTAGATTTTTTGGTTAAGCATGGCCGAGTGGTTCGTGATGAGCTGGGATCGTTAGTTGAAGAGTTCTTTACCATTAATGAGCCCTGGTGCGCTGCCATGAAGAGCTATCACCACGGTGGACACGCCCCAGGTGTAAAAGACCTTTCACTTGCGCTATCGGCGGCGCACAACCTGTTGCTAGCCTCGGGCATATTGGTGCGGGAGTTAAAATCGGGAAGCTCAAATGTGCGAGTAGGGGCTGTGTTTAATTCAGAGGCCAAGTATGCAGCAACCAGTAGTGCAGCAGATTTGCAGGCTCGAACTTGGGCGGATTGTTATTTTAATCGTTGGTTTTACGATGCTGTGTTTCTTGGTAGCTATCCCGAGGATGTTCGCGAGCTATACGGTAAGGCATGGCCGAAAATCAGTGACGGCGACATGGAAACCATCCGGTCTGGCCATCTACTGCACGCGCTAGGGGTCAACAACTATTGCGGCCAGGTGGTGAAGGCTGATCCGAATCAGGAGCTGGGGTACAGTGATTTTCGGGCGCCTGAGGGACCGATAAACGACTTGGGGTGGCCGATTACAGTACCTCCGCACTACCCGAGCGGGCTGTACGACATACTTCTCCAGATTTATCACAGCTATCGAGAACATGGGCTAAAGCGGATTTACATAACCGAGAACGGCTTGGCGTATGCTTCGCGTTTTGATGCCGCTGGTGGGTTGATGCCAGATATGCCGCGCATTGAATATATGCGCTCGCACCTCAGTCAGATAAGTGCAGCTCGCCAGGCGGGAGTACCGATAGAAGGTTACTTTGCATGGACCCTTTTAGATAACTATGAATGGGAAGAGGGTTATCGCCCAGAGTCGTGTTTCGGCTTGGTGCATGTTGATCGCTCAAGCCTCAAGCGGACGGTCAAAGCTAGTGGAAAATGGTACTCAGAGATCATGCGGGGGGCGGCCTAGAGATAGGGGTGGGCTTGGTGCGGCAGATCCAATCAGTAAACGCACCACTTAGACTTAATACGCATTCTAAGTGGTGCGCTTGCTTATTGGATATGCCGTTCACTTTACAGTGCAGAGAACTCTGCAAAAAAACCATACCCACCTTTCCCAAGCAAACTACGCAGCTACCCGGTACTGCTCAGCGGCCAAAAGAATCTTACTCTTGCCGTTAATCACGACCTCGATCGCAGACCCTTCGCCCAGGTGTGTAACTGTGACTCCTGACCGTGTAACCTCAACCGACACACGGGTTCCCCTCCACATCAGCGGAAAGCTAACTTTAGATATTTTCTCTGGCAAAGCCGGATTAATCGTGAGCGTCTCTGACTGATTGGCGAGCTTGACCCCAGCGAATCCAAATACAACGTTCATCCAGTTGCCGCCACACGCCGCAATATGAATTCCTTCAGCGGCACCTCCATGAACAAAGTCAACGTCAATCAGGGAGCTTTTTTTCCAGAAATCCCAAGCCTCTTTTTGCATCGACATCCTACAGGCCAGGATGCTGTGAATAGCCGCAGACAGAGATGAATCATGCGTTGTATACGGCAGGTAATAATCCCACGCCTGACGTATCTCCATCTCGCTGTACTCATCCCAGAAAAGGAACATCATCATGAGAACATCAGCTTGCTTTAAATTCTTCGAGCGATACAGTCGCTCCTGCGAAACGTGCGCCGCGTAAGTCCGGCCACGATCGGTCCAGAGATCAAATGCCGGTTCTGCCAAGGTCTCAAAGGCTTCATTCTGCAACACCAAGCCGTCCGCCCTACGAAGAATCGGGAGGTCTCGTGCCAGCTTTTGAAACAACTCCACCTCAGCTTCAGAAGCTCCACCTTTATTCCCAACTTCAGCCGCGAGTTTGAGCGCTAATTTAACTATCCTGTTGGTATAGGCATTATTATGGCTGATAGGGCTGTATTCATCAGGCCCCATCACGCCGAGTAAGGCCGGAGCACTTCTGCTTGGCACCTGGTCGATTCGAGCTGCCCAGTACCGCGCACCCTCTACGACCACACGGGCGACACCGTCAGATAGGTACCCCGTGTCGGCCGTGGCTGCCGCGATGTGCGCAAAGGCGTATGCTATATCGGCGGTCACGTGAATCTCGTGATCTCGGTATTGCCACACGTGGCACGACTCTAGTCCACTCTTGTCAGATTCCCACGCGTAGCGGGCTCCAGGATACCCATATTGGCGAGCGTTAAGCCTGGCGGATTCAAGAGTATTAACCCTGAACCTCATAAGCTCCTTGGCCCGTTCTGGTTGGGTGTACAGAAAGAATGGAACGAGATACATCTCGGTATCCCAGAAGAATCTTCCAAAATACCCCTCACCCGCATATCCCTTTGCGTCGATGGCGACTCTTTCGTCACGAGGGTGGCTGCGAAGGAGGTGATACAGTGAAACCCGCATCGCTAACTGGGACTCCTCATCACCTTCCACCACAACGTCCGACATCTCCCACAGTTTAGACCACGCGTCAGCATGCTCCGAAAGGAGTCGGTCGTAGCCCGCCGTAGCGGCGTCCATCAACTCCTTCGAGCAATCTCTCACCGTAGCATCCTGTGAGGTCCTTACTACCGAATACTTCTCAAGCACAACTGTGTCTTGAGCCTGATTATTCACTTCACATACGCTTGTTGCGACCCGCCCCTGAGCCACAAAGTTGGCGCGATGCTCACCTCGCACAAACGATCGCATTTCTATCTTTTCGCCACCATCCGTGAAGCACTGACAGCAGATTCCACCATGACCAGCATCACTCAACAAGATGTCCTTCAGATGGTCGTACCCATTTGTCCGCACATCGGCGTCGAGCGTGTTCTCTACTTTGACTGAGAGGGGCTTTGATGGCCGCAACGTCATACGCTGTACACAAATGCCAGGACGAGAATAACTGACAAAAATATCAAATGTAACCTCGACATCAGCCCCACCCACATGCCACGTCAGAGAGCGCTCAATACGCGCTTCCTTCATGTTGAGGGAGCGAGAGTACTTTGACACCTTGGAAGTGGTCAGATCGAGCCGCTCGCCATTCACGACTGGAGCCCAACCAGTGAAGCGCGGAAGATTTATCAGTTCGCTATTTAAAAGTGGGTGCCTCCCGTAAACCCCAGGGACGTAGGTTCCCCAGCGTGCTTTGAATTCAGGGAATTTCTCTGATGTTACATTTGCTGGCATGCGGTTGTAGTCCACATTCTGCGGCGCTCCCTGGAAGTGCTCCTCGACCGAGCCCCTAAGGTGCAGGTAGCCACTTCCAATCGTAAACAACCCCTCAACCTTTCGATTGGAATCAGCGTCGAATGACTCTTCAGTGATAATCCAACCGTCAGAAAATGTCATGCGGCTCATAGACCTCTCTCCTCAAAGGTGAATTTTCATCGCACACTAACTATCCCCCATGGAGCCTATGGCCCTGCGCGACTGGGAGTCGGCATAAGGTACCTCGGAATCCGAATTTTTAAAAGCTATTGCGATCCTGGGCAGTGCAAAGCTACCGAATGATCATGCAATAAGTTTCTCATACCAGCTGCTCTGTGATTCTGCGCTAACTGCCACAGACACTCTGGACTCCCTTGGCGACTCCGGCTAGGTCATAATCGCCTTTAAGGTAAACGGTCCCTGTTGCCACACGCCTGAACCGCTCGTCATTATTGCCATGAGGAATGTCCAGCAAAAACCCGTGGTTCTCATTCCCCGGCCGCTCGAAGATGTACTGGAATGCCGGCAGATCGTTCTCTCCGTCCCCAAAGTACAGGAATCGCATAGCCGCCTCAGGAATGCCCGCCAGGGCCGAATAGATCTGCGAAATAGACTTCATAGCATCGTACTTGGTGACTCCACCACCCAGGTCGGCCGTCCAAATCGGATGTCCTTCAATCGGTGGTGTTACGAGACACAGCACCCCTGCTTCAGAAGCGCGGCGCTCAAGAAGTTTGATGAGTGTCTCGCCTTTCCCGTCGTCCGTGTTGTAAACCTTCACATACGCGCTCCCGAACCGCTGGCAGGCCTCTTCTGTGCGCTGCAGGGAGTCATGTTTCGACATCTCGAAGAGTCTCTGTAAGTTTGGTCTTAAGTGATTCTCTCCAACACTACTGCTCCACTGCAATTGATCGATTCTACTCTCACCCACTGCTGGAAAAACAATAGATTCACGAAGAGCCTCCGGGCTCACTTTCGCCAGGTTAATCGCGGTAAGCCCCGCAAAGCGTGTATCAATCTGAAACCCATTTTCAGTTAATTTCTGCTCTAGAATCGGACTAAGCTTCCTGCAAAACACAACGGCGCCATTCTCCGCGGCCGAGAGCCCGCTAAGATCCTGGGCACGGTCATTGATAAATCCCGTTTCAAGAATTCTTTTAACCTCAAGGATTGAGCGCGACGTACAGACCCCCCCGATCCTCTCTCGATCTCCAAGAAAACCCGCTATCGTTTGCTGGCCAGTGCGGCCTACATGAGTAAAATGATCTTCATCATTTGGGAACCTGGGAGTTAATGTTCCATCAAAGTCACAGGTGATAACTGTGGGAAGCCTCATCCGAGAGATTGCAGACAGCCATTGCTCTAACTTCACATCTTGACCCATTGATGGATTGCTCATAAGTCCACCCACAAATAAATAAAATACTATCACCTCGTTACTACGACGTGAGTTGCCCGTTATTAAGAGGCTTTTGCAACTCGTAGAACGATCTCATCCAGGGAGATCTCCGAGGTCTCCTCAACACGCCAATCACACGGGGCATCGTGTAGATGCGCGCCTATCCCGACCGCGTACATACCAGCTCCCTTAATCGCCGCTATCCCAGCATGCGCATCCTCCAACCCAACACAGTGAGAGGGATGCACTCCAAGCCCTGCTGCTGCCTTGAGAAAAATCTCCGGATCCGGCTTTCCCTTAGTCAGTTTTGAGGGATCGACAACGTACTGTAGCATGTCTGAAATACCCAACCGCTCAAGAATCGTGGGCCCGTTAGCGCTCGCAGAAGCGAGGGCCATCTTGATTCCTCGTTCCTTAGCTGCACTCAGCAATCGCTCCATACCCGGCAAGATGTCCGAAGGTGTAATATCTAGAATCAATGATTTGTAATAGGCGTTTTTAGTATCTGCCAGTTCCGCTTTCTGGGCCGGCGAGAACACCTTTGCCGACTTTTCGAGTATGATATCCAACGACTCCATGCGGCCAATACCGCGTAAAAGCTGATTTCTTTCCCGATTAAAGGAAATCGAGAGCTCGTCCGCAAGCCTCTGCCAGGCCTGATAGTGGAATTCAGCCGTATCTGTAATAACTCCGTCGAGATCGAATAAAAGCGCTTCGAGCATCATCTGTACGTACTTTCACTCCTTGTGCACAATATCTAATTGGTTGTTAGTGCAACTGTCTAAAGACTAGCCAGAGCCCCGCCGCCAACATTTACACCGCCGCGCCTTGACCTGGACTCCTAACAGAGTTATAACTCTGTAATACTTTTTATTCAATCGCTCTGACGTTGCGCGACGATTTCGTTACAAATGTTTGTGACAGATTTCGTAACTTGGACGCGGGAACCGGTCATAACATGACGTCCTGTTCCCACCTAATGCATCCCCGTCAGTCAGAACCCCGCTTTTTTGGGGCAAAACAGGTACATATACATTTTCCGGTCACTGTGCGGATAGGTTCTCTTGGTCGCTGATGCGACCGACGGGGGACTACCGCCGCAAGCGACGGCGACTGTGTATTTTGAACTGCTGAAATAGGTTCTCCATATGTTCAATGATCCAAAAATTGTCACATCAATCGAGTATAAGGAACCGAATCAGCGGCAGCAGCCAGCTGTTATCAACACACACATGTTTCAAAACTCGTTCCCGGCCCTGCCCGGTGGAGTAAATGGTGTAGGCGGGTCAGCAACAGTGCAGGCGATGCAGGCGCTCGGACTTGGAGACAGAGGGATAATGGTTGCTCCAACTGACCAGGTCGGTCGAACACTACAAGCCAACGGCCTGCCTGCCGTAGGATATTCATTCGTCGGCAACTCAGACACGCACCACGACACGTGGTATGAGGAGGGCAATCGTGCGTTCCTCGTTGAGAGGGTTATGGGGCAGATCACCGGCAGAAATGACGTAGTGTACGCTCACATGCCGATTAGCGGGCAAGTGGGCATGGAACATTGTCGCTCGAATGGCAATCCGCTCGTATATCTTGGACATGCGTGGGAGATCCTCTCATCGACGTTTTTCCCAGATCGAGAAATAAAACCCCTACGACTCATAACCGAGTACGCAATTATTGACTACCTACTCTCGAATCCAGGTCGTGGATTCATCGTCACCAACTCCGATTGGGAGGCAGATGCCATCGCGAAGGCGTACTCAAGGTCGCCGAGTCCTAACAACGTTGGGCAATTTGTGCATGACATAACTGGAGAGAGCAACATACATGAGAATCTTTTCGAGCCGCTTAAGCGTGCAGCCTCTGACTTAGAGCAAAAACGCATACGGTTTTTTGATGAAGAGCGCATTCGCGGGTTGTGCATTAAAAACCCCATCGGAGTTGATACCAGTGAGTACAGCCCCGATGTTCTAACTTTGCGCAGGATGGCTGTCCGAGATGTACTCTTAGACAACTTGAATATCCCACGCAACGCTACTGTAATCGGGGGTGTCGGTCGAATTCATCCCCAGAAGGATCCTCTGACAAGCCTCGCAGTTTTTGAAAAGGTGAGGGATGGGTTGGAGCGACCAGATGATGTTTATCTGCTCCTTGCTGGTCCAGGAGATCGAGACTCACTGGGAGAGGCCACAGGTTACTATGCGCAGGTTTTAGCTCAGCTCCGAAACCGCTACGCGGACATGGCTCCCAATGTGAGGATTCCGGGAGCCAAAGTAGATGCAAAGGATATAAACTCGGTGTTGGATGTTAGACTGTGCACGGCACGCTTTGAGACATGGGGGCTCTCGTTCCAAGAATCCCTGTGCATGGGTGTCCCATCCGTGGCGCTCACCAACCCAGTTTATCAGGAGCTTTATGGTGGGACTGGAGTGACTCTCGAGAGCGATCACCAGAAACTTGCTGAGTCGATAGTTGCGCTCGTACAAGACCCGACCAGGCGCAACGAGTACGGCAGCCACTGCCGGCACATAGGCGCCCGATACGATTGGGACAACTCAGTAACGTCCCTTCTAGGCCTTCTCCAGAGAGAAGCGGGATTTAAATAGCCGCCAGGCAGGTTCAATAACTTAACGCACCACCCATCAATATAGGTATGGCGCAGTCTTGGCCATAGGTGCTGTTACGTCGGTAGGTACAGGAGCAGACTTATCCATAGGGGGAGCTGAGCGGAGCCCGTCAGGGTGGAGCTCAAGTGAAGCTTCCCCTGTGGATAAGAAGTCGTGTAGTGCGACTCGCGCTTTGATTTTTTTAATTTTGATTTTGAGCGAAATTAGGCAGCTAACTTCAGTCCCTCTTCCCACACCTGATTTGGCGTTTTAAACCCCAGCACCTTCATAGGTCGATTGTTGAAGTAGTCCCCGACCCAGCGCAGGAACTCCTCGGAGATATGATCGAATTCGGTCCCTTTCGGCAGAAAGCGTCTGAGCACTCTGTTGCGATTTTCTACTGTACCGCGCTCCGATGCGCGGTACGGATGACAGAAGAAGGCTGCCACACCTAGAGCGAGCTCTAAACGAGCATGGTCGGCGTGCTATGCGCCGTTGTCCTGAAGTAGCGTTTTAAGAGCCCCGGCCGGTATATCTTGTTTAAGGCGTCCTATGCACAAGTCTGCATACGGTTTAGCTTCTAGTGACGGGGCGAAGTCGAGAAACATCTTTCGGGATTTAAGGTCTATCTTGAGATATAGGCTGTCCCATACTTGTGAGCTTGCCAGCTATAACTTTTGGGCGCCACTGGGCATGCTTTAGGTGAAACTCAGCATACCAGCGAATCGTTTCGCTCTTAAGGCGCATTTTTGCTGGCAGCTACTCTCCTCTGGTGAGTTGATTCCTGCGCCGTCTGGGCTTGAGTTTAATAGTCGTCGTGCCTACCGATCACATGGCTATTAAGCTTTAGCTCCCGGATTACCGTCGAATGACTCACTCCGATTTCTCGAGCAATCACTCGATAGCTTATCTTCGGACTTATGCTACACAATCGATACAATTTGTTCCGCTGCTCTTTCTTTAATTTCTTGCCTGCCATAACCACTTAGACTTCATACGCTTTCTAAGTGGTGCGTTTACTTATTGGATCTGTTAATTTCGAGTCGCCTTATCAACCAGCTCCTGAGTAACCAAATCCGGTGTCTGACCACGTTCCTGGTTCTGTGTTTCTAGGACCACATGTCCTCTGATTATCACAGGTTCTTTAAACTGCCAGTTCCCTATGACTTTTAGGGATTTAGCGTGCACCAGGGAAGGAGGATGTAGCACTCTGCTTGAGAAGTCGCCAAACATGCTGAAAAAGCGCGGGTCTAGGGAGATAGTAGGAGGAGGCGCGCCACCGGTGCTTTCATGTTGACTGATAGTACCGTCTGCATTTTCCCTAAACCAGTCCGACCTCACCAAGAGTAAGTCGCTGTTGTGTTTTACTGGCATGAACCGGCCGCGCGGAACTTCAAGCGCGCGGGCACCTGGAAAAGATTCGATAGCAGCCCCCATCGCGGTTTCAATCTGGATAACTTTTCGCGAAGATGGGTCCTCTGTATCTACTGGTTTGATATTTCGTATCAGCGGTAGCGGAATGCAGCCATCATGTAGGGCCGCTATCTTTACTACCGATTGAAGATCTAGCCAGATCGAGTTTGTGTTGAACTGATGGTAGCGCCCTATGTTGCCAAACTCCGGTATGACCTCCCCTTCTATGGTTGGAGCCTGAGCAACCTCACGCAAGATTAGGCGGTCATTTGATTTATTCTTGGCCAGATGACCACCTTTCTTATCTGCTTCGGTTCTCCTACACGTCTCCATCAGAAACGGGCAGCGGTAGTGAATCATGTATCCGAGAATTTCCGGAGCAACTGTGGCGCCTAAATTGTCCGAGTTTGCGACGAACAGCCAGCGCTTGCCAGCATCAATGAGCTTTTGCGCTATACCGGTGGCGAGCAAAGCAGCGTAAATATCACCGTGACCGGGCGGATTCCAGTTAAGATCATCTCTGGACTCTTGAGCGGGACTTAGATCGTCAAGATAGATCTTTAAATGTTGGTGTTGTCGAAATGTTACTGGGAGATCCTCAGGATTACAGTAGGCAGCTTGTTGCATGACTAGATTGATATCCTCATCAGTGCGGAAACTCGTCATGTGAATTAGAGGAACGTTGTGACCCGTTTCCCTCTGAAGGCATTCCAACTGTCTTATCATTAAGTCGTTAAAGGTTAGGGTGCCGCGCACTGGAAGCAGAGACTTGGCGGTAGGCATACCCATCGAAGAACCCAGGCCTCCATTTAGCCGAATAACTGCTAGGCTGCCTAGGGCTTGCTTTCCAAGTGAAGATAAGTGTGACTGTGCGCCGATACTCTGGAGGGTATCGATACCTTCCACAGGTCCGATCTCATTCTCGTGAATAATGCCGGTGTCACCGTTTAGCACTTTTTGGAGTAGATTGAGGTAATTAGTTATGACCGCCTGTGGCTGCTGCGCCGTACACATT
Organism: Pseudomonadota bacterium; assembly: GCA_046300175.1. Lineage (GTDB taxonomy): Bacteria > Bdellovibrionota_C > UBA2361 > UBA2361 > OMII01 > OMII01. The sequence continues at coordinate 16,816 of JBKCMS010000183.1, read as the reverse complement.
TTTGCGCTTGCTAGTTCGATAGTACCTGGAGGAAAATTTGCTTTCCGGTCTAAGCTTTCCGGAAACTGCCCAGCGCTTTGCGCTTGATTTGCATCCATAACTTTTCCCCAGAAGAATACGGCTTCGGCCAAATAGAGACCGAACGCGGGTTAGTATTTTTGCGTGGAAGCAGAAGAAGTGCTTCTCATTGACTCGCAGTACGTGGCATCGCCGCAACCGCTTGATTCGAGGTATAGCCAAAAAAAAGAGGCAACCCCGGCTAAAAAGTGAACTCAGCGCAGATGATCCGCGAGGGAGCATGTCCGGACACAAGGGCTATCTGACTCAGTTGTAATAACGGGTCAAATCAAAAATAAGTAGCCCATATGCAGCAAGTCTGTGCTTCAGGAGGGAGGGTAGCTAAAAATAGCCGCTCAGTAAAGATGAGCAAAATCATTGAGCACCGCTGACAACTAGTGGCCCCACGACCTAACCACTCTAGCCACTATCCCAATTGCCCAACTCCCTAACTTGTTTGATACTTACAGCTAGAGCGACCTTACGGTGATTTGCAAAGTTCCTGGTCAGGTTCACTTGCTAGGCTTTTGTCGTGGATCACTTCAGGTGATCGATTCCGCGAATCGATGGCGTTTTCTAGAAGCCGGAATTGCACCTTAAAAGCCATTTTTATGATGAAAACTATATAGTTAGCCAAAGCCTCTATTTTTGTCGGGTGCTTTTGGTATGCTCTTTAGTCTGTTGAACCAAAAGACTGCTTTAGGACTATGTACCGACCGGCTAGTAAATTGTTAACCGCGGTGCTCTCGATTCTTGGGGCAGGGATCTCCAGTCTGGCTCTCTACGAGCATGTAATCTATCGCTACGGTCTCGCAACAGGCCCAAGTTTTTGTAATATCTCGCGGCACATTAACTGTGAGGCCGTAAACGCCAGCGACTGGTCAGTGTTCTTTGGGTTGCCGATCGCTGCATACGGGCTCTTTTTTTACGTCGCTGTTCTGGGACTGCTCTGGGTCAGTGGTGCTCGTCGGTCAGTGTCTGACTCACAGGCGCTACAGGTTATTTTTGTTGGTGGAGTGTTGGGTTCGTGCGTTTCGCTGCTACTGCTCGGAATATCTGAGTTTATAATCGGCGCGCTGTGTCTCCTCTGCGTGGCGCTGTATTGCATTACCTTTTTGCTGTTGGGGGTGAGCTGGTGGGGAGTCGGGGCGGGTTTTAAAGCCACTTTTGCGAGTGGAATGAGAAATATCCTCGCCTTTCTGCGAGCTATCGCTAGTGGCTATAGGTCGGCCGTTGCTGGATTGGTGAGTCTGGCTTTGTGGGCGGCGGTAGCCGCAACTGCTCCAACTTTAACCCACGCCTTCGCTAAGGCTTTTCACGGCGCATCGTCCGACACTGACCAAGACGATCTGGCACTACGCGACCCGGTTCGGGCGTGGCGTGAAGCTCCTCAGGTAGAGCTACCGATATCTGTGGGGGCGGGAGTGTTCGGTGATTACGCCAAAGGTGATCCCCAGGCCCCGATTCAGATAGTTGAGTTTGCTGATTTTGAGTGCCCCGGTTGCCGGGTATTCTATGCCTCCTTGTGGCCAGTGCTTGAGAAATTCAAAGGGCAGTACCATTTTGTGTTTAAAAACTACCCGCTCGATTCAGAGTGCAATGCGGGGATCCCCGAATCATTTCACCAGAACGCATGCTTTGCAGCGTATTTGACCCGTTGTGCTGGTGAGCAGGGGCGTTTTTGGGAGGCGCTCGATTACGTTTTTAGCGATCCACTTTTGGAGCCCGACGCAGAGACCGATAGCGCGGGAGTTGCGCAGGTACGCGAGGCGCTGCTTGTCGAAGGGTCTAAAGCTCTTGGTCTTGATTCGCAGGCGCTACGAGAGTGTGTGAGCTCTGGGCGTTACCTGGAACGAGTGCGTCAGGAGGTGCAGCAGGGGGATCAGTTGGGACTTGAGTCTACGCCATCTTTTTGGGTAAACGGTCGAAAGGTAGAGCATCCAACCCCTGACGCGCTGGAACAAATCTTCACTACGATCTTAGCCGAGCGTGGACAGCTTTAGTCGAGCAGAGCACCGTATGGAGCAGCGTCCATCCGTTTTTATTCATATCGTAACGTGGAACAGTGAAGAATCAATAGCAACGTGTCTTGAACGCGCGATGCAGCAGACTGGATTCGTTCTGGGCGAGAGCCTCTTTATCCGTGTGACTGATAACGGTTCAAGGGATGAAACCGTAGCGATCGTTGAGCGTTTGGTGTGCCCTGGAGTATCTCTTGTCCGCAACTCAGAGAATCTTGGATTTAGTGGTGCGCACAATCAAGGTGTGGCGGAGTTTCTACAGCGAGATTCATCCGCGCTTCTCGTGCTTAACCCCGATGTTGGTCTTGAGCCCAACTGTGTGCGTCAGATGTGCGAGGCGTTTCGGCGCGGACCCCGAGTAGGACTAGTCACTCCAAAGCTGCGGCGAGCTTTGCCATCGCTTGAGCCGATCTATCCTCATGTGCTCGATGCTGCCGGTATGGTGCTCACGACTTCGTGTCGCCACTTTGACCGTGGCGCCGGCGAGTGGGACCGTGGTGATTTCGACTCCGCTGAGCGGGTATTTGGCGCCACTGGCGCCTGTGTGCTGATCTCCCGTGAGTGCGCGAGTGATCTCTGTATCCCGAAGAGTATCTCCGACGATGAGGTGCACAGTATCTACCCACAGTTAAAAGTCGGATGGGGAGAGCGACCGCAGCTATTTGATGAGGCCTTCTTCGCCTACCGTGAAGATGCAGATCTCTCGTGGCGTGCTAACCGTCGGGGTTGGGAGTGTTGGTACGAACCGGCTGCCCTTGGAAACCACGTCCGGGTGGTAACGCCTGAGCGCAGACGTAGCTTACCGGCGCTGCTTAATCGATACAGTGTGCGGAATCGGTTCCTCTTGCAGATGAACAACTGGAGTTGGCGGGATGGAGTTGTATCGTTTATACTAGGCGTGGTCATCAGGAACCTGGTAGTCATTGTTGGGGTATGCATTTCAGAGCGCAGTTCCATCGTGGGGCTGTATGAGGCGAGGCGCTTGGCGCGCAGAGCTTTTTCAATCAGGAAGTGGAACAGTACAGGCAAACGTGACAGAGGGTAGTGTGACAGGTAGTACGGCACCTTCCATCGATGTTGTCCAGCAGGTGTGTAAGGGATACTTTGAGGGTGTTCCTGAGGTGGACTTGGTGTATCTTTTTGGCTCGTATGCTGATGGGAGCGCCGGGCTAGCCAGTAATATTGACCTGGCCGTTTTGTACAAACGGGCATTATCGCAGGAAGTTATCAGGGAGGCATTTTTGTGATATTGGGCGCAGGTGTCACGCGCTCTAAAAACGGATAGTGTTGATCTCGTCTGCCTCAACGCAGCAAGTAGCATTGAGTTGAAATTTGCTGTGGTTCAGGATGGGAAGTGATTCTTGATAGAAGTGATAATAGGGTCGAGTACGAGTATCGCATCCGTTCGGAGTACTTTGATCATATAGCTACGTTACGATTAGCGGGCTTTAAAGTGTAGGAGTATTGTACCGAATGGTCAGACCTGAAAACCTCAGTACAAAGCTTGAACAGGTCCGTCAGTACGGAAAATTACTCTCCCCATTTCGTCCCTGCGATATTCAAACGCTCAAGAGAGACCCGGAGCGATTAGCGGCGTGCGAAAGGTTTGCCTACCTTATCTGCCAGTCAACTATTGAGGCTGCAGAGATACTTTGTCGGTTGCGTGAATTGCAGAGACCAGACACGATGGCTGAGAGTTTTGAGCAACTACGGCTCGCTGGGATAATCGATGATAGGTTGTGCGCGAGCTTGGTATCGATGGAGGGATTCCGTAATTCGCTGTCGCATGCCTATGACAAGTTTAACCACGCAGAGCTACAAGACGTGGTGAATAATAAGTTAGAGGATTTCGGCAGCTTTATAGCTGCTGTAATTACTAGCCAAAGTGATGTGCAGTAGCGGCAGAGCGTTCATTCTATTTTAATTCATGAAAACCTTAGTAGCCCAAGAGATAGCGAAGCGAGTTAAGAACGGTGACGTCATCGGAGTAGGTACGGGAACAACCGTCGATGCAGCCCTTGAGGCGATCGGTAAGCGGGTTTCAGCGGAGGGGCTGCTCATCTCAGTGGTGCCCACTTCTTTGCAGACCGCATGGCGTTGTCAGGAGTTGGGGTTAGCCGTGCTGCACTCCGGTTATAACGCCTTTCTTACGTGGGGATTTGATGGAGCTGATCAGGTTACCAAAGATCGCTGGGCGATCAAGGGAAAAGGGGGCGCGTTACTACAAGAGAAGTTACTGGCGAAACGGTGTAAAAAGTTCGTAATTATCGTCGACCGAACTAAATTAGTAGAGCAGCTAGGTGCAGGATGTCCGGTTCCAGTAGAGGTATTACCAGATGGATTGGTATTGGCAGAAGCCGGACTGCGAGCGCTCGGTGCAGTTGAGATCACGTTGCGCACCGGAAGTGGTAAGCACGGTCCAGTGATAACTGAGCGTGGCAACATACTGCTTGATGTGACTTTCCAAAAGATCACCCCAGCATTAGAAGCAGAGATTAAAACTATCACTGGTGTCGTAGAGAGCGGGCTGTTTACTGGCTACGTTTCTGAAGTGCTGGTAGGCGACGATGTAACAGTAACTTCGTTGTGACTACGCAAGCCCGCATATTTCATGAAACTGCGACGCGAGAGCGCCGAGAATGGCGATTGTTCGGGCCCGCGGGGCGAATTCAAAAATCGATTTTCGGGGCTTCAATCGTATCGCGATACATTCCGGTCCGAAAATCGATTTTTGGACCGAAAAAGCGCTGTTATCGTCGCTCGCAGTAGCAGGCTTCATGAAATATGCGAGCTAGGGAGAGGTGGGAAATGAGTGTAGATTCGGCCTTTGATGTAGTGGACATAGGACAATGCGACCCGGATCACGCGTCGATCCGTAGATTGGTAGAGTCACTAGGAATGAAAGTAGTAAGAGCGTATACAGCCGCCGACGCCAAGAAGCTCGTGGCGCAGCCGGGTGTGGCGCTCGCTCTTGTTAACCGCATCTTCGATGCAGATGGCGGTAGTGGAATCGATTGTATACGTGAACTACTTGAGATGGCCAAAAGCCCTGATTTTCAGAATCCGAATATGAAAGTGATGCTCGTATCGAATTATCCCGAGTATCAAGAGCAAGCAGTAGCGCTCGGAGCGCTACCTGGCTTTGGTAAAGCCGCACTACGCGACCCACAGACAGCTGCTCTGGTCCGTTCGGCAGTGCAAAAGTAGGTGACAAACAGGGGCGGATTAGCAAAGTAGCCAGGTGGCAGCCAAGTCGGGCCGCGGACTTTTGCACGTCACTATAGTGCCCACACAAACTGTAGGCTCCAAATTCCTACGCTGCGCTTGGAGAATTTGCAAGTGCATCCATGCACTTGTTAGCCCGAACACCGCACTCTCGTGCAACATTCGGTCTAACTCATTGAATCCCCGTGCCGTGTACTAAAACTGACTCAATAAGCCTCGCCGCGCCGATAAGAGGCCATAACCTTTTAAGAACCAAAGGGTTTATCTATCATTGACGGCTAGTATGCGTTGGTTAATTTCGTCTGTTACAGCACTGTTACTCCTTACCCCCTGTCGCCCCTGTGGTGCTCAGGGTCAACAGGCGGCGCCTGCTGAGGACCTGCGCGGTTTCTGGAATCGTGATGACGCGCGCGCTTGGGATAGGCCGGTTAGCCCAAACTCATCGCGTGCGGTGGTCTATCACGACTATCCAATGCTGATCGATCAGGTTAAAGAGGATGCCAAAGCAGCCGAGGCTCGCAAGGCAGCAGAGGCTAAGATACCCCTGCAGCCGAGAGCTGCCAAGGATTCTGAAAACCCCCAAAATACCCCGGAAAATCAGGGGATTTCAACCGATCAAAGCCAGCAGCAACCAGCACCGCCCGCATCAACCCCACTGTCGCGTGAGCAGATTCTCGCCAAGTACGGCGCACCTGAAGAAGCTCAGATTATTCGCGCTCAAAAAGATGCGCCACCAGCTATGCAGGGGCTCTTTGAGGCGCTCAACAGCAACGATAAAGAGCTGGCCTTCCGCTACGCTGTAGCTCTTGCCAGGCGTCAAGGCGAGATGCAGAAGGTCGTTTCAAAAGCTACTGACTACCAGCTCCTCGCCATGGAGGCCTTAGGGATTCGCCAAGCTGCATCCCTCCCCGACGATGGTGAGCCGCTTGATCCCGTTAGGGCCGAGATTCAGGAGTTTTACGAGCAGGCCCGCCAGGCTGAGCTTAAAAACGGGTCAAAGATAGATCTGCACCTTAACCCAGAGATGGCAGACCCGGCCGCAGCCACTGTCCCCGCCGCAGAGCGATCCAAGCTGGTCCGCCAGGAGATTATCCCAGCAGATCCAGAGGGTAGGGTTAAGATATTGATATTCTTAGATGAAAAAGCTCCTGAGAGCGCTCAGATAGCAGAAACCCTTAAAGCCGTACGAGCCAAGCACCAGAGCGACCCAAATCTCGCTCTGTTTGGGCTAACCAAGCGAACTTATTCAGTAAATGCCCTAAAGAAGTACGGCGCCGAAATTTCTTTTCCATTTCCGCTAGTTAGTGGTGAAGCACTCGCCATCGACCTGCGGATTAAGAGTTATCCCACAACTGTCTTTGTCGCCGCGACGACTAAAGAGACCTACCGGGTCGAAGGGGTGCCGAGCGCGGAGGAGATCGAGAGGGTGGTGGGGGTGATGAGGGGTATGGCATCGCGATGATAGTAGAAAATTCTATGCGGCAAACACACACTACATGGAGAGGCCTGGTAACAGTTTGTACGCTTTTAGCCGCGGTGTTAAGCCACAGTCAGGCGAGCGCGCAGCAGGATGGGAATCGTAACCCGGTGGCCAATGAGGTGCGTCCAGACAACCTAGCCGCTGTTCCTAATTCCGGAGCCGCGGGGCCAGACCATGATAATGGGGTTTCGTTTTCCGGAGAAGTGGGGCATCTGGACAAGATAAAGGAAGGCGAGACTAAACTCACCCGATTGCCGGCTAATTTGGCATTTCGGGGATTGGCTGATTCCAAGCAATATAAGCAGATGTTTCGCGAAATGGTTACTGCGGAGGTTCCCACTCTATTTCAGACCATGATGATGGTTGAAAACGGAGCAGCAAATGGCTACATCGGGGCGCTACAGTCAGTTTCTAATCTTCTTGGTAACACCGTACAGGCCGCAGACCTTGAGCTAAAGATGCGGCGTATCGCAGACCCCAGCGGCGCATCGGAAAGAGATTATGTTAACGCGATTCATGAGGGACTCAAAAAGCAGAATGACAATCAGGGCAAGCACCTATGGCCAGTCGGCATATTCTTTGCGAGTGGGGACAACCTTCACGAGGTTCTGACGGATAGTCAAAAGGCTGAGGTGCCATTCAAAGAGCACGATTTTGGCGGTGCCTCCAACGTTGACCACCTTCCTAGACATTATAATGCAGGTAATAATTACGAGTGGAAGCTCTCCGATTTGGTGTGGGGAAAGCAGAGTTCTGGTGACAATAGGGCTGAAGGATTAAAACAGCTTCAAATCGATGTTTTTGGCGATGTGCAATTCAATGCGGTTAAGCCTATCAAAGGTGACCCAAATGTAATAGTAACCAAGACATTTATCGCGCCAAAGATTAAACCGCTAAAGGTAAAAGGCGGAGGCGGGGCCGGTACAGGTGGAACCGCGCGGCTAACCACGATGTCATCGGATCTTGGGCCGCCTCAACAGCTGCAAGGTATTCGCTCTTATCAGCAGACGAAGAGAGAAGAGGTGTGGGAGGGGATGTATAAACTCCTCGACGAGTACTGTAAGTTTAAGACCCAGAACGAGAATAGGAACAAAGAAATATTCCAAAAGCAGATCGCTGCCTCCAAGTTAACGACGGAGATGATACAGAAAGTTTCCTCGCCGAATATGGCTGTTACCATTAATCTGATAGACCAGATCTTTAAGATTTGGGTTCAAACGGCGGGAAGCGCCCAGGAGCCGACCAAGATAAAGTGTGATTTCTCCAAATCAGAACCGAAAGATTCAATGCCGGATGATTGGACTCCACCGACACAGATACTGGATAACTGTGAAAAAAATCCGAAACAGTGCACTCGCAATAAGTGGATGTATAAGTTCGTTGATATGATAGCGCTGGATAAGTTACTCGAAGAGGTAAAAGGTGCGCACGAGTCAGCGATGATGAGGCTTCTCAGCAGCGATCCCTCGGCGGCGATCGTCTGGCAGGAGCTAATGTGTGCCAGTGTCCAGTCGAACACCCAAGCGGATGGGGCTGCGACGATGTGTGATGTTGGCTTCTATTTTGAGGCGCTCATGGGCCAGAATCGCGGTCGTTGGCACACTGAGCTGGAGGAGCTCGCTAAGCTAGCGCAATCACTCGGTGGCTCGTCTAACTTCCGATTCCAGCCCAACAACTCACTTGCTGCAGCAGGTGGCGGTTACGATTCGGCTGGGGATGCCGATCCAGGCTCAGGTGGAGGTAGTGGTTCATAGTTATGGTGGAACTGTCGTTTACATCATTGCTTAATGTAGAGGCGGCAAGTCTCTGGCAGTGTGCTGGGGCACTTCTTGAGCTAATGGTTTCAGCGGTGGCGACCCTAGTGCTTGGGGTTGTGAGTGACGCCAGCCTTCTCTTTCAAGTTGGAGAGTGTAATCGGTCTTCTTGTCCGGGTAGCTTCTACCTCGCGATAACAGCTGCTTGGGCCAACATCGGGTACATGACGCATGCAGATTTCGTACACTTTGTATGGAATACCTCATTCGGACTCTGGGCAGCATTGTTCTACGCTGTGGGCGCTGCGGGAGCACTTGTCGCAGTTTCAATAAATCAGCCCCCACGAACCTACATGTGGTTCTTCATGGGGCCGGCGATCTATGCGTTTCTGGTTGGTACGCCGACAACCGTGCAGGGTGTTGCATGGCGTATCGCAAACAAGTCGATGGAGATGGAAGATGTCTGGCGCGATGCAGAAACCGGTATGGCCAACACCGCTCTCGTCAAAGACATCGGGATACAGGTAAGCCGTAAGCAGGGGCCTAGCGGTACGTACCAAGTTGCGTGGACCATGGCATTCCTCGACGGACTCTTCAGCGAGGCTACTAACAATCTTGTGAGTTGGATCGGTATGCAGCGTCGCGAGGGACGCGGTGGCGCTGATAGTAACCTGTTCAGCAAAGATACGGAGGAGGGCCCATGGCAGATCCTATCCAACCTGAAGTGGGGAATGGTGGAAAATATCGTTGGAGTCAATGTTAAAGATCCCGATGTGCGTGACACGCTAGCGACATTTCTCACTTCTGAGTGCGGCGACTGGTTTAAGAAGGGGGTGAATGCAGGTGCGTATTCCGCTGCCTCCCAGTCACGAGGAGCCAATATCCCTGGATCTGTGTTCATCGATGCAACGAACCCGTCCACTTCAGGACAGGACGATAAGCCGACGCAGGGCAGTTACGATAAATTTGTCCACGGCCTAGACGTCGAGTCGATTCCAACGCCGCGCTCGATGATAAGGCTATTCAATTCCCCCGATATTCAGGGATCGTTCCGAAGATTCATGACCAAGTTTTCAAAGGACGAGGCGCGAGATTCAGGACGGCTAACGGAGATAGTCTGCTCGGAATATCTGTACATGATCGTCCAGGCTATGCGTTGGGAAGCGGGACATGCCTACTGGCAGCTCATCCGCAGTTTTCCCAATGGGTTTACCAGTGAGGGGATGGCTCTCAAAACACTCTTCTACGGATGGAATCTTCGTCAAGAGGCGAATGCCAGTCTGCTTGAAGATAGAGAGTTAATCCAATACACCAAGTTCCTCATCTTGGGCCATCTGTTGCGGAACGAGCTCATTATCGCGCCACAAGTGACGGAGATGGTTCAGCGCTTTTCTCCATCGGAGCAGATGCGTGGCTTTACCGAGGCATACGTTCGCCAGCAGGGCTCGCGTGCAAAGTATGGAGAACTCTATCAGTGGGCGGTGATGATGCCGCACGTTCAGGGAATCCTTGCGTACCTTGTTTTGATTGGTTATCCGTTCGCTGCAATGCTTATGGTGATTCCAGGATACTGGAAAGCCTTCTTCACATGGATATCATTCTTTGCCTGGGTGAAGTTATGGGATGTTGGATTTGCAATCGTTCACACCCTTGAGCGCAGCGTATGGGCGATGATCGGAAACCACAGCGCGATGGCAAGAGTTGGTCGCCGGCTGATCAATACAGCGAGTCAGAGCGGAGACATTGTTGTCCAATGCGAAGGCTCGGGAGGCGGTAGTGGTGGTGGTGGCCTTGGTGCCACGCAAAAGCTCTCCGAGCTCTGTTCGGTGCCGATGGTCAAGGAGCGTGCACATCTCAGCGAGGATAAGGCGTGGTTCCTGTTGGACCAGTTACTCGCCGTAGCCGGCAGCCTCGATCTCGACCTCTCCAACGGCTACTACATCTACATCATGGCGGCGCTGTACTTTGCTGTGCCGGCGGTGACTGGGCAGCTTGTATTAGGGGCGAAAGCGAGCCTTGGTGCATTAGGCACCCAAGCGATTGGTCAGAGTGCTCAAGAGGCCGGAGGAGCAGCGAAGACTGGAACAGCTGGCGAGAATGCCACTCGCATCGGTACAAATCAGGCATCGATAGACCAAGCAGCGAAGCTCAAGTCCTACCGACAGTCAGGATTCGCACAGCAGAGCCTCGATCAACAGAATGCTGCGATGGTTGCTGATATCCGCGGAGCAGAGATCGGAGGGGCTAGTAGGTTTGCGGAGTCGATCGGCAACATCAGAAACATGCGAGCGGATTCCCAGCAGTCTAATCAGGGGATTGTTCAGAGTGTTATAACTGGTGGATCAAGCGTGGGGCAAAGATTCACAGGGCAGAAGCGTGATCAGAACGGTAATGCCACTACTATGGGCAGTACTGGCCATACTACTAGTTCAGGCTCTCCTGGCATGGGGGCCACCTCAGCCTCAGTAATGGGTTCCGGTGCCACAGAGCTTGATGCTGGAACTGGTATGGGGGGAGAACAGCCAGGCGCGGGAAGTGGTGCCAACGGCATGTCGAATTCGGGAGGAGGAACCGGTCAGTCTCCCGTCACGGTTATACCAACCAATAGATCAACCTCGGCAGGGGCGGTAAAAGCAATCGGAGATTGGTTTAGAGGTGCTCTCGGAACCGGTCGAAATCTTATAGGAAATGCCGGTCCTGAGACAGTCGCGAATCTTGGTGCGGGTATCAACACTGGTATGGCAATTGTCGGGAATCGCCTGCGACAAGACGCACTTTCGGCACGGGCGCAGGGCGCTGGTGTCGGCCTTGACCTAGGATGGGATAAGTCGGCGCAAGACCTATATAAGGGCGGGCACCAGACGCATGGCCAGCGGATGGGTAGTTATGCTGATTTTGAGGCAGCCTCGGCCGCATTCGATGCGAAGAATACAAATTATGCGGTGAATGGCGGAATGCATGCCTTGTTGGGAGCGCCCCCGGGTAGCTCGGCCCCAGGTCCAAAGCCAGGTGACATGATGAGCTTCGCGATGTCTGGTCAGATGGGCGTGGATGCGAGAAGGGCCGCAATGGCTCCTGGTTCTAGCTATTTCTTGAGCGTGGGTAACGCTATGGCAGCAGGAAAGATGAGAATGGGAGCGTCAAATGCGCTCCAGGCTCGTAATTGGCAGCAGAACAGTGCGGGCTTTGATATGGGCTCAGGATTGGTTGAAGGCATCAAGGCAGGCCTGAATATTGGGGACACCCTTAATCAGGTGGCTAATGGTATGGAGGTTAGCCGAGGGGGCACGCTTGGTGTCGGTGGTAGTAGTGCCCCTGTTACGACCGCGCAGAGTGCAGAAATTGACAGGCTCATTACTTCTCTGCCACCAGAGGGGAGCTCCCCAGAAGAGCAATAGAGTCGTTTGGGGTGCGAACTTTTTGGTAAGACCTGTGCATGAAAGTGTTGTTGGCCGAGAGGATCGGCTGGATAGAGGCCACTCCTGATTTGACTTAATTCAAGCGCATCTGATTGACGCTCTTCCCGCTAGATTCCACAGGTGACCCGTAAGGGCGAGTTCCTTTGTAGGTCGAGGGTTAGACTAATTCGGTTTCAGATTTTATTCTGCAGCCACTTGGACGTGTAGAGAACAACACGAGTTAGCTGATAGCCGACAATACCACAAATCCGATGCCTCACAGGGGATCCGTGCGCCATCACGTGGGCTATTCATCACACTGAAACACTTCCGTGAGTCGAGTGAACAGGGGCCGAAAGTTGTTTCTATACTGATTTGAAAACATTAAAGCGCGCATTTATGACCTCAGTGTGGTTCGGAGAGGTGGCAATGACGCGCCAGGTTTGGGGCACAGCCCCTACAACCTAATCCCAGCAGAGAGGCTTAAAGCTTGGAGGTTAACATGAGGCAGGGGAGACCAGGTTGATGTGAACCGGAATCACTTCAAAATACCAAGGATACCCTGAAGAGTTTTAAGTGTGAATTCCAGTGGGCCGCCGAGGACCAACGTAACGGTTCCGGCAAGGCCTCCTGCGACCTGGCCCCAATGACTGACTCGTTCACAGGCATAGGGTATTCTGAGGAACGATTTTTTAATTCGCGGGAGCCAACCTTTGAAATCTTCCAGCACATCGTCAAATTCATTCGTTCGGAGCTCTGAGACCTTAGTTGGATCCGTCGTCATCGTAGGGTCGGCGAGGTTAGGGATATTATATTCGAAGTTGTCCCAGAATTTAATTGTATTCTTCATCGCCACTAGTAAGGGGCCGAGAGAGGAGTATGAATCGTTGTTTACTTCTTTATCCACAGCCCAGTTCAATATTGACTTCGGTCGCCACTCCAAGAATCGGATTCCACGGGGCAGTAGTGCGACTTGGTGGTAAGTTGCTAGAGTCTCAAGAAGCATCTTGTGGGGAGATAGTGCCGTGCCTGCCTGTTGAGTGATCGGCAGCTTGAAAACCCCATCATACATCGATCGAATCTGGTCGTTCTGTTTCTTAGACCAAACGCCAGCAAACATCAGCGTCACAGACATCAATCCCGCAGCCACGGGCACAGACGCAGCACCCACCGCAATCGCTGATAGCCCCAATCCCATTGCGCTCACAGAGATTACAGGGGGCCACCAAGCAGAACGGGCAGCTTTATAGAGCTCCTCCCCCGAGTTCCTTATCGTTACCTCATACTGACCTGAGTTTGGATTTGTGCGGCTTTGAGGGTTATCGTATGTGACTTCAAAGGTTCTCCTGTTGTCATGAATGTTCCCGGCTGTAAAATTGATGAATCCCCCGTCATGTAACTTGTCAAGGAATCGCTTTATGTCCAGTTCCGCGGGAGCGCCTGTGCGCTCAAGCTCCTCAATCATGTTCACCAGTTCGGAGGTCACCTTGGGGTCTTTGAGGATGATATTCGGTGGTGGGGATTGCGTCTGGCCTCCTGCCGAACGCCGGCCGTGCATCTGGCCCTTAAGATTATTCGGCTCCTCAAGCATAAGTTCCATCAACGTAACTGCCTTGTCCCCCATACTCGCGATCAGCGCCTGCTGATCGGCCTGCCCTTTTTCGAGCTTTGCGATAGCATCTGTTAGCGTTTGCAGTTGGGTTTCGTCGAGTTTAACGGGCCCGTTCGATGCTTGATCCTTAGCAATGAGTTCCTTCAGCAGATCTTGGTTTATTTGATTACCTGATTCTAGTTGCGCGCGGATGGTTTCAATCCCCGATACGATATCATCGATACGGATACTAGCTAAGCCTTCCGTCAGCTTAGTAACTTCCTCCGCAATTTTAACAAGCCTGATGTCGACCTGCTTTCCATTCTGCGCTTGTTTCGCGATCGCCTGTGTAAGCGCTTCTGTGGCAGCGCCCAGTTGCTCCACTGTCTGAGCGGCAGGCCTCAATTGCTCCGTAGAATCTTTGACGGCACTAGTGAGTGTTCTAATCTCGAGTTGTAGAGCTACTAGCTGTTCGCCCTGTAGCCTGCTTCCGCTTTCCACCGCAGCAGTAACCTGCCGGATAGCCTCGATAACCTGACTCAACTTTTGGTCAGTAGGGTTAGCATCGTTTTGCCGGCCGTTTCCTCGATTTGGACCATCATCAGGGCCATCACCAGGTGAACTAGTTGGGCCGCCATTACCACCACCATTTCCCCCGCTAGCGCCGCCACCGCCGTTAGTTGGGTCCTGTGGTTGATTCGAGCCGGGGGTTGAATTGGCCGACCCGGGGGAAGTGCTGGTGGGAGGGCCGCCGGACCCATCAGATGCTGAGTTGAGGGGGCTTGAGCCCGCTGGCGATGGGTTGTCCGGTAAGGATGATCGTAGCTGCTCTGTGACCCCGATTACGTCGTCTGCCCTGTGTACAATCTTCGCCATCCCTTCAGCGTATTGGCCGATCCCTGTCGCGCTAGGTGTCAGGCTGTCTAGGGTGGAGTATGAGAAGGTACCTGAAGCTTCCGTTTGAGACACAGCCTTATTAGACTGCGTAGAGCCTGCCGCGGACGGGGTCTGATCAGGGCCCGGCGTCTCACTTTTGAGCTTCATAAAATTATCTTTCTGGTCGGCCATATGGTTGTCCCAAAAGTGCTCTCAGTTTACCGCACACGCACCGCCGACTTCCGTGCCGGTGGTGTGTCGTGAGGTGTTACGCAAACGGGAAATAAACTTCCATCTGGTATCGTTATGGTGCCGCAGTTTCGGGGTGTAACATAGCTTGGTAGCTTGCATTTTTTGCTGGTATGTAAAAAATTAAACGTAGATATATCAATTGGTTAATGATTAAGCTCTTGTTCTTTCTGCCTTACTGCAAGGGTATGGCCTAAATAGTTGAATAAATTGAACTTAAATGCCAAGGTAGGCGAGGAATCTATAATGTGTAAATTTATCTAATAAAATCAAGTGCATGCCTGAGCTAGTTTTGTTTCGGGATGAGCGCAAAAAGTGCTGATTTTTTGGTCACATGCGGCGCTATCTTAGCCATAACTTATGTGAGACAAACAGTTGTAGGTGATGGAAGGTTTGTAGAGCCTGTCCTCAGTGCTGTTTGTTCGCAAGGCTGTTTCCCCTCTGAACTTTTTTGGACGACGACGACGATGCCAATTTTTTCCGGTGATGACCCTAGTGAGAACGTGAAGGTTGCTACTGCTTCTGAGCTGCAGACGGGTCTCAAAGCCCGGCCTGATTACGGCCTCGATCTGCTCTCAACAAAGGTTCCGCTTCAGGCCGCACACGAGGGCCGTATCATCCATTCAGTGCGTGGCCTTGAGGATCCTAGCCGCTCAGTTGGCTCGTTTAGTGAAGTTGTGCGTGGTTCTAATCTCACTACTTCGCAGCAGGAGAAGCTGCAAGAGGTTTGGGCGCAGGCGCGGGTAAATGGTCGTGATATTGGGCAGGATCTAAAGGTTTTGGCACCTCTGCTAGAACAACGGCCAGATATCCTTGAGCATCTGCATGTGGTTGCCACAAGCGATAATCTGTTTGGGATAAGAAAGGGGAGTGTATCGGCAGCTTCCTTTGAGGCGATGCGTCGTGAGTTTTTAGTGGAGGTCCTCCGCGGAGCGGCTAATCCTCAACTGCTCGCACAAGGCGAGACGAGCACCTGCACGGCGTGTAAGGCTCTCAGTGCTTCATCTGCTACCAATATATTGGAGCTCTCGTGCGGAATTGCGATCAACGGGAGGGCCACAACGGTTGGTGGTGATCAGGTGAGTTTAGGTACGAGTGCCAGTGACTTTCAGAGTCGTTTGGTGCCGTATGCTGAGCGTGTTTCCGGAACGAGTCTAAAGGGGGATGGCGGCTTTACCCGTTCGGTTGACTCTGTCACGTCGCGATTGCCCTCGTTTGGAATGGCGTTAGTGTATGCCGGCCTGATGGAGATGCAGGGTGGCGATGTTACATCAGAGAATGGACAATATTGCCGCGACTACACCCAGATGTGTCGCTCGATCTCAGGGTTGGAGACTGCATGCGCGGGGTCGAATGCAAAGATTTTAGTTGACCGAGATGGTCGTGCAGTAACAACTAATGGTGCTGGGGTTCGCGAGGTCTCTCAGCTTGAGTACCTTAATCGGACTCTCGATCGGGTCAGAAACGATGCAGCAGCTCACTCATCGCTGACGCAGGGGAGTGATACTGGCCACTCTCGTGGTGTATTGGTTGATCTTAAGTGGACCGATGTAAATGCGGAGCCCGGCGGAACCCGTCGGCATGGCCGGCACTTTCTCTTGGCAACTGGGGTGGTGCAGGACGCAGGCGGAGAGCAGTGGTATCGGCTGGAGAATCCGATTGGGGATTACGTTCAAGGGAAGACATCTTCGGGAAGTGCAGAGCGTTTCTATCCCCCGGGAACAGAGCTTGGCGAAAAGTCAAAGATCTGGTGGAAGACCGGCGAAAATGGTGTCGTTTATGTGCGCAAGGATGTATTTGAGAAGAATCTCATGACCGTCATGGTGCAGTACGACGAGCGCTACGTCGCTGGTCAGAGTGGGCCAGTTCGTCTGCTCGGTACGCTAGAGCAGCAGAAGGCTACATTCGATGCGCCAGTTGATTGGATCGTGCCTGCCCCGCGCAACATTGAAACAGCTCAGTCACCAAACACTTTGACAAAGGTGGATAAGCTGACTCAGGAAGAAGAGAAGAAGAAGACCCTGGCGGAACTTGCGCTTGAGCAACAGGCATATGCCCGAACTAAGGGCCAAGACCAACAAAATGAGCCTACATTTATGGCTGTCGTGGGTCGCTATCAGAAGGAAGAGACGAAGATTCTAAGAGACTACGATGAGCAGCAAAAT
>JBKCMS010000182.1:0-19553 GCA_046300175.1 Pseudomonadota bacterium | reverse complement strand
GTGCAAAAGTCCGTGCCAGTAAAACTGGCAAGGCTTTTGCTGGACATCACTATAGGTTGTTGTTTTGATTCGCATCCGCGAATCGATAGCGTTCTCCAAAACTCGGGATTTCGCTACGGACTTTTGGAGAACGCTATAGTCAGCCGAGTCTGGGAGACCAAACTTGGTACTAGGAGTCTAAATAGCTGTTTGACTTAACAAAAATGTTTATGATACTATGATATCATAATGACGGCAGAGAGCTCACGCATACTTCTACGCTTACCCCCTGAGCTTCATCAGCGCGCTAAGGAACGCGCGCGGGAGCTTAATGTCTCTCTCAATTCAACTCTGATTCGAGCAATCGAGCGCGGTCTCTCGCACGCTCCTGCCGAGCAGGTTGAACACACCATTATTACAAAAGCTACCCGTCAGTTTGGGCAAGCTTTTATCGGATTACTTCTCTATGGTTCTCGCGCCCGAGGGGATGCCTACGACAGCTCTGATACTGACCTCATGGTAGTCGTGGATCACTCTGTTAAAATCGAGCGACGGCTTTATCAGACATGGGATACGTTGTTACCTGACTATGCTTCGCTTACGATCGCGCATATTCCAACGACCGCCAGAGACGCAGGTTCATTGTGGCTTGAGTGCGCTCTTGATGCGAGAATCATCTACGATCCGACCGGAGCGCTTCGCAGGCGACTCGATGAGATACGTGAATTGATCCTCTCAGGGGTATTCGTCCGGCGAACTACTCATGGACAAGGATATTGGATTACTCAGTAACTAGCTATGAAGAACCGATCTCTCACAAAAGATTACGTAACACGGGCAGGTATCCGATTCGCAGCGCTACAGGTGTTATTAGACAAAGGTGGATATGCCGATGTAGTCCGCGAAGCACAGGAGATAGTTGAACTACTGAGCAAGAGCCTGATTAGGCACCTCGGGGCTGAGCCTGCGCGAGTACACGATGTGAGTGCCCAACTAAGAGAGCTTCGCTCTCGCTTGCAGCCCGAATTGCATTCTAAACTTGATGCATTGATTACGCACTCCCGCGAGCTACGCAGGGATCGGGAATTGGCTTTCTATGGGACAGAGGATCTTACTCCAAGTGAATTCTACTCCAAGGAAGACGCCGAGCGTGCATTTGGCTACGCGAGCGAATCGCTGGCCTTCGTTCAGGGGCTGGTGAGCTAACCCGCATATTTCATGAAGCCAGCTACTGCGAGCGACGATAACGGCGCTTTTTCGGCTCAAAAATCGATTTTCGGACCGGAATGTATCACGATACGATTGAAGCCCCAAAAATCGATTTTTGAATTCGCCCTTCGGGCCCGAAAAATCACCATTCTCGGCGCTCTCGCGACGCAGTTTCATCTAGGGTCCCACACAAACTGTAGGCGATAAGGAAACAGCCCAGGGACCGCCTGTTTCCGCACATTTTTCACGGCGAGCGTAGCGAGCTTCGTGAAAAATACGGACTAGAGTAGTGCGCGGACTACTAAATACAGAAGCTACTCCAATCTGGTGTGCCGCACTATCTCGCCGCGCACCATATACAGGACATCTTCAGCGATATTTGTAGTGTGATCGCCGATTCGCTCTAGATTGCGCGATACTGAGAGAAGTAGGATCAGGCGCTCGACATCCTCTGGATGTTCCTTGATTCCCTGTAGGACTTGCTTGTGAACACTGCGGTTTACCTGATCGATCTCCTGATCGGCAGCGCACACCCACTTAGCAGTTGATTCATCAAGGTTTACTAATGAGTCCAAGCTTTTCCTCAACATCTCACGTACTCTAGCTTCACCGCCCTGAAAATCGATCCGAACTAGTGGTGGCGAAGTAATCTCAGCTAGTTTGCGAGCCCTGCTCGCCATATTCACGGCTAAATCCCCGATACGCTCAAGATCATTATTGATTTTTAGAACTGCTACTATGAAGCGTAGGTCAGTAGCAACAGGTTGGTGAAGTGCCAGAATCTTTAAACATTCCTCCTCTACCTCAACCTCTGCTAGATCGATTCGATTGTCCCCTTCAATAACCTCCGAGGCCAAAACAGCATCGCGTGTATCTACAGCCTTAATGGACTTAATAACACTCTCCTCCACTAGGGCGCTTAGCTCCAGGATGCGCCGCTTGAGGGACTCTATAGCCTTATGAAGATGAACCGACATAATACGTTGCTCCTATCCGAATCTTCCAGTTATGTAATCTTCTGTCTGCTTCTCAAGTGGCTTGGTAAAGAGCTGTTTAGTTGCCCCGTGTTCAATCAGCTGTCCCTCGTAAAAGAAGGCTGTACTGTCGGAGACACGAGCGGCCTGTTGCATGTTATGGGTAACAATAACTATGGTGTAGTCACTCCTCAACTCACCGATTAGATCTTCAATTTTGGCCGTGGAGCGAGGATCGAGCGCAGAGGCTGGCTCATCCATTAAGAGCACATCCGGATTAACGGCTAAGGCGCGTGCGATGCAGAGCCGCTGTTGCTGGCCGCCAGACAGATCTAGCGCGCTCGAATACAGCCTGTCTCGGACTTCCCTCCACAAATCGGCTCGGGTGAGGCTCTTACTGACGATATCCTCAAGCTCATCGCGGTTGGTAATGCCGTGAATACGGGGTCCGTAGGCCACGTTATCAAAGATGCTTTTAGGAAAAGGGTTGCTTTTCTGGAATACCATGCCAACTCTCTTGCGCAACTCGATTAAGTCTACCCCTGGTGCGTAGATATCGTGTCCATCGATCTGGATTGAGCCTTTAATGATTACCCCGTCGATTAAGTCGTTCATCCGGTTGATGCTGCGCAGAAGGGTTGATTTGCCACACCCTGATGGTCCTATAAACGCCGTTACCTGACCGGCAGGAATTGAAAGATTTATCCCATGTAGCGCTTTATACGACCCATAAAATAACTCCAAATTGCCGATCCGCACCTTTGCTTGATCGATCAATGCTCCTGGTGCTGCAGAAGCACTAGCAAGAGCTGCGACTGGTGGTTTTTCCTGAGTTTCAATACTATCATTTACAACAAGAGAGCTTTGCATAATTCCTACCTCTGTCGTCGCTGAAATTTAGCTCGTAGCACCATTGCTATGAGATTAAGTACGATCATAAATCCTAAAAGCACCGTTATTGCAGCTGCAGCGTTGGTATGAAACTCAGTCTGGGGTCGCGATAACCAGTTGAACGCCTGAATCGGGAGCGCGGTAAAAGGTGCAAAGATAGAGTCCGGTACCTGTGCTACATATGTAAGCGCCCCTAAGGTAATCAACGGTGCTGTTTCTCCGATTGCTCTTGAAAATGCCAGGATACAGCCCGTGGCAATACCCGGTAAGGCAACCGGCAGAACTTGAGTCCAGGTTGTCTGCCACCTGGTGGCGCCCAAGGCAAGGGCGCCTTCGCGGTATCCCTTGGGCACTGTCTTTAAAGCCTCGCGCGAAGCCATGATGATAATCGGTAGGACCAATAGTGCGAGGGTCAAAGCCCCAGATAATACGCTACGTTCAAAGTGCAGGGCGCGCACAAAAACCTGGAGTCCAAGGAGGCCGTATATGACCGAGGGAACGCCGGCCAGATTGGCGATGCATAGCTCGATCAGTCGCGTGATGCGGTTTTTTTTAGCGTATTCCTCAAGGTATACGGCGGCTCCTACTCCGATCGGCAGCGCAAATAAAATGGTTAGACCCAAGAGCCAAGCACTCCCAGTCCATGCAGCAAGAATCCCCGCATTTTCGGCTTTACGCGAAGGAAAAGATGTAAAAAAATGCAGAGACAGCCGAGCAAAGCCGTCATAGATCACACTTCCAACAAGGGCCAGTAAGATACAGAGAGCCGAAGCAATTATGAAGCGTGCCGTGAATAGGAAAAGCTTCTCACTACCTGGCCGAGCAAGCCACGGACGGGTAGTACCCTGTTCTTGCCGAAAAGGTTGTCTAGCGAAGCTATGGTGCCTCTCAGCTACTTGCATCACCTATACATCCTCTTAAAGCGCTCGCGGATTCGTAAGCTAATTACATTCAAAGCCATAGTGAAAAGAAACAGCAACATAGCTACTGCAAACAGAGTATGATACTCCAGAGTTCCGTGAGGGGTGTCGCCGAGCGACACCTGAACTATATAAGCCGTCATAGTCTCCACCGGTTGCAGCGGATTGAAGTGAAACAGAGGTTGCTGTCCAGCTGCGATTGCAACGATCATCGTCTCACCGACAGCACGAGCTGCCGATAAGATCACAGCAGCCGTTATACCGCCGATCGCGCCGGGTAAAACTGCCCCGAGGATCATCTGCAGTTTCGAAGCACCAAGGGCGTACGCCCCTTCACGTAGACTCTTTGGTACTGTGTAGATAGCATCTTCGCACAGAGATGCCATCATCGGGAGGATCATCACTCCCATGGCGATACCGGCGCTTAATGCATTAAATGATCCCATTTCAGGAAATATCATTTGCAGAACCGGAGTGATAACTAGCAGCGCAAAGTAGCCGTACACTATAGTCGGAATACCAGCGAGCAGTTCAAGTACTGGTTTCAGGAAAGCTCTGGTGCGCTCGTGGGCGAACTCGCTGACGTAGACTGCGATGATTAGTCCCGCAGGTACCGAGAGCATCAGAGCTATAGCAGACGTCAAAACAGTGCCCGCGATGAGCGGCCAGATACCGAAGTGCTTGTCGAGGAATAGGGGAGTCCACTCGGTGTCCAACAGAAGCTGTGCTAGGGACACCTCTCGAAAGAAAAAGACGCTCTCAATGGAGAGAACCGCTATAATTCCTAAGGTGGTGAGCACCGAAACAGAACCACACAGCGACAGCAGCCGCTCGATGGTCATCTCCTTTAGACGCAACGCCCTTCGACTATCTCCAGCCACACGACTCCTGCCACCTATTTATTAGCTGCTCGACTCGGTACCATAAAGCTGTTGTAGAGTGATTCCGATCTGCGCTGCCTTTCCATCAAAAAGTGATCCTGCGACCTTCTGTTCGAACCGGCTTTGAACTTTAGAGTAGATCGCATCTGGAAGGGGGATGTACCCGACCTCTTGAGCAAGCGCCTTCACATTGCTGAGGTAGAAGGCAACGAGCTTGGCGACTTCAGGTCTCTCAAGCGAGCTGCTTCGAGCGTAGATAAACAAGGGGCGGGCAAGGGGGCTGTACGATGCACTAAGCACATTCTGCGTCGTCGGAAGCTGCGCTCCAACACCGTTCTCCGCCTTCTCATCATCCACTGGTACTACCTTGAGTCGTGCCTTGTTGGCCTCGTAGAAAGCCACCCCGAAGTAGCCCAGAGCGCCTTCATCGCCTTCAACACCTTTTACTATTACGTTGTCGTCTTCACTGCTAGTATAGTCTCCGCGACTGGCATCTTCCTTACCGTTGATTACCTCGGTGAAGTAATCAAAAGTTCCCGAATCAGTTCCAGGGCCAAAGAGACGCAGCGGTTTGTCCGGCCAGCCAGGACGTACATCACTCCACTTCATCACTTTACCTTGCGAATCGGGGCTCCATATCTTACGCAGTTCGGCAACGGTGAGGTGATCAACCCAGGTATTCTTCTTATTCACGACGATCGATAGCGCATCGTAGGCAACCGGCAGCTCTAAAAACGCGATATTGCTCATTTGAGCAAACTCTAGTTCGCTGGCCTTAATTGGGCGTGAAGCGTTAACTATATCGATCTCTCCGTTAAGAAACTTCTTAAAACCACCCCCAGTGCCGCTCACCCCGACAGTAACTCCGGCTCCAGGATTAGCGTGCTGAAACTCCTCTGCAACCGCCTCAGATATGGGAAACACAGTGCTTGAGCCGTCCATCAGTATTCTTCCTGAAGGTGATGTGGGCGCGGCCGAAGCTGTTGATACTGCAACACTGAGTGCGGCAGCTAGGGCGATAATTCGAATCGGAAGTCTGAAGAATGAATATTCGTTTTTCATCGGTTTTCCCCTTTTAGACATTTGACCAAGAGCACATATGCTCCCCTAATTGTTGCCGCGCCTCACACCCACAATATGATCCAGCTCTAGCAACCAATTTAGTCGAATCTAGCACTTAGCGACCCCGAAATAATCCATTGCATTGTTAGAAAATGGTTAGCCTTTAGCACCATTTGTTAGATTTTTGTGAGCGTCATGATTGTGAGAGCTAAAAAATTGAGAGCCCCCGCCTAAGGTCAAGTATCATGAGCAGAGCGTCCAGCTCAATAAAGACGGGGCTTTTGAAAGATTCGCTGATGACTAGCAATTAGAGCGATATGAACTCGCTAACCCTCTCCTAACCATTCGCTAATAGATTGCAAACTTGAGTTTGAGGCGCAGTGCGTTAGAAGCCAGCTTGTAAACCTTTTTGAGGAGGGTCGGATTATGAAACATTTGGCGCTTAGCGCTATGACCGGGATCACTATGTTCGCGGCATTCGCATCACAGGCAGAAGCTCAAACTACTGAGCTGTGGGTAGATTCAAAAACTAAGCAGATATTCGCAGAGCCGGGCCCTGGACGTACTAGATTGGGCAAGGCGATCATCACCAGCGACCCAAATGCAGGTGCCCCCGTTAAGCCTCGTTCGGTTTCGGTGGCTCCCGCTGCGGCTCCCGTTCCGGCGCTCTCGGATATGAAATGGGCAGATAAGTTCTCTATTCGCGGATACACTCAACTGCGTTATACCAACCTCTGGGATGGACAGGGGGCGGATTGGTTTCATCCCGCAGATAGAACGATTGCCCCTGATCAGACCTTCATGATCCGACGAGGCCGGCTGATCTTGAGTGGAGACGCCAGCGAGCATCTGTTCCTCTACGCACAGGGGGAGTTAAACGGAAGCCCGGCAGATGGTGATTTTGCAACTCAGCTTAGGGACCTATACGGCGATATCGCCTTTGATGAGAAGAAAGAGTACCGCTTGCGTGTTGGACAATCGAAGATACCTTATGGTTTTGTGAATCTTCAATCAAGCCAAAACCGAGGGCCGATGGAACGAGCTGACGCCATAAACAGCGCGGCAGAGTCCGAGCGCGATGTTGGAGCTTTCTTCTACTGGGCACCTAAAGAGATTCGCGATCGCTACGCTAACTTGGTGCGCTCAGGCCTCAAGGGCTCCGGTGACTACGGAGTGCTGGGAATCGGTGCCTACAGTGGGCAGGGCCCAAATAGGTCTGACTCAAATGATTCCGTTCATACGATAGTGCGAGCAGCCTATCCTTTCAGAACGGCAGGGGGGCAGTTCTTCGAGACGGGAGTGCAGGCGTACACCGGAAAATTTGTTCCACGAACAAAGGGGTTCAAACTAGACGGTGCTGATGTTGAGACGATACCGACTTTTGATGCAGACGGTGTTACCGATCAACGAGTGGGATTTACAGCAGTAATGTATCCTCAGCCGATCGGATTCGAAGCAGAGTGGAACGTGGGTCGCAGTCCGACTTTGAGTGACGATTACACAACCATCGACGACCAGTCGATGCATGGAGGATATATTCAAGTAAATGCCAAGGTGGACACTGAGTCCGCCGGTACTGTATTTCCATTCGTTCGCTGGCAGTATTTCGATGGCGCCCGCAAGTTTGGTCGCAACGCGCCGGATGTGCTGATCAACGAGTGGGATTTCGGACTTGAGTGGAGCCCGTGGAAAGACGTGGAGTGCACAGCAATGTATACCCATACCGTGGATCGAACAAACAGCAATTCGTTCCCGTATGATAATACGACTGATGGTGATCGTTTAGCCTTGCAGGTGCAGATAAATTATTAAGTGTCTTTGAGCTTTCGAGTGAAAGCCGGACTTTGGGGAACGCTATCGATTCGCGGACGCGAATCAAAACAACAACCTATAGTGATGTAGAGCAAGAGCCTTGCCAGTTTTACTGGCACGGACTTTTGCACATCACTATAGGCTCTAGTCGGCCCATACATATCGACATGGCGTTAATAACGGAGTATTAAAGCTAAAGATAGGAGCTGCCTAACGGCCTCTTTTAGCTTGCATAACGAGGGGAAACTTCATGCTCCTGACGCTTGTTCTTGGTTACCTTTTAGTTACGATAGCCATCGGTCTCTTGGCAGCCCGCAAAGTTAAAAACACGTCGGATTTTGCAATCGCTGGTCGGCATCTCCCACTGATAATGATCGTAACTACGACCTTTGCAACCTGGTTCGGTTCAGAGACGGTTCTGGGTATACCGGCTAAATTCGTAAATACCGGTTTACACGGGATAGTAGAGGACCCATTCGGAGCTGGTACTTGTCTCATTCTGGTGGGGCTTTTCTTCGCCTCGAAGCTCTACAAAATGACCCTTTTAACCATTAGTGACTACTACCGCGAGCGCTATGGTGGGATCGTTGAACTGATCTGCTCAGTGATGATTATGATTAGCTATCTCGGTTGGGTAGCAGCGCAGGTAACCGCTCTCGGTGTGGTTTTTAATGTGCTATCTGAGGGGTACCTAACGATTCCGGTTGGAATGGTTATCGGGGTTATCTCGATTCTTGCCTACACTCTCTTTGGAGGAATGTGGTCGGTTGCGATTACTGACTTTATTCAGATGATAGTATTAGTAGTTGGCCTAGGTATACTGGCGGTGTTTGCTGGCTATCAAGCTGGTGGAGCAGATAAAGTAATAGAGCTTGCAGTCAGTCGCGATATGTTTAGGTTCTTTCCGGAACCCGAACTCAAAGAGGTGCTGTTTTTTATTGCGGCAGCTATAACGATGATGCTCGGGTCGATTCCGCAGCAGGATGTTTTTCAGCGCGTCATGTCGGCAGATAGTGAATATTCGGCCACACGCGGCCCAGTTATCGGAGGCATCTGTTACATTATATTCGCTTTCGTGCCGATGTTTCTTGTGGTTAGCGCGCTGATTATTATGCCTGAGCAGGCGAATCAACTGATCAAAGATGATCCACAGAAGGTGTTGCCAACACTTGTTATGACCAAGATGCCGATGGTGATGCAGGTGCTCTTTTTTGGAGCGCTACTATCGGCCATTAAGTCGTGTGCCTCAGCAACTCTGTTGGCTCCAAGTGTAACATTCACCGAAAACATATGGCGCAGGTTCCGTCCATTTAGGGAAGATGGTAACGAGCTCTATGCCATGCGGGTCACAGTGCTTGTTTTTAGCGCTCTAGTGCTTGGCTACGCCATAGTTATGCAGGGTACATCGATCTATGAGATGGTGTCCGGGGCGTATCAGGTTACCTTGGTAGGGGCCTTTGTTCCATTGGTATGCGGGCTGTATTGGCCGCGCGCCACGACCCAGGGGGCAGTTTTCTCGATTGTGCTGGGAGTCGTAGCTTGGCTATTTTTTGTCCTTACCCCAGCCGGCGAGGATTTTCCAGCCCAGTTGGCCGGGCTTTTGGGGGCAGTCACAGGGATGCTTGCTGGATCGTTTGGCCCTCAAAGTATTAAGAATTCTCGTGGAGGGCATTACCTTCATGATGGGATTTAAGGTAAAGCATTTTAGGCCCCTTTATGAAGTGACAACAGCGGTGTCGTATTAGCTTAAAGTCACAGTTGATTAGGATATCTCTGTTCTGTTAAAGTATAAGAAATATAAATTAGTTCGCTCACAGCAAAGCGCTTCTTACAGGGGTCGGAGTAGGGATCTTGTGGCCGTAACCAGGCTGCTATCGTAGCTCGATCTAGAGAGGCCTCTGGGACGACATAAACTTCTAAGAAAATTAGAGAAGCATCTCGAAAGTGTGGCAGAAAAATCCAGGACAGCCTAATCCCGAGAAAGATCCAGGACAGCTTAATCCCGATCAAGTCTTAAAAGACTTGTTGGTGGATTTTAACGGTACTGTGTTAGAGCCAGGAGATCGAGCAACCAGCCAAGATGCGAACGTAGAGACAGAGGGCGCTGGGGGTTTCGTGGTAACAGTTGAGCTTGGAAAAGTTCTTGATGGCAAAGTGTATCTGGGGCATTATCTGTTTCAGACGAGTTTAAATGCGGGTTATTTTTCGCAGTGTTTGGAAACTAGATTTGCGAACCTATTCAGCTGTAATCTTGGAGGCGCACAGCCTTCTGCCATCAATGCAACTATCTGGCACTCAACCAGATACGACGGTGAGTTTAATAAAGAAAGCCGATCTAAAAAGTAGCTTCTGCGCCGGTGGGAAAGGTTCGGGATAATTTAAACCCAGCCTCATTGATTTTTAAAAAAAATTAATGAGAATTGCTGGGCGATCACAATCTTGGCCCCATAAAGATCAGCAAAGGCCAAGTTGCGCTCGCCCTACTATTGCGAGTGATTCTTTTCAAAAATCACTCGCGCAGGGTTTATAGCGTTCTGCAAAAGTCCGTAGCGAAATCGCGACTTTTGGAGGACGCTATCGATTCGCGGATGCGAATCAAAACAACAACCTATAGTGATGTCCAGCAAAAGCCTTGCCAGTTTTACTGGCACGGACTTTTGCACATCACTGTAGTTTTCGGCCCAAAGCGCTACTTTTTTCCCCCACCGATCCGAGTAACCACATCACCTGCTGCGGTAGGGCCGCTGGTGGTGAGGCCGCTGCTGGTGCGGGCTCTGTGCTGATGGATTCGCCACCCTAAAGCTCCAGAGATACCCAGTGACGCTACCAGCGCAATACCCTGCAGGAGAGAATTAAGTTTAACTAGGTCATGAATTAGATGATAAGCCGAAAAGCAGCACAGCCCAGTCAACACAGCAGCCACTATTCCGGGCAATTTATCCAATGTGCGCAGAATAGGCATTCGCTCCATGTCGCCGATCAGCACGATCACAGCGATGAGGGTGCCGATCAAAAGCGAAAGCGCGAGTAATACTCCTATTAGCACAGGGGTTGTAATTCCAGCAGCCATCCCCCGCACTATCGCTCCACTAGCCAGCGAATGTAGCGAGAAGGCTGAAGCGGTCGAGATAATTGCCCTTGTACTAACAGACGGAGTTGCGTGGCTTTCACAGCTACAATCGCCACCTGCTTGGTGGTGTAGCGAATGGTGCATAAAGTGTTTCAAAAGAATAAAACTTCCGACAAGGATAAAGGCATGACCCAGAGTTTCAGAATACCCAGCGATCTCATCCGCGACCAATATACCTATTATTCCGTAAAGGGCGTGAAAGAATGCAAACGCTGCCCCCCAAACGATCGGTCGCCCACCAACTGTGGCTGCCAGCGCTATGGCGATTAAGATACACCCATCTCCAAGCAGGGTCAGCGGATATAAAACAAATATAGAGAGTAGCGACACCGAAGTCATGGCGACTTTAGTGTATGGCGTTTACGGGGGGTTTGGCAAATGGGGCAGATCTATAGCGATGAGCAAAAGTCCGTGCCAGTAAAACTGGCAAGGCTTTTGCTGTACATCGCTATAGTTTGTAGTTTTGATTCGCATCCGCGAATCGATAGCGTTTTCCAAAAGCTAGGATTGCGCTACGGACTTTTGGAGAACGCTATAATCCGTATCTTTCACGAAGCCCGCTACGCTCGCCGTGAAAAATGTGCGGAAACAGGCCGTCCCTGGCCTGTTTCTTTATCGCCTACAGTTTGTGTGGGACCCATAGTGCCCACACAAGCTGTAGGCTCCAAATTCCTACGCTGCGCTTGGAGAATTTGCAAGTGCATCCATGCACTTGTTAGCCCGAACATCGCACTCTCGTGCAATATTCGGGCTTCTGTAACTCGCTGCAATAGTTACTTAAGGGTATTTTAGCGATTTTTCGGGGTACACCTCTGGTTATTTGACTGGGTCTTGTGTTTGCCCATCACGGTACATCTGCCCTAGAGCATCGATAGCCGCTTGCTTAAGCGCACTTACCGGTGGCTGCCCTGTAGGAGGCAGATTGCCCTCTAGACCACTAGCTAACTCTCTGACTGCAGCATAGAGAGACAGTCCGCGATCGTCGTTATAGTTAGACAGATCTCTGATTGAAGTCTCAATCTTACGCAACGTTGCTGCCGCTTCTTTGGCTTCGCTTGTTCCGGGCGCTATGGATTCGGCTAGCTGGTCTAAAACAGGAGCGAGGGCTCTGCAAGCTTGCAACATGCCCAACTCATAATCTGGAAGGCGCACAGGGACGGGCCTATTTGGCTGGTCTGGCCAGATTTTATCACTGTTTTGCGCCGCTGTGAAAAGGCTCGCCAGAGTTAAAACGACCGGTGCGAATGCGGCAGCTACTCGAGATTTCGTACTAAAATCTGTCATGGTATAAACAAGCTCCTCGTCCCTAACAAAAGCATACCCAAACAGTATTCTCAAGCGGTATGGAGGATATATTCCGGGGCGTAGCATAAGTAAACGCGCCAGGGGTATAAACTATAAAATAGCTTCGTCGCGAGGCTTATAGCGTTCTCCAAAAGTCCGTAGCAAAATCCCGAGTTTTGGAGAACGCTATCGATTCGCGGATGCGAATCAAAACAACAACATATAGTGATGTCCAGCAAAAGCCTTGCCAGTTTTACTGGCACGGACTTTTGCACGTCACTATAGGAAATCACTTTGGCTTTACGGACTTTTGGAGATCGCCAGATAGAGCGCGAATGTCCATAAGCGTAAGGCATTAATTTGGCAGATGATTACGCTAAAGCGCCGAATTACGGTGCTCGACATCCTGCTCCATTTCGTGGGTAGCGAATCGAACTAAATCATTCAGAAGTTCTAAATTGGTAATTATTCTAGGCACCTTATTTTGGCCGCCTAACTTACCACGACTCTTCATCCAGGCGCTAAATGTGCCCGGCGCTACCGGGAGTATGCTGGGAGCCTTGAGCCCAAAACCACCGGAACGGTGAGCATCATAGTCCTCGTTGCGCTTGCAGAGCCGTTGATCGAGGGTAGCTGCAAAAGCCTCAAGCTGCTCTCTGCCCGGAGCTCCATTTAAAAACTCGATCACATACAGGTGACCACCTAGCTCTTGATCAGCTTTTGGGTATACCGGCCCTACCGAGTAATCACTTACAGGCAATCCGTGGTCACGTGCTGCTGTGGCAACCCCGTCTTCAATCTCTTCAGCTATTAGATGTTCGCCAAACGCCGAGAGGTAGTACGATGTTCGGCCTGTGACGAGAACGCGCGGGGTAGTAGTATCGACGAACCGCACCGTGTCTCCAATTATGTACGACCACAGCCCTGCGCAGGTAGTCATGACAACCGCGTAGTTTACGTCAGGCACAACCGTATCAATCCAATGTCGCGTTGGATGAGGAGAGGCTAGCTCCTCAAGCGGGACGAATTCAAAGAATATGCCGTGGTCGAGATTTAGGCGTAAGCCATCACCGAAGCCCCGATCGGCGATGGCGATAAAGCCCTCGCTTGCTGGGTAGACTTCACGCAGTTCGGCTTGCGACCCGACAAGGATATCACGGAACCGGTCGATATATGGGTTAAAGTTGACACCGCCGTGCACTACCATTTCCAAGTTGCGGTAGATTGAGGCTACACCCCCATGGTCATTCGCGCCGATCCTTTTCAGGGCATCGAAGAAGATCATCATCCAAGCGGGCACACCTGAGATCATCCGTATATCTTCAGTGAGCGAAGCTCTGGCAAATGTATCGACTTTCTCCTCCCAGCTCTTGATCGCGGTTAGCTCCGTTGGTGGGAAGTAGCGAGAGCGGAGCCACCACGGGACCTTTTGGGCCACGATACCGCTTAAATCTCCACAATATACCCCTGGCGATGGCGAAGTAAGGTCAGTGCTACCACCGAGAAGGAAGTTCTTTCCCCCGAGAATTCGAGATTGGGGCCGGTTGGTTACGTGGTGCACCAGAAGATCAAAGGCAGCTTTGCGATTAGAGGCGAGCATCTCGTCGGTGCACGGTATGTATTTGGTAGTGCCTGAGGAGGTACCAGAGCTGACGGCAAAGTGCTGTACTAGTCCAGGCCAAGTGCAGCTTTCAACACGAGGAAAGGAAGGCTTCCAGAAATCGGTCCAGAATTCCTCGTATGTTCTTAGTGGTACTCTGCGTTGATACTCATCGACCGAGTCGATTGAACCAAACCCGTGCTCTTTACCAAAGCGAGTTTGCGCTGCACGGCGAACAAGCGCTAGCAGTTGAGAGCGCTGCAAATCACTAGGTGTGTGACTCTGCAAAAAAGAGTTGCGCCACCGAGCGTATATGCGCAGGAGCGGAGTGGCGTCGAACATACAGCGGCGATCCAAACTCTACGGATTAAAAGCTAGTAATTAAAGACCAGCCGAGAACGAGTAACGCCCATCACTCATAGGGATAGCAGGGAGGGATGGGCCAACGAAGAGCACAACCGAGCCATCTTTACGACCGGCGCGCTCAATCATCGTCATCAGGTTAGCCCTACTCGAATTGTGGAATCGAACGCGGGCTGCGGTTGGCTGCAAAGAGGCTGTGCCCCAGGAGCAGTCGGTTAATTCCACCCACTCACCATCGAATGCTTCACGGATCTTACTCCAGGGTATTCTAGCCATGGTTTTTATGGTGCTCCCCGCCACTTTTGAGAATTTCAGACGCCTGAGTATACCGCGTATCCGGTTCTTTGTGAAGTTGAATCTGGGGGTGGCGGTTTCACCGTTAGGCAAAATGTGTAACCATAGCGGCATATGGCTAAACCATCAAAGATATCAGGGTTCCCCGAATGGCTCCCGGAACAGAAGATAGCCGAGGATAAGGTAATCGGCTCAATAAAACGGATATACGAAAGCTACGGTTTCGTACCGATTGAGACCCCGGCGGTCGAGCTGCTCACAACCCTTGCTTCCAAGGGCGTGATAGATAAGGAGATATTCGCGGTAAAGCGCCTAAGAGCAGAGGCTGGGGATGAGGCCGAGCTGGGGCTTCATTTCGACCTCACCGTGCCCTTAGCGCGCTACGTGGCCCAGCATACACACGAGCTTACCTTCCCTTTTAAACGCTACCAGATTCAAAAGGTGTGGCGTGGAGATCGACCGCAGAAGGGGCGCTTCCGCGAGTTCTATCAATTCGATATCGATATCATAGGGCGCAACGAGTTGCCGCTTTCCTGTGATGCAGAGGTTATCAGTGTTGTTGGGCTTGTCATGAACGAGTTCAACGTAGGTGGATACCAGCTACGAATTAATAGTCGAAAGTTACTAGCCGGTATCTATGAAGCTATCGGTTTAGATGGAGAGGCTCGTAAGAAGGCGATCATTGCAGTCGATAAACTACTTAAGATCGGCGTGGATGGTGTGAGTAGAGAGCTTGCAATGATCCCGGGAGTTGGGCCAGAGATGATTTCAAAGATTCTGGCATCCACGCAGATTCGCTGCAAAGCGGCTGAGCTTGGCAAAGAGGTCTTGGCGATCGGCGTGACAAGTGAACTGATCAGTCAGGGAGTTTCAGAGCTACAGACGATCTGTAGCCTGTTGCCGGAATCAGTTCTTGCACATCTGGTGGTCGACGTGAGCCTCGCCCGTGGTCTCGATTACTACACTGGAGTAATCGTTGAGGTTGGCCTACTCAGGTACCCGGAATTCGGCACGGTTATATCAGGTGGTCGGTATGACGACCTTGCGTCCGAATTTACCGACCAAAAGTTGCCAGGGGTAGGAGTCTCGATCGGGCTCAGTCGTTTTATGGAGCTGCTCTTCTCAGAAAAGTTAATCGATACCAGTAAGAGGAGCCCTTCACAGGTGCTAGTAACGGTGTACTCTGAGGAAGATCGTCCGCACTGTAATTCGGTTGCGCACGAACTGCGCAGCTCAGGGATAGCTGCCGAAGTTTACTACAAGGCTCCTAAATTGGGTAAGCAGATTGAGTACGCTGAACAGCGAGGGATACGCCATGTGCTCTTTATTGATAGCGCTTCAAAGACGCTGCAGGTAAAGGACCTAGTTACGAAAGAGCAGAGCTGTATCGATTCTATCTCCGAGTTAGCGAGAGCGCTTCGTTCTAGTGATTAGCGATAGGGGCATGATAGGGTGGCGAAACGAATAAACATCAACACTAGTGGGCAGGGGTTATACGAGATAACCGATCAGGTGCTTGGAGTCGTTCATTCTGCGCGCATATCTGAGGCTCTCTGCACAGTTTTCATTCGTCACACATCTGCTAGCCTGACCATACAGGAGAATGCCGACCCGTCAGCCCGCGCTGACCTTGAGGCATGGCTCAATCGATTGGTCCCGGAGCGAGACTCACTCTACACACATACCGCGGAGGGTCCAGACGATATGCCCTCCCACATAAAGGCCGTTTTGACCGCGGTCTCACTATCAATCCCTGTGGTTGAGGGGACCCTTGCCCTCGGCACCTGGCAGGGTATCTACCTGTGGGAACACAGGAAAAGCAGTCAAAGAAGGGAAATAGTCGTCCACGTGGCGTAAATGTGCTCCAATAGATAGAGAGAGATGATAAGAGCATGACGGGTCGTTGGGATAAGGTTGATAAGGTTCTCCAGGAGGTATACTTCGTAACTGGAAATAGCCATAAATTGCGC
The DNA here is from genome assembly GCA_046300175.1 of Pseudomonadota bacterium. Lineage (GTDB taxonomy): Bacteria > Bdellovibrionota_C > UBA2361 > UBA2361 > OMII01 > OMII01. The sequence continues at coordinate 3,184 of JBKCMS010000182.1, read as the reverse complement.
GAGGTAGAGGCGATCCTTGGGAAGATGCGCCACGTTGACCTTGATCTTCCAGAGATTCAGGAGCTGGAACCGCGTAAGGTGGTAATTGCTAAAGCTCAGGCAGCACTTGAGCAGGGATACTCACCGGTACTTATTGAGGACACATCGCTTTCACTAGTGGCGCTCAACGGACTGCCTGGGCCGCTTATCAAATGGTTTCTAAAAGCTTTAGGGGGAGAGGGGGTGCATCAGCTCGCTGCTTCAAAAGGTGATAGTCGTGCCGAGGTGCGCACCATCTTCGGCTTAGCTCTCGGGCCGCAGACGTTCATTTACGGCGAGGGGGTCATTTACGGTGAGGTGGTAACCCCACGCGGAACCGGATTTGGATGGGATTCGATCTTTTGTCCCACAGGGAGTCTAAAGACCATGGGTGAAATGACCCTTGAAGAGAAAGCAGCATGCAGTATGCGTACCCTAGCCTTGCATGACCTACGAACGCAGTTAGAGCGTTTTCACGCGGCGCAGGCAAAGGCATAGGAGGGATCCCTAGTGGTCGCGCGATCGAGAAATATCGAGAAGGTCGTGCATCGAGTACTCTCCGATCCGGCAGAGCGCGAAGAGCTTTTTGCATCCCTAGAGCGGGGCGATCACGGAATGAGTGCAGTGGCGTGGTTGCGTGGAGAGCCTAGAGAGGGTTTGTATCAGAGGCATGCAGTGCGCCCGGAGTGGCTGCCCCCCTGGATCGATGTAGCCGCTGATTCGGCACGACCTGGTAAAACCGCAGAGCACGAAGCGGGCGAGCTGTACGTGCTCGACCTATCATCAACTTTTGCAGTTGCACCGCTTTCGACCGTGCATCAGACGCAGAGTTGCATCCTCGATGTCTGTGCCGCTCCCGGAGGCAAGGGGATATTGGCATGGCGCTATTGTCAGCCGGGAATAATAATCGGCAACGAGGTGATTCGTAAGCGTACAGCCCAGCTAATCGCCAACTATAAACGGTGTGCGATTGATCCAGCAATCGTCACATGCTGCGATCCTGGGCTATTAGCTACCCTTATCCCCGGCCAGGTATGGTTGGTGATAGTTGATGCTCCCTGCTCGGGGCAGTCGCTAGTATTAAAAGGCCTGGCAGCGCCAGGAGCTTTTCACCCTGCGACGATCTCTATGAACGAGCGCCGTCAGCGTCGTATTCTGGCTAACTCAGCAGCTACCGTTATGCCTGGAGGTTATTTGCTTTACGCGACTTGCACATTCTCTAGCGAGGAGAACGAGGATAACGTTGAATGGTTTGCACGCAAGTTTCCGCATTTTTCAGCGTTGGAGGTGGCATCCCTTGAGCCATTCCGTTCAAGGCTAAGTGATGTGCCATCATATCGACTTTTTCCGCACCACGGATATGGGGCCGGGGCATTTGTGGCTCTATTCCGGTGCGCTAAAGACGTTCCTGGCGCGACTAGTGAATTAGGTGCTCATAGCGAGATAGGCGCTGATAACGTAGCAGCCACCGTTTGGCCTATTTGGAGTTCCGTGAATGTAACCAGGAGGTGAGACTGCTGGGAAATAAACCCAGCCTCATTCATTTTTGAAAAAATGAATGAGAATTGCTGGGCGAGCGCAATCTTGGCCCCATAAAGATCATCAAAAGCCAAGATTGCTCTCGCCCTGCTATTGCGAGTGATTTTTTTTAAAAATCAATCGCGCAGGGTTTATCTGTCAAATTAAAAGCTTGCCGAGCTAACTACTGAGCTGCTCAACCCTCTCGACACAACCTTTCGATACACTCAGACACGAGAGCAGTCCATCCGGTCTGATGGCTAGCTCCGATACCCCGACCGTTGTCACCATGAAAGTGTTCATAGAATAGGACTAAGTTCTGCCAGTGTGGGTTGCGCGCATAAAGAGGGTTATCTCCGTGGCAAGGACGTGCGCCGTTTGAATCTGGAACAAACAGGGACGTTAGGCGCCGCGAGATCTCTCTGGCTACCTCGCTTAGCGTCATGTAGGTACCCGAGCCGGTCGGACACTCAACCTTAAAATCGTCGCCATAAAAAGCATGGTACTTTTCAAGCGCTTCGATCAGAAGAGCGTTCATCGGGAACCACACCGGGCCTCGCCAGTTGGAGTTTCCGCCGAAAAAGTCGGTATTTGAGTCACCCGGACAGTAATCGATCCCATAATCACGATTCTCAAGGGTCAGTCGATAGGGATACTCTGCGTGAATGCGAGATAGTGAACGCATGCCGTGCGCGGAGAGAAACTCTCGCTCATCAAGGACGTATGAGAGTAGTCGCAAGAGTTGTTTGGTAGAGGGGATCGATAAGAGCGTATCGCGCCCACGAGAGCTATTTGGCGACTCCGCCGATGAACTCTGTGCTCGGTGTGAAGCTGCAAGCTGTTTGGCGAGAGCAGGATTGTTGGCGATGAACCAATCCAGCCGTTTTTTAAATCCTGGTAGCTTGCGGATCTTGTGATCTTCCAATATCTCAACAACAAACATCGGAATGATACCCACCAATGAACGAGCACGCAGCGGGATGGTTGTATTTTCCAGCTCTAATTGGTCGTAATAAAAACCGTCTAGTTGATCCCAGAGTCCGGTACCACCGAAGCTATTAATGGCTGAAGAGATAGCTATAAAGTGTTCAAAAAATTTGGACGCAAGGTCTTCATACTCACCGTCTTCAGTCGCAAGCTCAAGAGCTATGGAGAGCATAGTTCCGCAGTAGAACGCCATCCAGGCGGTCGCATCAGCTTGCTGTAAGCTGCCTCCCTTGGGTAAAGGTGCGCTGCGGTCAAAAACCCCGATATTATCAAGACCAAGAAAGCCACCTCCAAAGAGATTCCTTCCATGGGCATCCTTGCGATTCACCCACCAGGTAAAATTGAGTAATAGTTTGGTGAAAGCTCTTTTTAGGAAGAGCCTATCTGGCTCGCCATTCTGAGCTGTGATCTGGTACACACGCCAGCAGGCCCAAGCGTGCACCGGAGGATTTACGTTAGAGAAGCCGAATTCATAGGCCGGAATCTGGCCGTTTGGGTGCATATACCATTCACGAAGGAAGAGAAGCAGCTGGTTTTTCGCAAAATCCGGGTCGATCCTACAGAATGGGATCATGTGAAAGGCTAGATCCCACGCGGCATACCATGGATACTCCCATTTATCGGGCATCGAGATTATATCGCGATTATAAAGGTGCTCCCA
>JBKCMS010000181.1:0-10016 GCA_046300175.1 Pseudomonadota bacterium | reverse complement strand
GACAACTCCCTTGGTTTTGACTTTTGGCGGCAACTATCAAACCCTGACGTCTTTGAGGTGAGGAGACTACCAAAATCTCTAAGTTTGTCTCGAGTTTGGACTCCACTAATCGCTGAGGGGCCTTCTAAATAACCCTTGTGAGTAGTGTGCCATATATGGCACACTACAATCATGCAGGTGATTCGCACTCAAGAGTTTGAAATGTGGCTGTCAACCGAGTCGGCCAAGATTCAGGCGCTAGTGGAATCGCGTGTGTTTCGAATTGAGCACTACGACCACCTTGGCGATGCAAAGCATCTCGGGGATGGACTATCTGAGCTTCGCTGGAAGAATGGACTTAGAGTATATTTTGCCAGAGTTGGTCAGCGAGTTGTTCTGCTTATTCACGGCGGAGGAAAAAATGCCCAAAAAAGCGACATCAAAAAAGCGAGAGCTCTCCTTGAGCGATATTCCGATTCGGCGACTTAAGACCGGAGCAGGAACAGTCAAGACAAGCAGCGCCAAGCGATTGCAGGATCAGGAGCTCGTTTTTCGAGCATTTTGGCAGTGCCTTATCGACAAAGATATTGAATCTTTTAAGGAGATACTCCGCGGGCACTTGGATGCGGTAAATAAGGGTTCGTTAGCGAAGAAGTCAAAAACATCTCGTCGCACTCTGCATAGGATTCTATCGCCGGAGGGAAATCCGACATTAAAGAGTATATCCAACGTAATCCATGCGCTGTATGGATAACAATTATTTCGAGCGGATCGCCTAAGCGCCCGCTCACTGAAACGTTATACGGCTTATCTTAATGTTTTAGAGTAGTGATGTTTATTAAAAATTCTACCCCCAAATGGTCAGATACAACTTGGGCAACGATTTCCCAATCAACAAAAATAGATTTAAGCGTCTTCGAGCATTATTTAGGGAAGGCCCGCGATTTGGATTCTGGCAGCATCCGACTCGGCCAAATAAACAAAAATGGCGCGTTCGTTTTAAATTGCGGCGGTGGCAGATGGGAAGCAAAATATGTTGTTCATCCCTTCGACAAGTTGTCCATCGATAATATCCAAGCTTTCGGATTAGGGGTTCATATATTTTCTCGAATTATTCAATTTGGCTTGCGCACTAGGTTGTTTAACAGGGTTGAATTAAGCGCGGGCAAGTCCGGTCCTCACATTTGGCCTCGCTACGGATTTCTTCCATCTCAGGACGAGTGGGATAGTCTTCGAACTGCGGAACATAGACTGGCTGTAAATTTAAAGGAAATCGCTAATTCCCCATCCGAGCCCGATCAAGTCGCCGCCGTTTGTTCATCCATAGAATCTCTATTGCACGATAGTGATCCCCGTAAGATTTGGGAATTGGCCTCACAAGACGACTACATTAAATTACGAAGCGGGGTCTCAGGGAAAGTCGGAACTTTAATTCTTCGTGGCGATCAAGCTCGTTATAACGCGTATTTTGAACTCAACAATGAAGAACAAATTGACCGATTTGAAGCATACAGAAAAATAAAATTGGGATACTGAGATTAAGCCGTATAACAAGGTCCGAGCACACTCAGTCGGCCCCGTTGAATAGTATCGTGATGCGAGTATGATTGAGGGGCCGACGAGATGTCGGAAATGTTATACTCCCTAGAGAGAACTTGATGCGCACGATCCTTTGCTTTGGCGATTCCAATACATGGGGAGATCCTCCTGGTGGTAATGGCCGCTTCGCTTGGCATGAGCGTTGGACTGGTATTCTTCAAGACTCATTAGGCGATGGATTCCGCGTCATTGAGGAAGGGCTTTGTGGCCGCACCACTTGTTTTGACGACCCCTTCAGTCCGAATCGCAACGGATTGGCCTACCTCACAGTCGCCTTAGAGACGCACTGCCCGCTTGATCTGCTGATAATTATGCTGGGCACAAACGACCTGAAAGCCAACTTTAATCTCAGTGCCTTCGATATCAGTCGTGGAGCCGCCAGCTTGCTAGTGGCGGCTCGAAACTTTAGCCCTAAAATTCAGCAGATTTTGTTGGTATCACCACCCCATGTTACCAGCACTGATGATTTTGGTATCTTGCATCAGTTTCCAGATGAAATTGAGAAATCAAAATCTTTATCGGCGCATTATCAGCGTTTTGCCGAGCTGCACGGTTGTCATTTTTTTGATGCGGCTTCTGTTGCTCAGGCTAGTCAGACAGATGGGATTCACCTAGATACCGACAATCATAAAAGGCTGGCTGATGGTTTGACTCGAAAGGTCGTGACTACTTTGAACCCTCAGGCGCAGTCGGCAAGCTAAATGCTTCGGCGTTCATAAAATCTTCAGGTTTAAAGATATACATCTCTGCGATGCCGCACTCGTTGAATCTCGATTTCTCGCCTCTGCTTGTTTACGATATAAATGACGCGATAGTCTCCAACTCGAATCCGAAATGTATGTTCCGATCCAATCAATTTTTTGGACGAAGCGGGAAACGGATTCTCCCGCAAAGACTCCACTGCTCTAAGTACCCTATGGGCTGCCAATCGATCTAGACGCTTGAGGTCCTTAGCTACTGACGCTTTGAAAGTGACCTTATAGTAGGCCATCTTTTTTTAGCCTCTTTTTCATTTCTTCGAATGATATCGTCTTTTCCTTTCGACGCTCAGCAACGGCAACGAGATCTTGAATGTCTTCAAGCATCTCCTCATAGGTCTCCACAGGAAGGATAACTGATTTCTTGCGACCCTTCTCATCGGTAACATATTGAACTGCGGCGGCTCTTTTCATGGTGCGTTCCAACTAAAAGGAGTATAACAAATAAATGCAGCAGATTGCCGCCTTGCTCACTAAAGTATAAGAGCTTTGAAGAGGCGCGGCAACTGCTGATTTATGCGTTATCCGCCTGAGCAAGAGTTTGGTTCATCGATGGAGCATCAAGCCGCACGCGCTATATTCGAGGAGATCCGCAACCGACCTTATGCCTGGTCGTCGCAAATGGCTACGCCCGCAAATAATTGCTACTTTAAGGGAATCGAATTGCTTCAACGACTCGGTGCTCTTGGCTATGCCGTTCGCGGTCGTGTTGGCGAAACGTTCCTTGATGCCAAAATACCGGAAGAAATCAGACTTCTTTATCCCTCCGAATTTCAGTTAACCCATTTTTGGGTCGAGGTACTGCTCAAGGACGTATGGCATACGCTCGATGCCAGCTACGATCCCGGATTGGCGAGTGCAGGCTTCAATGTGAATGAATGGGACAGCAATCGCTCCTGCTTTGAGATAACGAAGGCGTATACTCAACAGGAAGCAATCGCCTACCAGGATGCGTGGATGGATCCTGAATACGCGCGGTCGTACTTCGAAGCAGTTGGACCCTGTGCTACGGCTTTGAATAAGTGGTACGACAGTCTACGAAAAATAGATTCCAAGTCGACGAAGAAGCATTGATTAACCCAAACGCTTCGCCCAGGGTGTTTTTGAAGCGCTAGCTAGGCAGCCAGGCGTTTCTTCACTTCTCGTAATTCCCTCTCGATGCGGTCTATACGAGATTCGGTAGCCCGCTTGCTGGCCAGACTCTCCTTCAACAGCTTGTTGAGTAATCGTTGGTACGGGACTCCCGATGCAGAAGCTTCTTTCTTTACGGCCTCCAAGCTATCCGCATCAAGGTTAATCGTGATCTTTACAAGTTTCTGCTTCCTCATCGCGCGTCTGATCTTTGAAGTCTCAGCGGCATCAATCCTAAGATTTCTTGGCGTTGGCTCTTTCATCGTACAGTCTCCTAAAATTACGCCACTTGGCGCACCCGAAGATGCGCACTTTACCTGCTCGACGAGTGTAACGGACCGTAACAACGACCCCACTCGTTAGCCTACCTACCTAATAATGCCGACTCTCCGTCTTGGCTTGCTTTTCATCTCGAAGGGCGAAGCCATTTGGATCTAAGAATACCTCCACCCCATCGGCGAAGGTAAAGCCATGCTTTCGAATGTTATCAGACTCTTTACCGGCATCCCACTCAAACTCCATGAGTAGACACTACCATATACATACATATACTACCATATGTTAGTCACCTCCTTAAGTATTTCTTGACTAGCTAATCCTCTGGGATAACAATCAAATCCAGCAGGGTGGTTGCGCCTGCTGATAGTGGCGTTATCGCTCTCGGTCTAGCTCTCGATTAAACCACAGGACTGATGTCGCCCCTTTCCGCAGCACACTTGCTAGTGATTCTAAGCGCGATTATCAGCGTCGGAGGGGCTTATGCTTATATCCGCGATACCATTGCGGGGAAGACCAAGCCTAATCGAGTTTCCTGGTCTATGTGTGCGCTCGCTCCTCTCATAAGAACCGGAGCAGCATGGTCATCGAATGCTGATATTTGGGCTACTGTTCGGATCTTCCTGGCAGGCTTCGTGCCTCTTCTTGTTGTTCTGAGTTCATTTGCTAATCGCCAAAGCTATTGGAAAATGACGACCTTCGATGTGTTATGTGGAGTCCTCTCGTTGACCGCCTTGTTTTTTTGGGCAATCGCCGATTCTCCGCGTACCGCTATAGTGTTGTCCGCATCAGGGGATGGTCTTGCCGCGCTCCCAACCGTGATAAAGGCATGGCGATATCCGGAAACCGAAACCGGCTTCACTTATTTAGCCAGTTTCATTAGTGTGGTTTTAGTTATTCCATCTATTCCGGTGTGGCACATCGAGAATTCTGCCTTCCAGATCTACCTATTGCTGGTTAATACGCTTCTTTTGGTCGCTGTATACCACAAAAAGTGGTTGTCGCGATGAGAAAATGGCAAGTGATGTTAGCGTTGCCGTGTTAAGCTCGGGCGATTGGTCTTCCCCCATTTTCATTGAGTCGGTAAGTTTCATTTTTTGACGACGCTCACTTCACGGGGGCGTTTGAATTACCCCCCGTTCGCGCGTTATTTTTTGAAACTTACGGCCTTCGGCATCTTCCCCCAAACGCTATGCTCTTTGTCTCTCGTACTCCATCGGCGATTTATAATCAAGCGTAGAATGCATCCGCACTGGGTTATAGTATCTGTCGATGTAGTCGATAATCATTTCTCTGAGCTGGGTTCGAGAGTAGATTATCTCCCCGATGATCAGCTCTCGCTTCAGGGTCGCAAAGAAGCTCTCTACGACCGCGTTGTCCCAGCAGTTGCCCTTACGGCTCATACTCGGCGTTAGCTTGTCCTGGAGTAGCAGCGCGATAAAGGCGTCCGAGGTATACTGACTACCGCGATCAGTGTGAATCATAAGTCCAGGTGGTGGACGTCTGATGGAGATCGCTTGCTTCAACGCGCGTAGCACCAGCTCAGTCGTCAATCGCTCTCCAAGTGTCCAGCCAACCACCCGACGCGAGAACAGGTCGATAAACACAGCCAGGTACATGAAGCCTTCTTTCGTCCAGATATAGGTAATATCTCCGCACCATACCTGGTTAGGACCGTTCACATGAAACTTCCGCGCAAGGATGTTTGCGGCTATGCGCTTAGCTCTCTTCTCAGAGCGACTGGAGCTCGTTGTAATCCTGAATTTACGTGCTCCTTTCGCCACAAGCTCCATCTCAGCCATTAACCAGGCAGTGCGGTTCTCGCTACACTTGACCTGCATCTTGCGCAGCTCTTTCCATACCCGTGGACTACCGTATCGTCGCTTATGAGAGTGGAAGATCCTTCGTATCAACGCACACAAACGCTGCTTGCGCTTCGCTTTCAGATCCCGCTTCACTTTGCACCATTGATAGTAACCCTGCTCACTGACATCCAACACTCGGCACATCAGGCTAATCGGATAATGCACCGTCTCTTTAAAGATAAAGGCGTACCTTAGGCTTGGTGCTTGGCAAAGTACGCCGCCGCTTTTTTTAGGATTTCACGCTCCTGTTTAAGGTCGCTGTTTTCCTTCTTCAGCCGTGATAGCTCCGCCTCAAGCTCCGTTCTAACCCCCCGACCTCGGAACGCTTCAGCTCCATCATTGCGCCGCGCCGCTAGCCACTTGCTGATAAGGGTAGGGTCAATCTCAAACTTGGCTCCAAGCTCCTTGTGCGACAGTTCGCTACTCTCCGCTAACTGACACACCTCCTCCTTCAGCTCCTTGCTGTACTTACGGTACTGTCGAACCCCAGACTTGTTCTCCTCTTTTCTCATACCTAGTCCTCCTATGCTGTTACACTTCTTATCGACAGCTATTCGGAGAAAAATGACATTCTTTTACTCAATTAATGGTGGGGAACTTTAGATAACCATGCTTTCGAGCGGATCGCCAAAGCTCACGCTCACCGGAACGTTATACGCGCTAAGCAAGCTATGAATGGATCAATTCGAAAGACAAATAGCCATCTGTCGTTGACTCCGGTTTGTTCATCAGCGCGACGTGTTCTCGAGTTTAGCTTTCCGCAGTTGAGTATTGGCTCTGCCGAGTATCGAGAGGGGCCGACCGGATGCACAGTGTTTCAATTTGATCGCTATGTATCCTGCGCGGTCGATATACGTGGCGGTTCTAGTTGTACAGTTCTACTGGACGGTTGGGAAACGGGAGATGCGCAGGTTGATGCCATCTGTTTTGCGGGAGGATCGTGCTGTGGGATCGAAGCTATCGGTGGTGTTACCACTTCAATTGGTCGCTTTCCCTTGGGGCCACACGGCGCAGGAAGCTCAGCAAGCGTGGGTAAAGGTCCGAACTATGACCTTTGGGAAATTTGTGGACAGGGCGGGGCATTTAGGAACACGAGCGAATTCTCGGTAGGAGTATTCACTGTCGTTAATGCAATCGGAGCGCTTGTCGATCAATCAAATAATACGGTTCGTGGTCACTTAGACTGATCCACTGGAAATAGAATGTCGTACAGCGAAGTTTTGGCCTGCTCAAGTGCGTTGAAGGGAGCCATGACAGGCGGCAACACGACTCATACGCTTCTCGTTACAGACCTTATGATGACGCCCTACCAATTGAGGCAGCTTGCTCGATCGGTTCACTCTTCCATGGCGCGAGCGATTCATCTTTTTCACGCCCTTGGCGATGGGGATGCGTTCTTCGCCGTTTCAACGCAAAATGTGCAAGGAGGGTCTACGTCGTATGCAGAGCTCCTGGGTGCTTCGGCTGAACTAGCTTTGGAGGCCGTATTGAGTAGTTTTGATCCGGATAATTGACGATAAAGTCGCAAGGATTGGGTATAACAATCGCTTGTCGGACGCGCTGATCGCGATCCCATCACGCAAACTTTATGCGGCCAGTGGTCTTATTTTTTTGGGGCTACTAATCTGACTCAGCTCCCAGTTGTTTTGGAGATTGAGCCAAAAATATGGAGTTGCGCCTAGAGCCTGCGAGAGCTTCAACGCCATCTCAGCGCTAATTCCTCGCTTTCCTCGGCAAATTTCATTGATAGTTTTCGGCAATACCCCGATATGTACAGCGAGAGCGGATTGGCTGACTCCAATTTCTTCAAGCTCATCGCGCAAAACGGCCCCAGGATGAACTGGTGTTGTGTGAATAGTGTTCTGGCCCATATCTCGTCCTCAATTCAATGATAGTCAACTATCTCAACATCAAAAGCGTGTTTACCGTCCCACTTAAAACAGATTCGAAACTGGTTGTTAATCCTGATGCTGTACTGATTCTTTCTGTCTCCCTTGAGCGCCTCAAATCGATTTCCCCGGAGCTCCTGGAAATCTTGCAGGCTAGTAGCCGCCCCAATTCTAGCCAGCTTAATCCGAGCCTTCTCATGCAACTCTAGTGGAAGCAGCTTTCGCGACTGTTTTGAAGAGATCCCGTAGTTTATCTCTTCAGATGTCTTATTTTTAAAGCTCCTGATTGCCACAATACCAATTATACCGGATAGTGGTAATGATGTAAATGAGGTTCTAGAAACGGCATAACACAACAGTCGAAAAGATGTCGCGCGCCTAAGTCCCTGAATTCACAACGAGCTCTGTTAGCGCGACTCTTTTCACTGTAACGTTATGCCTTGGTATCAAACCGGCTCTGATTAACGAAAGCTACGGGATGTAGAGAGACTTGATTATGGTAAGTCATCAAGAAGCGAAGGAGCTTGTGCTCAAATTTAATGAATTTACAGATACAGCTCTGGAGCTTGAACACAATGAGCATAAATTGCGAGCAAACGACTATATCCAAGACAGAGGGCTGTTGCAGCGCGGAGCCGTAGATAATTTGAGCCACCTTGATTTCTTCGGCAATTGCTACATCCAAGCATTACAACAGCTCGGGAAAGATGACACTTGGCTGCATATAGGGCCTGGCAACTTCTGTGCGGAAATGGACTACTTTAAGTTACCGCTTTTTTCGGCACATGCGAAGGTCGTTTCTAATCCTTACTGTCTTTCTCAGAGTTCGCAAGCTGTCACGAACCTGGAGTTTCTAAGAGGCCAGCCAGAGTTCACCTGCATAGACGGCATTAAATTCCAAGATCTGCGTGGCGAGTTTTCGGGGAGAGCAAAACTCATCAGCGATGTGTTTGCGGCGGGCAGCTATGATCCAGATTTGTTCGGGTTTTTTCAGGTAGCCAGCGAGCTTTTGGTTCCAGGTGGAATGCTTGCAGTGGTATTGGCAACTGTCAGCTTTGATTTAGCGGATGGATCCCCGATATCACCCGGTGAAGTATATCGAGGTCTGAGAGGATTTGAGGTGATCAATTCCACTGAGAATAGTGGCTGGATCTTTCGTCGAACCGAGGAAGCTTTCGTCAAGCCAAGAGCTGAATTGGCATCATTCGTAGCGGCAAATCATGAAAGGCGGGTAGCTTGGCCTCGTCGACACTACGTAGTCTTGGATAACAAACCTGCCTAGATTCTCTAACGCCTGGGAGGGGGGAGGAAAATCAGACGTAACAGGAGCGTTGATTTTAGGCACCGACAGAGCGAACGAGCGGCGTGCCTTATGCAGCTACAGTTTCATAGGAAAAGTCTAGCTTCCCCTGAGCTTGTTTCGCATGCTCTATAGTCAGCCCGACGACCTTGCCATCTTTATCGAGCTCTAACAGTACATTGTCGTTCAGTTCTTCAGTTTGAGCAGGCTCTCTGTCACTTAGCTCAATGTAAAGAGTATCGGTGTCCTCAAAATATCTGACTTTCATCGCTCTTACTCCTTAAAATTTAGGTCGAAAAAAGCGTTATGCACCGTTTCGCCATCCTCAAGAAGGACAACCCTGAGATACCTGTTGTTTGCCTCGGGAATCTTGCCCCACAGCCTTATTCTACCATCATCCTGGGTTATTCTTCTACTTGGATTTCTTATAACCTCTCGAATCCACTCATCTTGAATAGCGTCACGGTCAGGGAGAGAACGCCGAAAGTGGAAGTATTTTGTGACTTTCATCTGATGCTACTGCGAGCTATTTCAATGGGTTAGTAACCGATGCATAACAATTAAATCCACCAGATTGTCGCGCGTGAATATCAGTATAATATGAGCTACATTAGGACGCGACAACTGGTGATTTGGACGTTATTCATTCTCATGACAACACGCCCCATTCGATTTAGTCAGCATTTTCAGGATGTATTTAGCCGCCGTGGACGAGTTGGATGCTGTTTGGTCCAGGACTCTAAAAGAGGTGTCGTCTTGGGATGCGGAATTGATCGGACAACCACACGAGTCCGACCGATGTCTACTTTTAAAATCATTAACTCGATGATCGCTCTGGACTCCGGAGTGACAGACGTTTCAGAAGAGATCGACTGGGATGGAGGGCCGGCCTGGAATGATGAGCTCAAGACCCGGTTAAACCTAAGGAAGGCTCTATCGGGCTCTGCGCTCTGGTACTTCCAGATCCTCGCACGTCGGATTGGACGGAATCGATATCGCCATTACTTAAGCCAATGCGGATATGGCAATGTTCAGTGCGGAAGTAAGGTTGATAACTTTTGGCTAAATGGAAGCCTACTGATTAGTCCCGTTGAACAACTTGAGTTTATATCGAGATTTGCAGAGGGGCAGCTCCCATTTTCTGGCTCGATAATATCGGCCGTTCGAGAGATGCTCGTACTTGGGCGAAGTACAGCTGATGTACTTACAGGTAAAACCG
>JBKCMS010000180.1:0-33325 GCA_046300175.1 Pseudomonadota bacterium | reverse complement strand
CTGGACATCACTATAGGTTGTTGTTTTGATTCGCATCCGCGAATCGATAGCGTTCTCCAAAACTCGGGATTTCGCTACGGATTTTTGGAGAACGCTATAAAAACACATCCTTTCTGTATCTCTTATCATCCCAGATATCGTTGTTGACGGATACCTCCAAGATCGACCATCTGCTAAAATCCTCAAGGTTTTGCAGCGATTATGGGGTAGGTGTCGGATATCTCAAGACCTTCCAGAGTTCGGCGCAGGAGGTCTAGAGCCACATAAGTAGCGTACACGCGTACCGATCGTCGATCGTTAACGTAGAGAATCTTACGTTCAAAAGAGAGTCTATTCGGGCCGGATAGGCCGATCCACACTGTACCCACCGGTTTGTGTTCACTACCTCCACTTGGACCAGCAACGCCGCTCACTGCGATTCCGTATGTGCTGTTCATAATCGTACGAACCTCACTAGCCATGGCACGGACCGTTTCAGCACTTACTGCGCCGACCGTCTCAAGAGTTGTTGGTGGAACGTTAAGTATGCGCTCCTTAATCAAATTATCGTAAGATACAACGCCCCCCGGGAATACAGAGGATGACCCGGGCGTTTCCGTTAGATAGCTCGCTACTAGGCCCCCAGTACATGACTCGGCTGTAGCTATAGTAGCTTTTTGATTTATAAGAAGCTCGTGTATCCGCTCAATGAATGTCTGCTTGGCATTCTCGGTGTAGATTACACCTCGATTAAGTGCCTGGCGCACGATAGCTGCGGGAGTGTCAAGGTCTATCTGCTGTGGAGCTTTGAGCACCACATGCACCTCAGGAAATGCAGCTCTGTAAGATACGGTGATCTGCGGTGGAAGCTGGCAGCCTTCAACTATCTTTCCAACTACTGATTCAGGAACTCCGAAGAGTTTAAATGTGCGCCGGTGAAGTGGCGTGGTATCTCCGGATTTGCTGCTAATTAGTGGAAGCACCGTATCGTTAAACATCGGAATGAACTCACGCGGTACTCCGGATAGTGAGCATACTGTAACAGGGTGTAGTCCTGCGCCACTACCTGTGAGCATAAAACCTGGAGCTGTGCCATTTTCGTTTGGTATCATAGTTGCGCCGACTGGTAGCAGCGCCTGTTTTAAGTTTGCTGGATCGAGTACCCGCGCCCGCTTTCTGTAGAAATTCTCAAGGTGGGCACGAGCGGCAGGAAACTCCGCTACTTGGACTCCAAAAAATTTAGCCACCATATCGCGAGTGAGATCGTCTGATGTTGGCCCGAGTCCGCCGGATGTAATAATCACGTCGCTGACGAGGCTTAGAGATTTAAGGCCATCCACAAGCTCTTGAAGGTCATCATCAACGACTAGCACCCGCTTTAGCTTGAGGCCTAATTCGGATAGCGCGCGAGCCACTACATTTGAGTTAGTGTCTACGACTCTACCGTCAAGTAACTCTGAGCCTGTTGCGAGGATTGAAACTGAGAAGCTCATGCCTTCTTTTTAGCAGTTGCGTTGGGTGCTGCTGCAACCGCGATACTCTCATGGGTACGCTTCATCTCAGCAATAAGCGCATAGACCGCTTTGGGGGCCTTAGCATCGGGGGTAGATTGGATGATCTTCGCCTTCATTGGATCGACGTACTGGCCTTTATCGAATAGTCCAAAGTGCAAGTGAGGGCCACTTGAGAGACCGGTATTGCCAAGCGCGCCGATCACTGAGCCGCGGCTTACACGAGACCCCTTCTTCACGTGAGTGGCTATCTTGGAAAGGTGCATGTACTCGGTTGTATAGCGTGAGTCATGAGCGATTTTGATCATGTTTCCGCCGCTTTTGTTCCAGCCAGCAAACAGCACGGTGCCATCGCCCACAGTGCGCACCGGCGTGCCTATCGGCGCAGCAAAATCGACCCCGTTGTGAGGTCGTGAAATCTTTAAGACCGGGTGAAACCTGGCGTGCGTAAAGACTGAAGAGATGCGGGTGAACTGAACCGGATATCGTAGAAACGATTTGGTTGGCATCTGACCTTTCTCGTCAAAGTAGCGCACTGTGCCATCAGCAGCGATGTCTCGAACAACTGCGTACATCGTGCCCTGTAGGGATATAGAGGCAGCTTTAATAGTGCCGGTCGATAGCACCCGCCCATCGTCGAGACGCTTTTCTTCGAACCACACAGTGAATGTATCTCCAGATTGCAAGTCCTTGCGAAAATCTACTCGGTTACTGAAGAGGTCTACGAAGTCATCTACCACGGTGTACGGCATATCTATGCCACGCGCAGCCTCTACAAGAGATGAAAAGATGGTCCCAGAAACTTTGCGATCGCGAGTGTGTACCAGCGCCTGCTCAACACGCGGCACATACCCCTCGACCCCATCGCTAGCGATAACAAGGGTGGCTCCACCACCTAGCTCTCGCCGTAATTCAACTACATCATCCCCTTTGCGGGTCACCGAGACGACTTCCCCGGCGCGCAGCTTTGGCTGCTTTGTCGAGAAGGCCTTAATAAAGGAATGAAAGGAGTGAGGGGCCCCTTTTAGATCGCGCCACAACGAGGCGATCGTGGAGCCTTTTTTTACAGTGTGCTTAAACTCCTCGACCGCACTCTGCTGTGTAATGGAGGGGTTGTTGTTGGGGGTAAGGCCAAGGGTATCGGGGGCTCCCAGGGTAATCGGGACCTCTGCAGAGGTTAGCGCAGCGCTTTGAAATGGGCTGGCAGGATCAAACAGCAGCCGCTCTGAATCACGAACGGGGACTAACCCACGAACGAGGTTCTGACCAACCGGGGTTCCTTTAACAACGATGGCTCCTGCCAGGACCACAACTGCGGCCCTGACAGTTAAAGAGGAGATACCCATAGACCGGAAGACTTTAAGCCGGATAGAGGGGTACTAACAAGCACCTCTTTTTAAAAAATAACCTTGTTCTAGCAGATATAACAAGCTGGCGATTTCTCTAGGGTGGCGTGATACCGCTCGGCAGCGCTAACCTATAGTCATGGTTGTGCTAGCGGTAGATGTCGGGACGGTAAGGGTCGGAGCTGCTTGGGGAGACTCCTCGGTAAAAATCGCCTTCCCATTGGCGGTTTGGCCCAAGGCTCAAGGTGGGGCAGAGCGGGAGTTGCTCAAGGTGATAGCCGAGCGTCGACCGGAGCTTTTGGTAGTTGGGCTGCCCCTTGGTCCATCGGGAGAGCGAACCGCAACTTGTGAAATTGTAGAGGGGTTTGTCAGACGTCTTGTCAAGCGAGCGCCGATTCGCATTGAATACATCGACGAGGCCTTTTCGTCTCATGACGCTTTAGAGAGATTGCGCAGCGCTGGTGCTGAGCGAACGCAGCTGGACGCTTTTGCAGCTTGTCTGATCTTAGAGCGCTATTTTGAAAAGCTTAGTGGATAGCAGAAGGGGGTGTGTGCGTTTTATCTCTCGGTTAGTGGTGTTTTTAGTATCCTTAGCCGTGCCGCTTTTAGTGGTGGGAGCGGCTTATTTTGCCTGTGTGCACTATGCCCTCAAACCACGCGATCCCAATCGAGTAGAGATGGTGATATTTGACACTGAAACGTGGGGCAGCTTTAGACAGATCGCAAGTCAGTTAGAATCGCAGGGACTTATTCGCAGTAGCTTTGCGTTTCGCATGCTGGCGCGTTGGTACAATAAAGATACTCAGATTAAAGCCGGAGAATACGCACTAAAGGCGTCGATGACGCCGTTAGAGATTCTCGACATCATGGTTCGCGGAGAAACTATCCCGCGTAAAGCAACGATTCGCGAGGGGATGACACTTGTTGAGATCGGCCTAGTGCTTGAGGAGGCTGGTATCGTTGACCGCCCATCGTTTGAGCAAGCTTTGGCTGATAAAGATCTTCTACGTGAAGAGGGGATTGATGTTCAATCATTTGAAGGATACCTATTCCCCGAAACTTACAATTTTCGGCGAAATACCCAGGCACGCCAGGTGATCAAAGCGATGCACGAGCAGTTAAAAAGGCGCTGGCCAGCGGAGTGGAATGTGCGTGCCCAGGAACTTGGTATGTCCAAGCACCAGATATTAACACTTGCATCGATTGTTGAGAAAGAGTCGGGCAACTTTGACGAGCAGCCGATCATAGCCTCAGTTTTTCATAACCGACTAAAGATGGAAATGCGCTTGCAGGCTGACCCAACCGTTATCTACGGCATAAAAAATTTTAATGGCAACATTACAAAACGCGACCTGCAAACTGAGACTCCATACAATACATACGTTATTAGCGGCCTGCCCCCAGGTCCTATCGCTAATCCCGGACTATCAGCCATCAAAGCCGCGCTGTACCCGGCAGAAACTAGGTATCTGTATTTTGTTGGTAATGGCGAGGGGCGACACATTTTTTCAGAGAATCTTGATCAGCACAATAACGCGGTAAACCGTTTTCAGCGAGGAGGCTCGCTAAGGAAGGGCCCAGCACAGGATGAGAGAGGCGATAGCGCGCAATTAACAGCAACAGCTGAGCAAGGGTAGGTGCTCTCGATGCAGCGCGAGATTGGAGAGCTTATATCGGATATTCAGAGGTGCGAGCGAAATAATCGCTGGAATGCCGTGGCGATACTGGTGATTAGCTCCCTTATAACCGTGGTGTTATCGATCGTTGTAGTCGCGCACTATGCAACCTGGGTTGGTTGGTGTGTTAGTGCGTGTGCTGTTCTCAGTTGGATTTGGGTGTATCGAGCCGGCGTGCGCTCGCTTTTGGTTTCAGGCACCGAGGCAGCGCAGATACTAGACACAGTAGCTGGTACCAAGGAGCGAGCGGTGTCGTATGCCGAGCTTTGTGAACAGCGTGACTCAGTCAACGGCGTACAACGGGAGCTACTTGCACGACAGCTTTCTTCAATAATACCAGAGGAACTCGTGGCCAAAAATGTGGTGCCATACGTGTTGTCTCAAGTTGAAAGACGGGCTCTTGCGGTTGGAGTAGTATGTCTAGCAGCGCTCTGCGTAGCTCTACTATTTAAGCCGCGCTCGGTATTTGAGGAGCTTATCGCTAAAATTGAACAGGTTGAGGCGCAACACCCAGAGCTTCCAGAAGATGTAAAACAGGCATTAGCTCTACTGGTAGAGCAGATAAGTGATCCTCAGGCAGAGCTTCAGGATGTGCAGACGGCGTTAGAGACAGCGCACGACACCCTTGATTCATCTTTGCGAAAGTCTAACTTAGGAGATAGGCCGGCTCGGAAATCAGGGCAAGAAGAGCATCAGCAAAGCAATAACCAAAATGAAGCCCCGCAGGATAAACAGGCTCCGTCAGGCAAACACAACAGAGAGACCGCTAAGAACAACCAAGGTGGTCAGCAGGAGCAGAAAGGGGAACAGGGTCAGCAGGAAGAGCAAGGTAAGCAGGGCCAGCAGGGCCAGCAAGGTGAGCAGGGCCAGCAGGTTGAGCAAGGTGAGCAGGGCCAGCAGGGTGAGCAAGGTGAGCAGGGCCAGCAGGTTGAGCAAGGTGAGCAGGGCCAGCAGGGTGAGCAAGGTGAGCAGGGCCAGCAGGGTCAGCAAGGTGAGCAGGGCCAGCAGGGTCAGCAAGGTGAGCAGGGCCAGCAGGGTGAGCAAGGTAAGCAGGGCCAGCAGGGTGAGCAAGGTAAGCAGGGCCAGCAGGGTCAGCAAGGTGAGCAGGGCCAGCAGGGTGAGCAAGGTAAGCAGGGCCAGCAGGGTCAGCAAGGTGAGCAGGGTCAGCAAGGTGAGCAGGGCCAGCAGGGTCAGCAAGGCCAGCAGGAGCAGGGTGTTGGTACAGGTGGAGATGGCGCTGGGGAGAAATCGCAGGGCTTAGGAAATGAAGAGGGTAAGGATTCATTGCAGGAAGGGTTAACTCAATTGCAACAAGCAGTAAAAAAGGCACAGGAAGAACTTGCAGCTTCGACCTCCAATTCGTCAGGCCAGGACAAAGAGCAGAACAAAAGCAAAGACCCAAGCAAAGACCAGACCAGTAATCAAAGCAGAGATAAAACCAAGGAAGATAAGGCTCCGCAGGAAGGAAAAGCAAAAGGTGGTAAGCAGGGTAGCCAGCGTGGCGCTGAACAGAGTCAGGGGCAGGGAGCCAAAAACAACAGCGACACTAAGCAGTCAGAGGGGTCAGAGAAACAAGAACAGGAACGAGATGGCAAGACACCCCCACGAAACGATGCGGCCAATCAGGGCGATTCGAATCAGGGTGATTCTAAAAAAGATGACTTTAATCAGCGCGACATTAACAAGGTCGATTCAGACAAGCGCGATCCGAATCCAGGCTTGCATCCGAGTGACGGTGGTAGCTCTCCCGAAGTAGATCGAAATGTGCAGGCCCGGGAGGGAGGTTTTGATCCTGATGCCCCTAAAGGTCCTGGGCTCGGTAGACAGGGAGAGTTTAAAGACGTTCGGATAGAGGCTCTTGATGAGAAATTAGATGAGCGTTTCACAGGAGAGAATCTTAATCCAGAGCAGGGTGAATCTAAAGCTAAGCCCAAGACGACCATAGATGACGTGACGCTTGCAAAGCCAAAAAGCGCGCCGCATAAAGGCGAGCAGCCGATACCTCTTGAATATCGTGATATTCTTAGATAGTCCTGGACAGTATGTAAACCCAGCCTCATTAATTCGCTCATCGCTATAGCCTACTGTCGTAAATACGTAGAGAGGAGTACACTAGGACCCTATGGTAACACCTCAAAAGTTTCGCGACGCAGCAGCCCTAGAGCAGGGAATCAAGGATTTTCAGTTCTCGTTTCAAACCATAGAAAACGAGGTGCGTAAGGCGATCGTTGGTATGGACGAAGTAGTTCGTTCAACGCTTGCTGCAATATTTGCACGTGGGCATGTTCTGCTCGAAGGCGCTCCGGGACTCGGCAAAACACTACTGGTAAAATCGCTCGCGCGGGCTCTGGGCCTTACTTTCAAGCGAGTACAGTTTACCCCGGACTTGATGCCATCGGATGTCACTGGCACTCAAGTACTAACCGAAGAGCCAGGAGGCGCTAGGCGGTTTGTTTTCAAGCAAGGGCCGGTATTCGCTAATATCGTCCTAGCTGATGAGATTAATCGCGCAACACCAAAGACGCAGGCATCTCTGCTAGAGGCGATGGAAGAGCGTCAGGTAACTGTGTTGGATCAAACCTACCCGTTGCCGCAACCATTTTTTGTTTTAGCGACGCAGAATCCAATTGAGCTTGAGGGAACGTATCCACTCCCAGAGGCGCAGCTCGATAGATTTCTAGTAAAGGTACTCGTTCCTTCGCCCAGCTCAACTGAACTCAAAGAGATACTTGCGCGTACTACGGGAACGGTAACCCCAAGTGTAATGCCGGTATTTGGAGCCGACGTGGCGCTAGCAGAGATAACCAGGATGCAAGAGCTAGTTCGCCACGTTGTTATCTCCGATCCACTGCAAGAGGTTTTGGTGCGGATTGTTTCAGCGCTTACACCAGGCTCTGAGTTTGCTACAGATAGTGTTAAGCAGTACGTTAGATTCGGGCCGGGGCCTCGCGGAGCACAGTCTGTAGTGTTGGCAGCTAAAGTTAATGCACTACTCGATGGTCGTATTAATATCTCTTTTGATGATATTAAACAGGTTCTGCACTCAACTTTACGTCATCGCTTGATTCTACAGTTTCAGGCGGAGGCTGATAATGTGTCCGCAGATGACCTCCTTGAGGAGGTGCGTAACGCTAAGTAGCCACGGTGCTTTGATGCAACTCTCTACGCAGGCGCTGCGATTACTTGATTCCTTCGCTCTTCGCGCAAAGCGCTCATTTTATGGTATGCGGCAGGGCGCGCACCGCTCGCAGCGACGTGGGCATGGCGTGGAATTCGCAGAGTATAGGCAGTATGAAGTTGGTGATAATCCGAGGTCGATTGACTGGAACCTCTATAGCCGCAGCGACAAGCTATACTGTAAGCGCTACCTCGAAGAGGAAAATGTGGCAGTTTACATTATTATTGACGGTTCGCGGTCGCTTACTAATAGAACTCTTCGAGCTAAGTGGGATACAGCTGCATATATCGCCAGTGGTGTAGGCTATATCGCACTGGCCACACAAGATCCTGTGATGATCTCAGTTTTAGGCGGTGCATATAGTCCACGCTACTGGGGAGGACGCGCTTATGGGGCGCTTGGAAGCTTTATCCAAGTAGCAACGGAAGACGTAGTGTCAGAGACAACGCAGGATATCGATCTGGTTCGAGCGGCAAAACAGGCAGCAGCTCGTGTAAGATTTCCCGGTATCTGCGTTCTGATCTCTGATTTTCTCTACCCGCGAGAGATATTGCAGAGTGTGCTGGCGCCATTTAGAGCACGAAACATGGAGATCCACGCAGTGCAGGTGCTAGGGCCATGGGATCTATCGCTTAGTAGTCGGCAGGGCGGGATGGTGTTGCTGGATAGCGAAACCGGTGGAGTTCGTGGAGTAGAAATCACTGCGTCGACTAAGGCGCAGTATTCACATGCAGTTAGAGAGCATAACTCGCTGGTGCGCTCTGATTGTCTGGCAGCCCAGGTATCTTATACTCAAGCAGTAGTATCGGAATCGGTGTTGACTGATCAGGCTGGTATAGAGCAGTGCGCTCTGGAAGCGATCGGTCGTATGGGGTTGTTTGTATGATCACCGTTGCTGGCGCTGTAGTTAGCTCGGCGTGGCCGATCTTTCTGGCTGCAATCCCTTTTGCTCTTGGAGCGCTGCTATACCTATTTCGGGCCAAGGGTGCAGGTCAACCCCAGGTCACGTCCACTCTATTTCTGCTCTCTCGTTTACCACAATATACCCCGAGTCGCCGTCGTTTTGTGCCGCCATTACAGTTCTGGCTAGAGCTTGCATTGGCTCTTGCACTTGCATTAGCAGCAAGTGGAGTTATGAGTGCACGAACTGGAGAGCGTGTTGCAATAATTATAGACACGTCAAAGAGTATGGCAGCTTATCTGGGGCCCGATGAGACGAGGCTTGAAGCGGCAGTTCGGATCGCCGCAGCTGATATCGCGCAAGCGTCGGCAGACACGAGGTTTACGGTAGTAAAGGCGGGACGGACCCTTGTTCCGCAAACTCTTAAAGATGAAGCTGCCCTAGCAATTCCTGCTAGCGATGCGATCAACCTGGTAAGAGCACTCAAACCAACATACGAGGCGGATAATCTTGGTGCCATTATTCCAGATGCTCTTTCTGGCGAGGATTATGACAGTGTCTGGCTATACACGGATAGGTATATCGAGGGTAGCAGTCGTACAGAGCGATTGCGGGTTACGACTATTCCATATGATTCGGATTCGATTCGTAACATCTGGATATCATCGGTAGCAGCACGTAAGACACAGCCACCGGTGATCGAAGTTGGTGTGTCCCGCGTAGGACCTGATTTAGGAGCTGTGCTGATAAGTGTGTCGTGCACTGATCGAGTATCTGGTGAGACCTTCGCAGTTCCGTCAGTTACCGATCGGATAGGATCACGTGAAACCAAAATTATTCGGATAGAGCCGATTTCTCGGGCCTGGAGTTATTGTCGATTGTCAATCGAGGGTGAAGGAGGAGACCTGCTGACCAGTGACAATGAGGCATGGTTAGTGCGTAGCGATGAAAAGGGAGAATTAGGAGTCATAAGTGACGTTCCATTGCAGGAGCTTGGTATCGAGAGAGTCCCGTATGGTAAAATGGTGTCGCTCACAAGCTCCGAAGTCACCGAGAGAAAGAACCTAAAAGCCGTAGTTTATCACCGAGCAACCCCGATAAGTCGTCCGAAAAATCCTACTATGGTAGTGTATCCTAATAGTGGCTCTAAACTTTGGGGAGCTCAGGTATTTGGTGAGGCAGCAAAGGCATCAGCTGGGGCGGTTGAGATAACTCGTTGGGATGAATCTCATCCGATCCTTCAATATGTGCGTCCGGGGCTGATGACTTTACCGACTGCTAGGATACTTGAATGCCCAGTAGGGGCGCAGGCGTTAGTGTATTCAGTTAGCGGGCCTATTCTTTGCGCAGGAGAAGATGCTGGAGAGCGCTTCGTCATAGTCGGATTCGAGGTTTTTCCATTTGATGGATTAAAGACCCCAACCTTGAGCATTCTCACTCTCAATGCTTTACAGTGGTTACTGTCAGCCTCTGAAGCAAGTAGCGCCGACTTCTCTAGCGTTGGAATGCTACGACTTCCGCAGATAGAAAACAGCTCGCTATTTAGGCTAGCTCCTCGAAGTGAACAGATTGCGGCTTCAACCCCGCTTAATATCGAGATAGCTGAGCCGGGAATACTAGCCATTATAGGAGCCAACTCTGATCAGGCACGGGGCACAGAACAGCTGATCGCGGTGAATGCTATCTCCGATCAGGAGTCGGATCTAGCACTTCAAGCTCCTGTTGATATTCCGATAATTGCACCAACAGGGCAGAGTATCGAGAGCGAGCGTAGGGGGGCAGGTCAAGAGATGGCGCGTAAAGCCGGTGGAGTTCGTGATATCACTCACCACGAATCAATGCTCGCCTGGGCGGCTTTTATAGTTGTGGTGTTAGACCTACTGCGCCGAATAGCTGGTAGAGCTAGTTGGAGGGGGCAGCTATGAGATGGCAAAACCCTCATGTGCTGTGGCTATTTCTGCTGGTAGTGGCTCTTTTTGCAGCCACAATGCTGCGAGCCCCGCGGGGAGCTAAAGTGCTGGGGATGTTCTATTACTTGCTGCGCCTGCTTGCCGTATCAAGCGTTGTGGTTGCTCTGGCAGCCCCATTCACCAGTCGGCAACAACCTTTAAAAACTCTGACTGCAATCGTCGATATATCCAGTAGTGTTACCGATGCTCAAGGTAACCAGCTGCTGCAAAAAGCACGCGCTCTTTCGGATTCTCTCGGCTTACCGTTGTCAGTAGCGCCATTTGCTGGCTCGACAGTGCCACGAGCAGTAAAGGTGTCTAACTCAGACACATTCGGCACCATTCGATCAGCTTGGCAGCGGCTCGATACCGGCAGCAGCGATATCAGTGAGGCCTTGCAAAGTCGTTCGGTCATCGGGGCTCCACTGGCGCTGCTTCTAACTGATGGGTACGAGACGGCCGGGGGCGTTCGTAACGGGCTTGATAGGCTGCCGAGACGGCCAATTTTCCCGCTCTCTTCAACAGGAGAGGATAGCTCTACAGCCCTTACTATTTCACAGCTTCATGCGCCACGCTCGGTGCCGGCACAGCGCAGTGCTGAGATTCGCACCACGATATCAAGTCAGGTAAACGAGGCGCAAACTGCGCAGTTAGAAGTGCTTCACGGTGATACTGTTGTACTGACCCGCTCAGTAAATACATCGCCAGGAGCTGATCTCACAGTGGTGGCTCAGAGCGATGCACAAAAGGAGGGGCTCCAACCTGTACAAGCAAAGCTGTCATGGAGCGATGCAGAGGGGCAACACACCGTGACCCGCACAGCATGGCTCTCGGTTGAGAAGCGAGACAAGGTGCTGCTGCTTTCAGGTGCTGCAGAGGACGAGAGGTTTCTTTCGCAGATACTAAAGAGTCAGGCTTATCAATTAAAAACGGTTGTTGTCGACTCAGCGCGGGAAAATACAGATATATCCTCTGTGCACGACTACGAATCGATAGTCCTCAACAATATCGCACTAAATCGTATCCCTGCGGCAATTCTCTCAAATCTGAGGAGCTACGTACGCGACGGTGGCGGCTTAGTGGTAGTAGGCGGAGGTGCATCCTATGGGCTCGGGGGGTATATAGGGAGCTCAATTGAGGAGATACTTCCGGTTAAACTACTCCCTCCACAGCCTGAGAAGAAGCGGCTTACTGTGGCAGTGCAACTGGTAGTGGATAAATCGCGGAGCATGGCCACCGATAATCGCTTAGAGTTCGCCAAGGCCGCAGCTGAGGAAGTAGTTCGTAACCTCAAAGATGACGACTCGATCGGTGTAATCGGTTTCGATGAGGTGCCTTTTATAGCGCTGCCACTATCTAGATTGTCGCAAGTTCGTGATTCGGCGATATCCCGTATTAGCCGACTCTTTCCGACATCTCGTACAAACCTCTTTCCTGCGCTTGATGAAGCCCGTCGAGGATTGGCAGCAGCACAAGCAGGACGCAAGCATGTGATTGTTCTGACCGATGGGAAATTGCCTGACCCGGGCCCTCACTACTTTGATCTCATTCGACAGATGCGTTTCGTTGGAATCACCGTATCTACCGTGATGGTTGGTAGTGAAGTAGACGACGGCTTCTTGGCGCAGATGGCGCAGACGGGCGGCGGAGCTTTTTACCAAACAAATGATCCGGCTAGTCTGCCTAAGGTGTTTCTCTCTGATGTAAAGGTAGCAAGTGGCGAGCGTACATTGCGAGAAGAGCCAGAGGTTTCGGTAAGAGCTGGACCCGATCCGATTACCAGCACTGCTATTCAAAATTATCCAACGCTCCGTGGCTTTGTTCAGACGGCAGAGCGTGAAAAGGCAGAGACTGAGCTGTTGGTTCGTGATACCGAGGGGAGCCATCCATTACTTGCATCATGGAACGTTGGTGCTGGGCGTGTTATCGCCTTTACCTCTGATGCAAACGGGCGCTGGTCATCGGCTTGGATGCGATGGGAGCGTATTCAGGAGTTTTGGTCAGATATTGTTGAGGCATCACGCAGAGGGGATAGCGAAAGCGCGCCAGCACGGATCGAATTTGATCTTCGCACGTGGGTGGAGTCGGGCGATATTATAGTTGATCTAGCGCTTTTCTCCGAGGTCGGCCGTCGCACCATCCGTAGTGAGGTAACTCAGCCGGATGGGACAAAGGTAGCTGCTGATTTTACGGCTGAAAAGCCCGGTCACTTTAGGGCGCAAATCGCTGGTGCTAAGGCCGGCACGTACCGAGCGAAGATTACAATTGGCTCCACGGGTGCAAATGATCCGGCGCGAATAGGGGAGCTTCCGGAGGTTGCGTGGGAGATCGATGGATCTCAGTTTGGCGAACGCCCACACCGTAAGCCTAATATCGCTCTTCTAAATGATATTGCTACTGCAACGGGGGGCATAGTTGATCCCATACCGGATGACTTGCGCGGTTTTATGCTTCAGGAGGGGGAGCGAAAGCTCTATGCGCATGAGTTGTTAGTTATAGCATTGATGCTTTTCTTGCTTGAGTTGGTGCTGCGAGTGGTGCAAGAGGTGCGCAGATCTTTGGGCTATTAAGAAGGCGATTAAATGTCTACCGTTTGGGCATATTTTTCAAAAATGAATGAGGCCGGGTCTAGTTCCACAAAAAAGTATAGCTCGCGAATTAAAATCCGAGTATTATTTGCAACCAAAGGTGAGACCTCCGGGAAGCCTCTATCAAGAGAAAGAAGTGAGTGTCGCCAGATAGCTGACTTTATCCAATTGACGTATTCATAACTTGTGAGGAATGCCATGAAAAATATCCGACTTTTAGCACTCGCGTTGTTTTCAATCTGCCTTGTATCGTCTGGGTGTGGCTACAATTCGATTCAATCAGGTGATGAGACCGTGCAGGCTGCCTGGGCTGATGTTGTCAATCAGTATAAGCGTAGAGCTGACCTAATCCCTAATCTTGTGTCTACGGTGAAGGGGTATGCAGAGCACGAGCAAGAGGTGCTGACAAAGGTGACAGAGGCGCGCTCAAAGGCTACTTCAATAAATATTGATGCATCGATACTAGAAAACGAAGATGCTTTTAAGCGCTTTCAAGAGGCGCAAGGGGCGGTATCTGGAGCCCTCTCACGGCTCTTAGCTGTCGCGGAAAATTATCCGCAGCTTAAAGCCGATGCCAACTTCCGCGATCTGCAGGCTCAGGTAGAAGGCACTGAGAATAGAATCGCTGTGGCGCGCACACGCTACATCGAAGCGGTGAAATCGTACAATACGGTTGTAAGATCATTTCCATCAAACCTAACGGCAAAGCTCTTTGGCGCCAAGGTCAAGCCCAATTTCACGGTAGAAAACGAGAAGGAGATATCGGAGGCTCCTAAGGTAGCATTCTAGTGAATTGGGGTTACAGTTTAACTCAGGGAGCAGGTATGCTCGGTAGCCCAACCGCGCAGCGTTTTTTAGCTCGGTTTCTGCCGTTTGCTCTAGTAGCGCTTATTATCCTACTGGGAGTGCCTGGGAGTGTGCGGGCACAGTTTGTAGAGGTGCCGCAGCTCACAAGGCGGGTCACTGATCAGACCGGTGTTCTTGGCCCTGAGGTTCAAGAGCTTGAAGCAACGCTACAAGCTCTTGAGGTTGAAAAGGGTAGCCAGGTGGCTGTTCTGGTTGTTCGCACAACTAAACCAGAGGCTATTGAGCAGTACGCTATACGAGTAGTCGAGCAGTGGAAGATCGGTCGCCAGGGTATTGATGATGGCGCGTTGCTGCTTGTGGCGCTTGAAGACCGAGCTGTTCGAATCGAGGTAGGGCGCGGGCTAGAGGGCGATATACCTGATGTGGTAGCAAGGAGAATTATCAATGAGCAGATAGTTCCGTACTTTCGCAGTGGTGAGATACCGGCCGGTGTTAAGGCAGGAGTCGAGTCTATTTCGGCCATCGTTAGGGGGATGGAGCTGCCACCGCCTGTAGAGAAGGATGGCCTCTACGCAGATGACTTGGTGCCCTCGTTTTTCCTTGCATTTTTTCTGGGATCGTTTGCCGGAGCATCACTTGGTAGGGTTGTTGGAGCTCTTCTCTCGGTCGGTATCGGGGCAGTAGCAGCCGCCGCCGCTGCCCCCCTTTTTGTGGCTATTCCATTTGGTTTGGTGTGTGGACTACTGGTGTTCTTTTTGCAGCCGGCTTTTGCCCAGGGATATAACGGCTACTACAGAAGCGGCGGTGGCAGATACCGAAATGATCCCTTTGGTAGGGGTGGTTTTGGTGGTGGGGGGTTCGGTGGTGGTTTAGGTGGCGGCGGCTTTGGAGGCGGCTTTGGAGGCGGCGGCGGCACTTTTAGTGGCGGTGGTGCCTCAGGAAGGTGGTAAGGTGCATCGGTGATATGAAGCGATTACTACAAAACCTAACAACTGGACGGTGGCACCTGCGACGACTTATGTCTCAAACGGGAGCTGCTGTCATCACAGAGGCTGTTACCAGAGCGGAGCAAACAACCTCTGCGCAGATCAAAGTGGTTATAGAAGCTGCTCTTGACCTCGGTCCCCTCTGTCGTGGGCAGACGGCTCGGGAGCGAGCGCTGGAGGTGTTTGGACTTGAGCGAGTGTGGGACACCTCTGCAAACAATGGCATATTACTTTATCTGCTTGTTTCCGAACGTGATGCCGAGATAGTTGCAGACCGTGGCTTAAACGGTCTAGTTACCCCGGAGCAGTGGAGTAATTTATGCGATGAATTAACGCGTGGTATACCAAAAGATGGGTTTGTACCCACCATAGTTAGGGCAGTAGAGCAGATCGGCACGCTTGCTTCGAAGGTCTGTCCATCATCAAGGCACGATAACGAGCTAAGTGATCAGGTGCTGGTGCGCTGATAAGATTAGCGCGATTTTCAAGGGAAGTTTAGGGGGCTTTGTCTATGTTACAACCATCATTTGCAATTGGTACTATGGTGCAGCATGCACATCTTGGAGTAGGGCGGGTCGTTGGGTATGAGAGTGATTTTTATATTATTCACTTCAAGGGTGATGTGCGAAACGTCCCCTTTTCCTACCAAGAGATTAAATCGCTTGAGACCTCCGAGGACCCAGCGCTAGTACAGATAAAGCTTGCTGTTCGCGAGGTTTTGGGAGACTACGGATGGGCCGAGACTAATCTTGAGGTTGGTAAGCGTTGGCTCGGCGGCACCCTAAAGATGATTCCTGGTCGAGAGGATACGCAAGCAAAGGAGATACCGATCGAGGTCTTTATCAAAAAGATCGTTGGTGTTCGCGAGAAGCTTCGAGTGCTGGAGCAGAAGATAAATAACAACCCTAACTTAGACGCCGCAGAAAAGCTTGAGTTGCAGGGTTACATTACCAGATCGTACGGCAGTTTGACCTCGTTTAATGCTCTTTTTGCCGATAAAACGAGCCATTTTGTTGGCAGCGGCGCTGGAGAGGGGTAATCTGTCGGAAGCATAGGGGTCACAGGTAAGCGGCAGCTAAGGATCATATTGAGACAGTGGGAGCGTAGGAGACAATGACAGCCAAGAAGATAAAGGTAGCAAATCCAGTAGTGGAGCTTGATGGAGATGAGATGACCAGAATCATCTGGCAGATCATCCGCGAGAAACTAATCCTCCCGTTTCTCGATATCGATCTGAAGTACTTCGATCTCTCAGTAGAGAATCGTGATGCCACGGAGGACCGGGTAACGATCGATTCTGCTGAGGCAATCAAGAAGTACGGCGTTGGGGTTAAGTGCGCCACAATTACCCCCGACGAAGCCCGTGTTAAGGAGTTTAATCTCAAAAAAATGTGGAAGTCTCCAAATGGCACTATCCGTAACATTATCGGTGGTACCGTCTTTCGCGAGCCGATTATATGCAAAAATATTCCGCGGCTTGTTCCGGGTTGGACCCGGTCAATTATTATCGGTCGTCACGCCTTTGGAGATCAGTATCGCGCCACGGACTTTAAGGTGCCAGGAAAGGGCAAGCTGACGATGACCTTTACCCCAGCGGATGGCGGCCCAAAAGTGGAACACGAGGTATTTTCCTTTACAGGAAGCGGTGTCGCGATGGGGATGTATAATCTTGATGATTCGATACAGAGTTTTGCAAGAAGCTGCCTAAATTATGGGCTGGCAAAGAGGCTCCCTACATATCTATCGACCAAAAATACGATTTTAAAGGCGTACGATGGTCGCTTTAAGGATATATTTCAAGAGGTGTACGACTCTGAGTTTAAGGCTCGTTTTGAGGCAGCAGGAATTGAATATCAGCACCGCCTGATCGATGACATGGTAGCTTACGCGATGAAATCGAGTGGTGGCTTCGTCTGGGCATGCAAAAACTACGATGGAGATGTGCAGTCTGACTCGATTGCGCAGGGCTTTGGCTCTCTAGGTCTTATGACATCAGTGCTGATGACAGAGGATGGTAAAACGATCGAGGCGGAAGCGGCGCACGGTACAGTAACGCGTCACTATCGACTGCATCAACAGGGTAAGGAAACTTCAACCAATCCTATTGCGTCGATCTTTGCTTGGACAGTAGGTCTCACTTACCGTGGAACATTCGATGGGAATCAGGAGCTTGTGAATTTCGCAAAGACACTTGAGCAGGTGTGTGTTGATGTAGTCGAAGGGGGTACGATGACCAAAGACTTGGCGATGTGTATCCATGGAGAGGCTACTAAGCGCGAACACTACGTTACAACTGAGGAGTTTTTATCCGCTATTGCAGACAGATTAAGTTCGCGAGTTCAGAATAGGTAGGAGTCATCCAAGACCAACATCTAGCAGCATCATCAGGATAAAACCACCGATAAATCCTAAAGTTGCTATGTCTGTTGAACGACCCTGCTGCGTCTCTGGGACGACCTCCTCTATTACCACATAGATCATAGCTCCAGCGGCAAATGCTAGTGCATACGGCAGAACGGGCTGAATTTGAATCACCAATAGGGCGCCGATTACACCCGCAACCGGCTCAACGATAGCTGATAGCTGACCGTACCAAAAGCTCTTTGCCCGTGACAAACCGGTGCGATAGAGCGGAAAAGATATCGCCATACCTTCAGGAAAATTCTGTAGTCCGATACCGACAGCCAGCATTACAGCGCCGCTGATCGTAGCTTCGGGTATCCCTGCCGCGACGCCACCAAAAAGCACTCCAACCGCGAGACCCTCCGGAATATTGTGTAGCGTAATTGCGAGTACAAGTAGGGTCTGTCTGCGCCAAGTGGTGTGCAAACCTTCCGCTTTGGTTTCTGGAAAATTGATGTGCAGGTGCGGCAGTAGTTGATCTAGAGCGTAAAGGAATAGAGCTCCGAGCGCAAAGCCGATAGCAGAAGGCATAGCCTTGGTGAATCCGTCTCCTTGCGACATTTCGATAGCTGGAGCAAGCAGCGACCAGAAGCTTGCGGCCACCATTACACCGCCAGTAAACCCAAGCATTCCATCAAGCACCTTACGGTTAAGCTCTCTAAATAAAAATACTAGACCCGCTCCAAGGGCAGTCACAAACCAGGTGAAAGTAGTAGCTAAGAGCGCCCCCCATACAGGGCCGATCGATTCAAAAAATGAGATGATAGAGTTCATAATATTTTGCTATACCCTCTCTTAGCAGAGCGCCCCGGATTGCAGGCGGTCGACAAAGTATCGCTAGTATATATTCCAAAGGACATTCTATACCACACTGTAGAGCCCGACTGCGTCTTTCATCGTTTTCAGCGTTTTTTCAGCTACCGCAGAGGCGCGCTCAGCGCCTCGCAGTATAATAGCATCAAGCTCACTTTGCTCCTGCATTAGTGAATTAAAGCGTTCGCGGATCGGATTAAGGGCTGCAATAACTACTTCAGCTACTCCGATCTTTAGGTCTCCGTATCCGCGCGCGCCCTGAAAGTCGCGCTCGGTCTGCTCTCTGGTTTTGCCGACAACAACGCTGTAGATGCTTAGGAGGTTGTTAACTCCTGCTTTAGCAGGATCGTCTGAGAATCGAATGTCTCCGCCGGAATCAGTAACTGCTCGCTTGAATGTTTTAAGAATCGTGTCCGGGGAGTCTGTAAGGAGAACTGCGTGTCCCGGATTTGTGACGTTGCTTTTGGACATCTTAGCAAGTGGGTTGTCGAGTCCCATAATACGAGCCCCTACTGAAGGGATTACCGGTGTTGGAACCCGCAAAATCTCTCCGAATCTGCGGTTGAATTTCTCGGCGATGTTACGCGCCAGCTCCACGTGCTGCTTCTGGTCCTCTCCAACAGGAACATCGTCCGCATTGTAAAGAAGGATATCTGCTGCCATAAGAACCGGATAAATCAGTAGCCCTGCTCCGATTGATTCCTGCTTTTGAGACTTATCCTTAAACTGAGTCATCTTGTTCAGCCAACCGAGCGGGGTCTCGCATGTGAGCAGCCAGGCAGCCTCTGTGTGCGCACGAACATGGCTCTGTAGAAATATCGTGCATGTCTCTGGATTGAGTCCGCAGGCGAAGTAGAGCGCGATTAGTTCTTTAGAGTGTCGACGCAAGCTTACCGGGTCTTGGGGGACGGTTAGGGCATGCAGATCAACAACGCAGAAAAAGTTATCCTTTTCGTGTTGCCGAGCAACCCACTGTTGTATAGCTCCCAGATAGTTTCCAAGGTGAATGCCTGACGTTGG
The DNA here is from genome assembly GCA_046300175.1 of Pseudomonadota bacterium. Classification (GTDB taxonomy): domain Bacteria; phylum Bdellovibrionota_C; class UBA2361; order UBA2361; family OMII01; genus OMII01. Next base: position 14,168 of record JBKCMS010000180.1, on the reverse strand, counting down.
TTGGATGCCGCTAAGTACTCTGCGTTTAACTGGAGATGTTTGTTGTGAGTTCATAAAACGTACGTTTACCATTCTTTACCGCAGCCGGGAAATCACGCCGAAGCACAAGACAAGCAGCCTTGTAAGTGAGTTTGATAACGCAGGGTGGCAGTCGAATTGCCAATGTGTACATTGACACATATAACTCAAGTGTGACATACCTAGCACACGTCAGGGCGAGGTCCCATTAAGCGTACTCTTAAGCTTGTTTATAAGTGTGTTAATAACTCTGTTAAGTACCTAATTTGCATATGTTATATAGGCTGTTATTAATTGTTTTTTTGTTGCCAGCACTGCTCTCTGCCAAAGTAGCGCATGCTCAGGATGTTAGTAACACTCCGGCGGCAGCCGATGCCTATCAGCTCAAAGAGCTGGTGGTGCAGGGTCGTAGCCAATCTGAGTTACCGCTATCTGTGACACTACCCGAGGTCTCAGGGGTGGTGATTAATTCTGGAAAGAAAACAACGGTCGCAGACCTTAAAGCGGTGCCGGAGATCACATCCAATAACTACAGACAGGCGTTTACTCAGCTACCGGGTCTACTAACGTCAGAGGTAAGCAACGAGTCGTTTGCAAGTTTTAGCTATCGCGGTCTTGGTGATCCGCACGAAGCTTTTAATCTAAATCTTCTCAGGAACGGAATCCCAATAGCCGCCGATATGTACGGGTATCCCGCCGCATACTATCAGCCGCCGATAGATTCGGTCGATTCAATCCAGTTTATTCGTGGAGGCGCTTCCCTTATGTATGGTCCTCAGGTTGGAGGAGCGCTCAATTTTGTAACCCGTACTCCAGCGCCTAACGCACCGGCAGCTGTGTACTCCAAGCAGGTGTTCGGTGATAAGAACTTCTTCTCAACTTATAATGAGTTGAGCGGAACGATTGATAACGTCAGCTATCTCGGATTTTTTAATCGTCGTCAGTCAGATGGGTTTCGTGAAGATAACGCTGATTACGGCGTTAACAACGGCAATATGCTTTTTTCCATAGAGTCATCTCCAGATGCTAAGTGGACGGTAGAGTTTGATGTTTACGATGCAGACCACGGAGAAGCGGGTGGTTTAACGCGCGAATCGGGGGACGGGCTCGCTAATTACGATCAGAACCGATTCCAATCCTCTGTGCGCTACGATCGTCTGCGAGTAGAGCGCTACTTCGGAGCGATCGGGTTAGAGTACGAAGCTGATGCCAATACTACTTTAGTTGCTCGTGGATTCGGGTGGTACTACGATCGCTTCAGTCGGCGCCAGAGCCCAGGAACTGCCAATCCGTTCGGAGGCATTTACAACGGCTCTACCAACACTATTGCAGATCAGGAATTCTCGACGTTGGGCCTCGATCTTCGTGCGGCGCACAGCTGGAAGATGCTAGGAGAGGAGCAAAATCTAGCCGCCGGTATCTTGCTCTACGGGGTAAATTCCCCCTTTACTCAGGAGCAGGGACTTACACCTTGGGCAGATGATGGAGTAAGGCAGCGCGATGTAGACCGCACCACCCGAACAGCAGCTATCTTTGCAGAGAATCGTTTTAATTTTGGGCGTCTGAAAATAACTCCCGGAGTGCGCCTAGAGTTGATCGACCTAGGTATTCAGGAAAATATTGCAACAACTCCCGAAATCGGTTTGCGTGATGAGGATGATCTATCGACCGTTCTACTTCCCGGAGTAGGCGCTGCCTATGATCTCGGTTCCGACACTGAGGGATACGCCAACGTTACAAACGGATTTAAGCCCAAGACATACGCAGATGTTGTGCCACTAAACAGTGGCGACACTATCAGTAGCGATCTCAATCCGGCTCACTCTACCATGTATGAAGTCGGATTAAGGGGTACACCGAGTAGTTGGGCGCGCTTTGATTCGAGTGTATTTTTAGCCAGTTTTACAGATCAATTTGGGCGGGTCGGTTCAAACATACAGAACGTTGGTGATTCGGAAACCTATGGACTAGACGTAATGACCGAGTTTGCAACCATGAAGCTCTACGATTCACTGGTTGGATCGCGAATATCTGACAGGATAGGCAACATAAACCTCTTCTGGAACGCTCAGTTTCTCAACGCTGAGTTTACCAGCGGCCCAGTTGATGGCAGGACACCCCAGTACGCACCTGACTATGTGATGAGAACAGGAATTACATACGACTACGACAGAAGGTTTAAGTTGGCTTTTACTGGTACCTTTGTTGACGACCACTATGCAGATGATGCCAATACAGCCAATCGATACATTCCTGCCTATTCGGTGTGGGATCTGACGGCAGAGGCGGAGGTTGTTCCTTCAACAGTATCACTAGTTGCAGGTATTAATAATATCTTCGACGAGGAGTACTATGCCCGTATTAGAAGTAACGGAATCGATCCGGCATTACCACGTAATTTATACGGTGGTGTAGTTATAAAGTTCTAAGTTCAAGCGCTTATAGAAGTAGTGTCGGGTAGTATAGCCTATTGCCTAACCAGTGCGTTTTGTACTAAACCATAGCTGGTATAACCCAGGGGGGGCCCTTGTGGCCTGAGACGCTTGATGTCCAAGCGAAACCCTTTGAACCTGATCCGGTTAATGCCGGCGTAGGGAGAGGAGCCATGATAAAAGCAACTGATAGTATCATCCGTCATCTTATTCAGCTGGCTAGAGCCGGTATCCAAAATAGATTCGCAGCTTGTATATCGACAGCCATAATTAAAGATAATTTCGCAGCAGAGGATACTTTTACGGCCAGCCCTATCACCAAGGCCGTGCCACTCACCCAGCGAGCGCGCTTAACGCGCTGCAAACCGTTGGTGATTAGTGCAATAGCTGTTTTGGGGGCCCTGTTCGTCTCAAGGGCTCCGATTAACGCAGAGGAGCAGCCCAAGGAGGCAGGCGCTACTCCGGAAGATTCCCGCTCTTCTCAGGGTACAGCGCCAACAGACCTGTATATTTACGGAGCCCCATTCGAGGCTCCGTTACGCGATGTGCCACAGAGCACAACAGTAGTAACCGAGCAAAAAATGCAAGAGAGGGGAGAGGTTTCTTTCCAAGACGAGATTGAGACACTTCCGAATGTGATGTGGTCAGGTGGAACAGCGCGACCAAGATTTTTATCCATCCGTGGTGTAGGTGAACGTTCTCAGTATGAGGGAGCTCCTAATCCATCGGTAGCGACCATTATAGATGATATCGATTTTAGCGGGCTAGGATTAGTTGTTCCGATGTTCGACATAGAGCAGGTAGAGGTTTTGCGTGGACCACAAGGAGTGCGATTTGGTTCAAGTGCTCTAGCGGGAGCGCTAAATGTTCGCTCTCACGATCCGACTGAATATACTACAGGACGAGTTCAGCTTATGGCTGGAAACGACGATCTCTTGTCCGGAGGTGTGGCGGTAGGTGGTGCCGTACCGGGAACAGATGATAAGTTGCAGATTAGATTTTCAGCTTTTAACTCCAGGTCTGATGGATTTCGTGACAACGTCTTTCTTGGTCGCGATGATACTAATCAGCGGGATGAATCCGTTGCACGACTCAAGCTGCGGTATCGCCCCTCCGCCAACCTTTCGTTTGATCTCGCTTTGATGGGCGTAGAGTTCAACAATGGATATGATGTATTCGCGATAGACAACTCATTTACAACCCAGACGGATAAACCTGGACAGGACGATACATCAGCGCGAGCAGCATCGTTTAAGATAACATCTAAGGTGGCTAATGATGTCACTCTGGAATCTATTTCATCGATCGCTAGGACATCGATCGACTATAGCTTTGACGGAGACTGGGGAAATAATCCTTTTTGGGCGCCGTACGATCCATATGATTATTTCTCGGACTCAGATCGAATTCGTAAAGTTATCGGCCAGGAACTTAGGCTCCGCTCGGCAGACTCAGCAACATATCAACACGGGGAGTCGTGGCAATGGTTAGCTGGGCTTTTTGGTCAGCGCATAACTGAAGGCACTGACATATACGAGTACTCTGATAATTCCCAATACGATTTTCTCTCAAGCGATTATCTCAGGCGAACCGGCGCGATTTTTGGTCAGGTAGAGGTGCCGCTTGGTGCAAAAACATCCTTCGTGCCAGGCCTAAGATTCGAACAGCGCAACTCACGTTACGACGATACCAAAGGAGCGGATTTCTCGCCTACATACTCAATGCTGGGAGGGTCCGCCTCTCTTCAGCATGATATTAGTGACGATATGCGCGGCTATTTAGCTGTTTCACGTGGATACAAGGGAGGCGGGTTCAATGCAGGCACCGACGTGCCAAATGATCGAAGACAGTATGATCCTGAGTATCTGTGGAATTTTGAGGTAGGAGCCAAGGGTGCCTTTCTCGATAAGAAGTTACAGTCTGACATAGCTTTGTTCTATAACTTGCGAAGAGAGCAGCAGCTTAAGTTCTCAGTTCAAGATAATTCAGGTGACCCGCTCTCTTTTACCTCGATAACTGATAGTGCAGCTGAAGGCGAATCAATCGGAATAGAGCTGGCAAATACATACCAAGCAACACCGTGGTTACAGATTTTTGCGTCCGGCTCTATCATGGACTCTCAATACACAGATGTCCCAGATGGTACAGAGAACTTAGACGGCAGAGCCTTTGCTACGGCACCCTCGTGGCAGTATGCAGCGGGTAGTAGGATCGAGTTAGGAGCAGGGGTGTTTACCCGGTTGGAGGTTACCGGTAAGGACGCCTTTTACATAAATGACAGCGTAAATGAGCATACAGATCCCTATTCGTTATTTAATGCAACTCTTGGGTGGCGGCGCGACCGCTGGCAGGTGCTTGCCTGGAGTAGGAATCTATTTAATGAGCGTTATGATGTGCGTGGGTTTTATTTCGGCAACGAGCCTCCGGATTACCCGGATAAACTCTACACTCATAGAGGAGATCCACGCGCGTTTGGAGTTACGGTCTCCTACGCTTTTTAGTCGATTGATTACAGGGTTTAGTGGGTACTGGGCTAGCCTTAGGACCCTAGAAAACTGCAAAATCCTGTGTGCTTTTGTGCACCTGCACTACTTTCATCTGGCTCTCTTTTTGGGATAAAGCAGATTTTAAGCTGGGTTAGAGGCGTGCTCAATTAATCAGATTAAGTGCTACAGGCAGCTCATAACTACCTAAATTTGCTAGGCGCTCATCGGATTGATAGTGGTATACCGGCTCTATCACAGCTTTAACAGCCACGGAGATCGGCCTCAAGGTGCCCGGACGCTTAGGTGACATAAATTGAGCTTCATAGCATTATACTAGTATGCAATCTGCTAAGATCCATCCTAACCCGACTATAGCCGTGGTCATTCCGTGTTACCGGGTGGTGGACCATATTCTTTCGGTGATTGCAGGCATCGGCCCAGAGGTTTCACAGATTATCGTTGTCGACGATGCGTGCCCAGATGGTAGTGGTCGTTTTGTTCAGGAACGATGCAGAGATGCACGCGTAGTAGTTGAATTTCTACCGAATAATCTGGGAGTCGGCGGTGCGGTCCTTGCTGGATACAGGCGGGCCATTGAAAGTGGGGCCGGTATCATCGTTAAACTAGACGGTGATGGTCAGATGGACCCTGCTCTTATACCGCGATTTATAGCTCCGATTCTTGAAGGAGAGGCTGACTATACAAAGGGCAACCGTTTTTTTGATTTGGAGTCTCTTCGTAGTATGCCTGTGGTGCGACTGATCGGAAATGCTGGACTGTCGTTTATATCTAAACTCTCCAGTGGCTACTGGAAAGTGATGGACCCCACTAATGGCTTCACAGCGATAGATGCACGAATCGCCGCGAACTTGCCGCACAGTAAGATTGCATCACGGTATTTTTTTGAAAGCGATATGCTTTTTAGACTCAATACTCTTCAGGCAGCAATCGTTGATATACCGATGGATGCAGTATATGGGACAGAGAAGAGCAATCTAAAGATTCGAAAAGTTCTGTTTGAATTTCCTCTCCAGCACGCTGTATGCTTCTGTAAGCGGATATTTTACTCTTATTTTCTCCGGGATTTTAACGCAGCCTCAGTGGAGTTAGTTGCTGGTACCCTGCTCACCGCTTCAGGCACTATATTTGGAATCACTCAGTGGATTCACTTTAGCGAGCTGCGTCAGCCAGCGCCAACTGGAACGGTTCTGTTAGCAACGATACAGGTTATAGTTGGAGTGCAGCTGCTTCTGTCTTGGATCACATTTGATTTAAATAGCACACCTCAGAAGCCGATCTCGGGACGTCTAGGTAGGACTAGTTCAAAAACAAGAGAGTCATCGGCTGTTGCTATCACTCCAGCCAACAACGATGCGTTTGCCAAAGATTCCGTTGGTCGAGCAGAGGCCGTTTAGGATAGACCCAGCTTTATTAATTTTTGAGAGAAATTATTGAGAATCGGGTGATTTTCAAGAATTACCCGTGCGCGGTTTATTCGCAGTATACCGCCACGGTGCATTTGTGGGCTGTAAGCTCAATAAGGTGAGGCGATGCCGCTGATAGGCTAGGCGGTGGAGCAAGAGTAATGGTTTGTGTATGAGTAAGGGTGTATTCGGATTTTTGTAGCGCTATACGTTCGCCGTCGTTAGCCTTGCCTAGGCTTATTGCAGTCAGTGAGCAATCTTCGCCTTGAAGCGGAGCGAGGTTAAAGCGCACTGCTCCGTCACGTTGGGCAAAAAAGGGTGGAAGAGTAGCGTTAGAAGCTGATACGGTGCGTCTGTTTAAGGTAAGGAGTATGCTTGCGTCATCAAAGTATTGCACTGCGCTAAATGACTCTCTTTTGTCTCTTAGCCGCTCAGAGAATGCGGTTGTATCCCATGTGTCGTACAGGCTTGGTACCACCACTATGTAGCGCAAACCACAGATTCGAGCAAAGTAATCAAGAGACACAGGGTCTGGAAAATTGGCGGTAACTTTAGGCAGCTGCATCATAATTTTTGATCGTTGTCCGCTATAGCCGTTAACAAGTGGTGTGGCGGAACCATTAAATCCAGACGCCTCCCACAGAGCGTAGCGGCTGTTTAGAATAGCTACCTGAGACCAGCTCTCAAGACGATCCTTTGGATTGTGATTGGCAAACGGGAGTATCAGGGTGGCTCCTTTAGCACTTAGGTCGCTTTGCAATGCAGAGTAGGCTTGCGCTGGTGGTGTGGGAGTATCAAAAGGGATAGTAGTAGCCAGGTTATCTATCAACCCGATTATCAGAAAAACACCCGCGGCACCCAATGGTGGCACGTCGATTGACCGTCGGCGATCGGCGGAGATGAATTTTTGAATACCGAGCGCTGCAGAAATCATTAGAGCAAGAACGACGACACTTCCATAGCGTCCCACAGCTCGTACAGCAGCTAATCCTGGTACCTTTGAAAAAAGAAACCCAAGGGGAGTAAACGCAGGTTCGTGCTTGTGTGGATTTCCGCCTGGGCCGAATGAAAATAAGAAAAAAATAACTGATATGAGCGCGAACGTGCTAAGAGCATCTCGGGAGCGCGCAGTGTATGCCAGTGCGCCCACCAGAACTACCCAGCTACTTACACACAGTAGCTGCTCGGAATCGGTACCCTGATCAACTATACTTGAAGCAGTTAGCAGAGTAGCTGTCGCCAAACCAATGGCCAGAGAAAAAATGGGAGATGTGCGCCAGCAGCTGGAAATCAGTGAAATAACAGCGACAATAGTTATTAAGTAGCCTGGTGATAGATAAGCCTCGCTGTGAGAGAGGATTGATGTCCGAGTAAATATGTCGTGCTGAGGTGTAAATGAGAGGTATGATAGACCAGTAGCAGCAAAGTGTGCCGCCTCATGAAGCCCTCGTATACCAAATTGACGCTGCATGGCTAGAAACGCGGTAAGAGCATAAAGGATTGGAAGCGCGCCTAGGGCAGCAAATAACAGCGTCCTAAGGGCGCGTCGAGAGGAGAAGCGGCCGTAAAGCAATTCGCGAGCCCAGATAATGGCTAGACCGATAGCTGCGAAGATGGCGTAGTACACCGCACAGAAGAAAGCCCCTGCAACACAAAAACCGGCGGCGCACCAACTACGTGAAGAAGCTCGTTGGCTAGCATTGGTAGGCAGAACACACCACCAAGCTAGAGGGATCCAGAAAAAGAAGAGCAGCTGAGGGTGTCCTATATTGCCGACAATGTAGCTTGAGTTTGCGAACAGCACTCCGATAGCTACGGAAAAGGCGGGGACTAGGCCCAGTCGTTGAGCGAGGAGAGAGCAAGCAACTGCGTTGCTAGCAAAAGTAAGCACTAAGACCGTGTTATAGGCAGCAGGGAATGGTAGCCCCACCTTGGTAAATAGCAGGGCAATAAAGCTTGGTAGAAAGAACGGATCGCTCCATGCTCTAGTTAGCGGGTATGGATAGAGAGCGTTAGTTTCAAACCTAAGAGCCTGCCAAGGATCGTTAATAAAGCTCTGGGTAAGCCACACATAAAGCCCACCATCGCCGACAGCACCACCCAGGAAGCGAGTAGAGTAGAACTCAAAAACGATCGGATGAAGAGCCAGAAATATCGAAATGGCTAGTAAACCAGTTATCAGGGAGCGTCTGCGTTCGACAAATGTGTTAGAGCCCATACGGTCACCACGAGCGACTTGTTTTCGCCTAAAACAGCAGTTAGGGGGGATATAAAAACGGCCTAGACGCCAAAAAAGCCGCTGTGATTTCTAGCCAGATGTGCCGTTTTGGGACCCGCAACTGTCGTTAATAGATTTAACATAAACGGTATTAAATAGGCAGTTGCTAGATCTCTAAGCCCCGTTGGGCAGACCGCTGACTAATTCGTTGGTCTACCACACAGCTTGAAATCGCTAGTTAAAGTGGCTTGGAATCAAATACCTTGGAAGTATCTGGTCCTACTGACACACCAATCCAGGATTTGGATAGCTCTCCATCAGTGTTGATAGACGCTTTAGGTCAGCAGCAGCAGCCTGTCGTAGACTTGCGCGTCGTTGCCGAAGTGCCGATCTTGCACGAGCAGTCCGCAAACAGCAGCTGTCAAGTATATCGCGCATATCGTTTGACATCGCTCGACCAGCAGACTCAATAGAGTTCTTAGCCGTGGTCACGTCATTAAGAGAACAGGTCTTATAGCTAGAGCAGATAAGTGTCCAATCCTGAGTGAACAAACTGTTGGTTATCGTGTCACCAGCCTGATCGTTTAGACCTTTAGCTTTCTGAGACATAGCAGCATCAGCACTTGGTGATGGTTTGCGGCATGTATTCAGACAGCGACCGGTGCTTGGAGAGCATTTGTAGCACCCGTTATCGGCCGCCTTACAGTAGCCAGCACGAGCGTATTCCTGCCGCAGCGCAAGAGCCTTGTCCAAGTTTTGCCTCATCCGCAGTAGTCGTGCTTTCATAGAGTCAATCGTTGGGCTCAGTTGGGAAACTGCGCAATCACGATGATCGCTTGATGTTTCAAGCCGCACCTCGCCACAACGAATATCAAAATAGCTCTCAGTGGTGGCTCCTGATGTAGCTGAATTCGCGTAGCTGGCAAGCTCAGCAGAATTTGGAATGGTTAGCGAGGCTGCTCTTAGAGAGCTATTGACGGCTACCTTGTAGGAAACCGTGAATGTGTCATTCACGTTTAGTCGAGCCTCATTTGAAGTATTGCGCACTGCAATAGTGATGACTAATCCCGATTGGGAGAACGAGAAGCCGGATACGCCAGTTACACTCGACCCGTTGTAGGTTGCAGCTGTTAGGCTTGCAGTTCCTAGACCCTTGGCGAGTGTATCCACCAGATTTGATACCTGAAATGCTGGGTAGTTCCCGACATTCTTCACCTCAAGAGTGTAATTAATCTGGTCGCCAGGATGTACGGTACCGGTGTTGGTTGTGCTTTTGGTCAATATAAGGCGCGGACGAGCTTGGAATACTACGTTGTTGGCGTCAGAGTTAGTGACGGTAATGGTCTGCTCACTTAGTACATCACCAAACGGAGATGTGGCTCGGATTGTGTAGGTACCATCAGGCACGCCGGTGATTGAAAAATTGCCGTTAGCGTCGGTAGTTGTCGAGAAGGAAGTTCCCAAGACAGTAACGGTAGCTCCAGTTACACCGTTTTGCTGACCAGCGCTTGCGGTTTCCTTCGAGAAGATCACACGCCCGGTGATATTGTTGCTATCCACTGCGATTGTGGCGCTAGCCGGAGGGACATTAGTAAGTGTTTCGCGAGGCCCTCCGTCGATAGGTCCAGTGGAGTAGTTGGCAACAGTAGCGATATTAACCAACGATGATGTTCCACCGCCTACCGCAGATGTAAGCGGCACGGTATAGCGAACAACATAGGTATCACCGACTGCTAAGCTTGCCTGTCCACTAGAGTTGCGCACCGTGATAGTTAGCTGCTGGCCGCTCTGCGAAAAGCTAAAGCCAGATGCAGCCGTTACGCTTGTGCCGTTTAAGGTGGCACTAACGAGTGTAGCACTTCCAAGCCCGGGCGGTAGGGTATCAACGATGTTTGCAACATCGTAAGCAATCGCTGTACCGGAATTGGTCAATGTTACCTGGTATTCGGCGCTTTGACCTAGTGCTAAAGGAGGGGTTGAGAGCGAAGTCTTAGCTAGCGTTAGGGTCGGTCGCACCACAGTAAAGTTAGCGGTCGCTGTTAAAGATGTCTTTGAGACGGTTGTCTCACCGCTCACCGATGAGTTCTTACTAACCCAAGTAACGTCGGCGCGGTTCACGTAAGCTCCCGGTGTAAGACCAGAGCGAACAGTGGCGCGGTACCTAAAGGTAAACGATTGGTTTGTGACAGCGCTATTTGTCAGTGAGCCCAAGTTTACACGGTGCTCTGTTGTGCTGGCTTGGGTCTGAGTGGTGTTCGGATTTAGCTCAAAGCATACGTTTGTATTCCCAACGAAGTTAAATAGGCCACCGCAGGCAGCGTTATTCTCAACGCTCGGGAATGTAACGGTCCCGGCTGAGAAGTTCTCAAAGAAATTAGAGGATGTTCCACCACTAGCGGTGTCACGCTCGCGGATTGTAAACGACTCGGCTGTTCCCGGAGGGATGGTGATCGTCACATCAAAGTCAGCGCTCTCACCAGGCCGTAAATTACTACCGGCGGTTGCCGAGTCTGAGCTGCTACCAGCAACCAGTGTCTTAGTTAGGCTTGGAGAAGCCACCGTTGTAGAGGCGGTATCCGACTCAGGAGAGAAGAGTGGTCCACCGGGGATCGATGCGTACCGAGAGGTTACCGTATTAGTTATAGTTCCACCGAAGGCAGTAGTGGCATCAAGCGTTGCATCGTATTCGACAGTGCAGGTTTGGCCGTGTGGAATATCCATGCCGTTAGCGCTAACTGTTGTTCCGCTAGAGGTATCATTAGGAGGTGCTCCAGTTGTGCAGTTAGAGAAGGTTACCGAGCCGGCAACGCGTGTAAGGCCGATGGGCAAAGGGTCTGAAAGAAGAACATCAAAAGCATCGTAGTCCCCGATATTCTCAAGCTCAACGCGGAAACGGAGTCTGGATCCTGGAGTGACGTTGGTAAAATTTGCTGCAGCGCCGGTTCCTGAGATAGTTCCGCTTCCTGTAACAACAGACAGGGCGGATTTGCGAACAGCAATCTTTGGCTCATCGGTAAGCAGCGAGGCTATAGCTGAGAGTAGATTCACCGGTGTCAGGCTCTGACTGCTGTTTTGGCTAAAGTAAGCCACGTTTACTAAGAGCAGATCGTTGGCTGCTGGATTGTTCGTCGCAGTGACAGTAAATAACAACTCTACATCAGCGGAGTTACTGGTAACGGCACTCTCTTCTGTAAACGACAACCTTAGGGCGTTCTCGGCTCCTACCACGGATACTGCTGGTGTAACTGTGTAGCTTGATGTTGTCAGGTGAATATGTCCCGGAGCTGGAGCTGCATTACTCGCAGTAGAGTCAAAGATAAAGTTTGATAAAGTCGAGCCTGTTGGCCTTAGCGCGTCAAATAGCGGGGATGGAAGAAAGTCCTTGAGTACAAACCCCTCAACGTCCCCGGTTGGAATCGTAAAAGCGAGGCGGAAGGTAACGTTATCGCCAGGACTAACTGTTACTGGATAAGAAGTAACCGCTACACCGTTTCTGAAGGCGATATCCTTCTGCACGTTGGTAATGGGAGTGATTGTTATCGAAGCGGTCGGGCCGTTTATTGCCACTCGGTTGGTAGTGCCCGCTACTCTGAAGTCAGCTGTCATCGTGTCATTGATTACATCACCACCATCAACAGTTTGAGTTCCGACTACTGGTCCTGTGAAACTTTCATCGATCGTTGACTGATAGGTAATAACCACTCTGGTCGGTGAATCTGCGCCGAGATCGTCAGCTCCTGTAAGGGTGCCGTTTGTCCCGTACCCGTTTGGAGCTGGAGCCACTAGCGCCGCAGAGAGATCGAGGTCGATCAGCCATTCACCGGTGGTCGGATTTCTAGTAATCGGTTGAAGAGGAGAGCCAGCAGCAGCTAGAAGTTGCGTGTCTGTGCGAGTTACACCAGTCGACGAACCCTCAAATACGGTCACCTGTAACGAGCCACTGACAAAGGTCTGACCATCGCCCAGGGTGTCGGTGATCTGCAGATCGTCAAATGAAAAATAGTCTGAGATATCGTAAATTAATGTGTGGGTGAGGGTGTCCCCTGGCTTTGCTGTCGAACCACCGGTAGTTGCGTTAGTAATCGACTTGGTGGTGTAGAGTGAGCGTTGCTGAATCGTTGTAGATACTGGCCCCGAGGTAAGAGCGATCGAGCCACTACCAGGGTCATAGTTGTAGGTGGCGCTAGCTGAGTTAGTCGAGGTGGTGGTTGCGCCGGTGCTCGGAGGAACAACCGCAGCTCCACTGCCACCGGCAAACTCCTGGATGTACCCGGTGTAAGACATCTGACGATCTATTCCCGGATCTCCAGTGATGCTGGCGTAGGTTACCGTGAAGGTACCACCACCTGCGCTTGTACCGGTAAATGAACAGCTATCGCCAGCAGCCAGCGCTGGGCTAAAGGTCATACTCCCAGGATTGGCCTTACAGTTGCTCCCCGGAAGAGATGAGAAGACAAAGGTGTCTGGGAGTGTGTCGGTGATGACGTTTGTGGTGGTAGTTTTAGTATCAGCGACAGTAACATCGAGTGTAAAACGGCGGGGATAGCTCGGTCCTGTTGATGTGGCACCGTCGAATAGATTCTCAACCCGTTTCTCTAAGATTAGTACCTGTGGGGACACATTCGCTACAGTGGCGCTGGTGCAGAGAGTGTCGTTAGTGTTGCATGGTCCCCGCGTTCCGTTCGGCACAGCACCTAAGGCAAAAACAGCGGTGGCGTTGATCGGCAGTGGAACAGAGAGCGCGGCGTTAGCGCTTAATTTAGTTGGGATAGAATAGGTGATAGCTGGTTCGTTCTGAGCGACGCTGCCAACCGGGAGCGATAGGAAGAGCACCGATTGACCAGCCGTGACAGGTACCTGATTGCCGGTAACTGGATTGGTAAAATTAGTACTGCCGCCGGCAGGGCCAAAAGCGGTAACCGAAACCGGCGCGCCACCGAGTGAGGTAATCGTTATAGCAGTCCGGCACGCGGCGTCACATTCGATGCCCGCCGGCAGTTTTACCTCAAGCATTGGGAAGTACCCCAGGGCATCGCCAGTGTTGGTAAAGGATACCCTGACATCAACCGTTGAGTTAAGCAGCGCTTCTGCTGGGGCCTGTATCGTTGCAGTTGGGATAGGCGCGGCGCTGGCAGCTTTAATACCCAGCGGGGCTAGGGTTGCTAAGATACTAGTTACGGCAACAAAAAAGAAACGATTAAAACGGCTAAACATCTGTTGTCCCTGCACTTTTTGTATTTTATTAGGGCCGTATCTAACGGCAATTACTTTTCATAAATCACCATTAGCGCGCTAAAAGGGAATGAGGTCTTTTAGGCGCATATGACCACCGTCATGGTGTATCGCAAACCGCAATCTGAATCAAATTTAGAAGGTGCAGTTTAAAGCTAAAAACCGCCTTTGCTGGGTGTGTTGCAGGGCCATTTACCGGAAATCGCTCGGTTTTTGAATTCCTCCTGCTTATAGCGTTCTCCAAAAGTCCGTAGCGAAATCCCGAGTTTTGGAGAACGCTATCGATTCGCGGATGCGAATCAAAACAAAAACCTATAGTGATGTCCAGCAAAAGCCTTGCCAGTTTTACTGGCACGGA
>JBKCMS010000179.1:0-20835 GCA_046300175.1 Pseudomonadota bacterium | reverse complement strand
TTTTGGAGAACGCTATCGATTCGCGGATGCGAATCAAAACAACAACCTATAGTGATGTACAGCAAAAGCCTTGCCAGTTTTACTGGCACGGACTTTTGCACGTCACTATAGTAGGTCGTTTTTTCTTGTCATCCCCTGATCGGAGATGCCTTATATTGGGTGAGTAGTTAATTTTGCCACCCCGCTTTGCTCCGCAAAGCCGCCCCTTAATAGGGGCTAACGTGACCGTCGCGGAATTTGCTGAATGGTTACTTAATCTCTAAGTAGTCCCGCAACGAGATGTTGTAGATCCTGATAATATGCTGAAATCTATAAGCTTTTAGGCTTTTAGCGGTTCCATTTAACTTTACACCTGGCAACCTGGGTTTAGATTCTAGAGTGTGGTATCGTCTGTCGGGTCCTTGAAGCAGATATTCAAGCGCTCCTGCTCACCTTACCAACTCACTAAGGGGATGCTGAATCAGTAGTAGCTTTTCGGAAAGGGGTATCCCTATGCAGGGAATTTCTGTCGTTATTCCAGTGTACAATGAAGAAGATAACGTCGCGGAGGGGTTTCGCGAGGTAACCGGAGTGTTGGCGCGCATGCAGCGGCCGTACGAGATCATCTACGTCGACGACGGTTCCAAGGATCGAACGGTATCACGGCTTCTTGAGTGTGGCGGAAACGACCCACACCTTCAATTGATCCAGCTAAGGAGAAATTTTGGGCAAACTGCGGCGATGGCAGCAGGTTTCGACCATACCCAGTACGATATAGTGATTGCGCTCGACGGTGACCTGCAAAACGACCCGGCAGAAATTCCCGCCATGGTCGCCAAGCTAGAGGAGGGCTATGACCTGGTTGCAGGGTGGCGTAAGGCGCGTCGTGATAAGTTTATAAGCCGCCGCTTACCCAGCATGATCGCCAATCGAATTATCTCTTGGGCAACCGGGGTAAGGCTTCATGACTACGGGTGTACACTCAAGGTCATGACGGGCGAAATAGCGCGTAGTCTGCGCCTTTATGGAGAGATGCACCGCTTTATTCCCGCGCTAGCAAATGAAATTGGTGCGCGAATAGTAGAGGTCCCGGTCAATCATCGGGAGAGGAAGTTTGGAAAATCAAAATACGGTATCTCGCGAACTATTCGCGTCATTCTAGACCTGATTACTGTAAAGTTTCTTCTCGGGTACTCAAAGCGGCCAATCCACCTTTTCGGGTTAGTTGGAGTCGCTTCGGCGCTACTTGGGACAGCGATCCTGGGCCTTATCACTTGGGATAGATTCGTGGGGCATGTGCCCGCAGGTAACCGACCAATGCTTTCGCTTGGAGTGATGATGGTTATCATCGGATTGCAGTTTCTCGTCTTTGGATTGCTCGCTGAAGTTTTAGCTCGCACCTATTACGAATCTCAGAGCAAGAAAATATATGTAGTTCGGCGGATATTCACCGCCCGTGAGGGGGATGAGACTGCTCCGTGGAACCGCAAAGCAGCCAACTAGCATACGCTCGATCGCACGTTGCCGAGCCGTTTCGACTTCTCCTTGATGGACGTAAGTTGGGTGACGGAGGAATCGGAGTGTATATTGAAAACACCGTGCGCGGGTTGCTCGATCTCGGCGGGATTAACCTAACTGTGATTGCATCTCAAACACAGGCTGAACGAGTGCCTTGGCGCTCGGAGGTATCGTGGTTTTACGACTCATCAAAGCAGTACTCATTAGGCGAGTACATTTTGCTTCCGCGTCGGATTGATTTTTCGGCGTACGACCTGTACCACTCGCCGCACTATACCCTGCCTCTTGGCATCAGTATTCCATCAATAGTGACTATTCACGACCTGATCCACATAGAGCATCCAGAAGCTTTTTACTACCCGGTCATAGCCAAGCGCTTGATTCGTTCCGCTGTAAGGCGTGCATCAAAGGTAATAGCGGTGAGTCAGGATACGCGACAGGCACTAGTTAGCTTAACCGGCGTCGAGGCAAACAAAGTAGTGCACATTCCTAACGCCATCCCACCGTTTTTGCGCTTTCATGCCAGTTCTACCGCGCAACGCCAGGAGCACGGACGGATCATTTTGCCGCTATCAGCTGGGGATAGATATTTTGTTAGTGTCGTGTCTAACTGCAAGCCTCATAAAGGAGTGCTCGACCTTCTTTCTGCTTGGCGTCAGCTAGTAGAGCTTTACAATGCGCAAGGAAATGAACGCCAGTGCCCATCGCTACTAATAGTTGGTTATGGTGCCGAGCAGCTTCGCCACGATAAGAACCTGAGCAATATTACGCAAAACACCCCAGGAGTTAGGGTAATCGGCACAGTTGATAGTGATATTCTCCGACACATATATCAGGGAGCAGAGGCCCTTGTAGTGCCATCGCTAGCTGAAGGCTTCTGCTTTCCGGCGCTGGAAGCTCAGAGTGTTGGTACTCGTGTTATCTGTAGGCCGGTGGCGGCACTGAAAGAGCTGGTCACCCAAAACGACCTGATAGCACGGGATACAACCGTAGAGGCGTTAACAGCAGTGTTACTAGCAGCCGCTTGTGCGCCTCAGCAATCCAAGCGGGTGGATTTAGCCCACCTAGAGCGTTTTTCATTATCTCGCACAGCGGAGCAGCTGAGAGCCTTGTATCAGGCAGTAATAGAGTAGGGATTTAGCATGAGAGTTGCGCTGGTACACGATTGGCTTACTGGAATGAGAGGCGGAGAGCGTTGCCTAGAGGCCTTTCTTGATCTCTACCCCGATGCAGATATATTCGCTCTAGTACACATTCCCGGTACTACAACGCAGCGCATTGACCAGCGTGTAAAAGGCACATCATTTCTCAATAAGATTCCAAAAATAGCTAAGCTTTATCGAGCGCTGCTACCACTGTTTCCCCTAGCCGCACGAAGTATTAATCTACAAGGATATGATCTAGTGATCTCCCTCAGCCATGCAGCGGCCAAAAACGTTCGTGTGCCCGACGGAGTGCCGCATATCTGTTACTGCTTCACCCCGATGCGCTACATCTGGGATCAGGCGCCTGTGTATTTTCGAGGGGCAGCTCTGTATTTAGCGCAGCCGATAATCTGGCCGCTAAGGTTATGGGATAAAAGTGGAGCAAAGCGAGTCACCGAGTTTGTTGCCATCAGTTCATTTATTGCAGCTAGGATACGTCGCTTTTATGGTCGTCGCGCAGTTGTTATTCCACCCCCTGTACGTTCAGCAAATCAGGCTAATCGAGGACTCACTAAGGAGGAGCAAGCGACCCTCGACAATCAACGGGAGCCATTTTTTCTCTGCGCGGGGGCGCTGGTGCCCTATAAAAGGATCGATGTGGCGATCGATGCTTGTAATTCTCTACGGTTGCCACTTTGGGTCGTCGGCAAGGGGCCTGAGCTGGAAGCGCTAAGGAGCAGAGCCGGTGATACGGTTCGTTTCTTTGGACATGTGAGCGAAGCCTTCCTCTGGGAGTGCTATCGTCGGTGTCGTGCTTTGTTGTTCCCTGGCGTGGAGGATTTCGGTATCGTCCCAGTGGAGTGCTTAGCTGCAGGGCGCCCCGTCATAGCTGTTCAGGCTGGTGGGGTTTCAGAGACCGTTGAGGGAATTCCGGTAGGCACTCCTAATGAAGCTCTTCCGGATCGACTCAGTGGAGTCTTTATACCCAAGAGTGCAGTGGGTTCAGCCGAGGCTATCGCTCAAGCAATCCGTTACTTTACGACGATTGAAGATAGGTTTAAGGCTCAGCACCTCCAAGCGAACGCTCAGCGGTTCGAAACTGCGGTTTTTTTTCGAACCTGGCGCCGTTTTGCAGAACAGGTGAAAATAGCTCCAGGCGTTCTCCCCACGGGTGCTGGACTTCAAGTTAAAGAAGATGAAGCCGCCGCGGCTGTTGGTGAAGGGGCCTGATGGTAGGGCATTAACGGCAATGTTAAAGCAGAAACGACAGCTCTTTGAGTATCTTTTTGTGGTAGCTGACCTTCTGGTTGTGTCGGCTGCATGGCTGATCGCCTATTGGGTTCGCTTTCAATCTGGATGGGTGCCGATTGACAAAGGAGTCCCGGAGTTCGCTCAGTACCTTTCAATGCTGCTTTTCATCTGGCTTATCTGGGCTTTTGTCTTTCGTCGCATGGGACTTTATAGACCGATGCGAGGAGTTCGCAGAACGCGAGAATTGTGGGTGTTGGTGAATGCCAATGCTCTCTCGATCCTTTTGCTCATATCTATGACATATCTCTTTAGAGAGAAGAGTAGTCAGTTCTCACGATTGGTGTTCTTGTATTTCTGGGTTCTAGCGACACTACTCACCGTGTTCGAGCGCTCAGCTCTACGATTTTTTCTGAGGGAATTGCGCCGGAAGGGGTACAACCTGCGCTACATGTTGCTAGTAGGCTCCGGTCAGGTGGCGTCTGACATGGTGAGTAGAGTGCGCTTGCATCAGGAGCTTGGTATTCAGCTGGTAGGGTGTCTTTCCCGTGATGGTAGTGAAAAGCGGGGCCCCGGTGGAATTCCGGTGGTTGGTAGCTACAACGATATGGGCCAGTTTCTTAATCGCGCTGATATCGACCAGATCGTCGTAGCCTTGCCGCTAGAGGATCAGCAGGTGTTGCCGGAGATTATGGAGCAGCTCAAAGATTCAATGCTTGATATAAAAATTATCCCGGATCTCTATCAATTCGCCAGTATCGGTGGGGCGATCGAGGAGTTCGAGGGATTGCCGGTAATTAGCCTGCAAGGCTGTCCACTCGATGGAATAAATCTTGTTTCCAAGCGTGCGCTTGACCTTATCATCGCCTCATTGGCGCTAATTATATTTTCACCATTGATGTTGATTATAGCGATACTAGTTAAATTAACATCGCGAGGCGCGGTATTCTTCAAGCAGGAGCGAGTAAGTTTCGACGGCAGTCGTTTTCACATAGTTAAATTTAGGACGATGTATACTGATGCCGAGAAGAGTGGTCCCGGTTGGACTACTCCAGGCGATGATCGAGTTACGCCCCTTGGGCGCTTGCTGAGGTCGACCAGCCTTGATGAGTTACCGCAGCTTTTTAATGTACTCCGGGGTGATATGTCGATAGTCGGTCCGCGTCCAGAGCGTCCGGTGTTTATCAAGGAATTCCGGCAACATATTCCACGCTACATGCTGCGCCACAAGGTTCCGGCTGGCATAACCGGTTGGGCTCAGGTGCATGGCTGGCGTGGGGACACGTCGATTGATAAACGGATAGAGTACGATCTGTATTACATCGAGAACTGGTCTTTGCTGCTTGACCTAAAGATCGTGTGCATGACGGTGATAAACGGATTCAAGAACCGAAACGCTTATTAGAGCCGGCTTGTGGCTCTGAAAATCAACCCAGGTCTGGTGATTCTCACCAAATCACTCGCAATAGCAGGGCGAGCGCAACTTGGCTGTTCCCTTGATCTTCATGGGCCAAGATTGCGCTTGCCCAGCAATTCTCATTCATTTTTTTCAAAAATGAATGAGGCTGGGTTTGAATATACCTATAGTGATGTCCAGCAAAAGCCTTGCCAGTTTTACTGGCACGGACTTTTGCACGTCACTATAGTCAACATTCCCACCCCGCTTTGCTCCGCAAAGCCGCCCCTTAATAGGGGCTGGTGTTCCCACCCCCCTTTGCTCCGCAAAGCCGCCCGTTGATAGGGGCTAATGCTACAGTCGCTGCATTTACTCAGTGGTTACAAATGAATTAAGTTCATCGGCGCAAGAACCGATAGTTTCTTAAGGGCATCAAAACTGGAGATGCCTCTTGGTTGAAACAGCAGGATTTTGATTTTTACAATAAGGTTGGCTATGCGTTTGATAGGCAGATTGGGCGTTTTTTGCGCTATGGTACTCTGCATAAGTGGCTGCTCAGTTCACGTTCAGCCAAGCTCAGTGGAGTTCGATCGCCTTTGTGGCAAGGGTCCGCAGTTAGTTGTGCCGAAAGATGAGAAAGCGGTATCAACAGCTTTTTTCAGGCTCAATTGGATATCAAGCGCTACCATCAAGCAACTTGTCACCCAGCACGGCACCCCTGAAGCAATTAGTGCAGAGCGCGAGTTTTTACAACCTCACCGCATTAAATTATTCTACCCAGCTCAAGGGCAGGTTTACCTTCTGGACCAAATTGGAGGAGAGTGGCTAGTTGCTGGTTCAGAGCCCGTTGAAAACAGCGATCTAGCCCGGGTATTTCATGAAACTGCGTCGCGAGAGCGCCGAGAATGGTGATTTTTCGGGTCCGTAGGGCGAATTCAAAAATCGATTTTTGGGTCGGAATCGTATCGTGATACATTCCGGTCCGAAAATCGATTTTTGAACCGAAAAAGCACCGTTATCGGCGATCGTAGTAGCAGGCTTCATGAAATTTCCGGGCTAGAGCTGGTGGCAGCACAGCGACAGCGAGCGACCCAGTTAGCGGTGCCAACCGTCGGGGTAGGTCTCAAGACGTCTCTTACCCAATCGCTTTAAGATTAGTAAACTCCCTAAGAGCCTCTTTTGATTTCATTCGGCCGATGCCACTCTCTTTACATCCTCCATAAGGGATTCCACAAGGCGTAGCAGAGTGACTATTGTGGCGCACTGTGCCTACATCGAGTCTAGAAGCTATTCTCCGGAAGCTTTGCGGGTCCGCGGTCCACACTGAAGCAGTCAAACCAAAGCGTGTATCGTTGGCCATCTCTATAGCCTGATCCTCAGAGTTAAAAGGCATTACAGGTAGCAATGGGCCGAACGGTTCTTCATGCAAAAGCTTTGCCTCTCTGGGGACATCGGTCAGTATAGTTTGAGGAAAAAATAGTCCGTGCTCAGGAGCGGGCGGAGCAAAGGCGTGGGCACCTTTGGAGAGAGCGTCGTCTAGAAACTCCTTAACTCTCTTGAATTGCTGCTCTGAGACGAGCGGCCCCACTTGAGTGTTTGGCGCCATAGGGTCTCCATAAACAAACGCTTTGGAAGCCTCGCATGCCTCTTTTACAAAAGCACTGTACTTAGACTCATGAACCAACACCCGTTTGGCCGCATTGCATACCTGGCCGGAGTTCAGCACATTAGCACGCACGATCTCGCGAGCTGCACACGGGATGTCGGCATCTGGAAGGACTATCGCTGCATCAAGTCCGCCTAACTCAAGGAGAACGCGCTTCATCGATTTAGCTGCCTGGCCAGCAATCGCCTTGCCCACAGCGGTTGAGCCAGTAAACGATATTGCAGCGACCGGTAGCTCTACTACCTGAGCGCCGACTTCCTTTCCTCCAAGCACTAGAATCAGCGGAGCAACACTGCCTACTACCTCAGCTACCAGCGTTCCGGTCTTTGGGCTTAGCTCTGATGGTTTGAACATCACCACATTCCCTGCAAGCAGCGCAGGCACAATGCTTCTTAGGGGTAATAGGATCGGAAAGTTCCATGGAGAGATTACGGCCACGACTCCAAGAGGGGCAAACTGAATCTCGACGGTACCGCTGCGCTCTGCTTCAAGGGCCACCTCAGCGTTCTCAAGCATATATCGCCATTCATCGACCGATCTGTCTATTTCTAGCTTGGCTAGGGATAGAGGTTTACCTATCTCCTGTGAGATCGCCACAGCAAGCTCATCGCAACGCTCAGAAAATGTATTAAGGGCGTTTTGCAGCACCGCAACACGGTGCGCTATCGACGTTTCACGCCACAACACGTACTTTCTCGTAGCCTCCTCGAAGAGACCCTCAAGATCTTGGGCTCCTTGCATCTAGTCCTCCTGCTATAGGTTGATTATGCACGTAGCCTGATTCATTTTTGAAAAAAAATGAAGGGTCATCGACGTAATTAGTGAGCAACCAAAGGCAGCAAAGGGTCTCAATGCGCTGTTTTAATCAGTAAATCACCTGAACGTACACGCTTATTCCAGATCCGTAGGGCCCCGAAAATGAATGAGGCTGCGTTTGGCTTTATTCATTGCAACTAAGGTCAACTTTCGCGATTATCACACAAACTGTATGAGCACCGCAGTCCACACCTTCACCGAACTCTACTTTGCCGTCCGTGGCACATCGCGCTTACAGGAGAAGGTCGAGCTAATCTCTAACTACCTGCGAGATGTCCCTGATGACGAATTTGGATGGGCGGTCTACCTGCTACAGGGTGGAACCTTTCGGGGAGGAGTAACATCGCGTGATTTACGCCAATGGGCAGCAGAGATATGTGATATACCGCTGTGGCTGGTTGAGGAATCATATTCAGTAACTGGAGATTTAGCAGAAGCGGTGTCCCTGCTGGTTACAGGTAGACCGAATGCTCAGGGGGTCACTAGCTCTCAACGCGCGCTGGGAGATTTAATAGAACAGATCGCTATGATCAAGGTAGCTACATCCTCAGAGCGTAAGGCGCACGTCTCGTATCTCTGGAAAACAATGTCCCAGTCTGAGGCACTCGTATTTACCAAGATACTCACCGGTGCACTACGAATCGGGGTAGCTAAAGGAATAGTAGCAAAAGCGCTATCTGCTGCGTGTGGCCTGCCGGAATCTGAAGTGTGGCAGAGATTAGCGGGAAACCAAAAGCCTGAGGATCTAAATCGTAGTCGATTACTATCGTCTGCTTCGGCATCACAATCGATCGCTCCATTCCCGTTTTTTCTTGCATATCCTCTGGAGCCCGCTACACTAGTTGATTCGCCTATTGCGGACTGGCAGTGTGAATGGAAGTGGGACGGTATTCGCGCGCAGATAGTGAAGCGGGACGGTCGTTTAGCAATATGGTCTCGCGGCGAAGAGCTTGTATCAGAAACCTTTCCCGAGATTTACCAAGAAGCTTTATCGATTCCAGATAGCTGTGTGCTAGACGGGGAGATCGTGGCCTGGAGCGCCGGCGGATATCCTGCAAGCTTCTCTGAACTACAAAAGCGACTGAACCGTAAAAAAGTCACTGCTGCCACCCAAAAGAGCTGTCCGGTAAGATTTATAGCCTACGATCTTTTGCAATACTATGGACGCGATCTAAGAAATGAAAAGCTCGCAAATCGTCGCAATCTTCTCGAAACGGTGTGCTCCACACTGAGAAACAAAGCGGCAATCTTTGAAATATCAGAGCCGCTACGCGCTAACTCATGGGAGCAACTGCGCCTGATGCAGCAAGATGCACGCAAATATCATGCAGAAGGGGTGATGCTAAAAAAGCTAGATTCCCAATATGGGATCGGTCGTACTGCACGTGGCGCCTGGTGGAAATGGAAAGTCGACCCTCTGTCGGTGGACGCGGTGCTGTTATACGCGCAAAAAGGGCATGGCCGTCGTGCTGATATGTTTACGGACTACACCTTTGGCGTCTGGGATGGAGATAATCTGGTGACCTTTGCAAAGGCGTATTCAGGTCTTACCGATCAGGAGATATCCCAGGTTGATGCCTTCATCAAGCATAACACCAAGGAGCGTTTCGGTCCCGTACGGACTGTCCTACCAGAGCTTGTGTTTGAGATCGGCTTTGAGGCTATCTGGCCCTCTAAGCGCCACCGGTCAGGAGTAGCCGTTAGATTTCCTCGGATTTTAAGGTGGCGCCGGGATAAACCGGCTAAGGATGCCGATACTATCGATACTCTGCGAAAAATGACGGGAATATGAGGGCTGTGAGAACCAGCCGCGATTGAAGCGCAGGGAAATTTAGCGTATCTTTGAAGCGGCTTTAGCCTGATTTTTCAATCAGCACCTGCTCTTTAGGGGTAGTAGTTAGGTAGGTAGTTTCTGCACATGTTACAAGTAAGTTCAATCGAAAAACATTTTGGTGAGCGAGTACTCTTTTCAAAGGCCTCGTTAACAATCTCCCCTGGCGAGCGCGTTGCGTTGTTTGGTCGTAATGGCTCAGGTAAATCAACCCTATTGAAAATCATCGCTGGAGAGGAAACCCCTGATGACGGCGACATCTCAACCCCGCGAGGCTACAAGATAGGTTATCTAAAGCAGCATCTATCCTTCTCGAAAACTACGGTGCTGGAAGAAGCATGCTCAGCCCTGATAGGAGACCCTGTAGCCGAGCAATATAAGGCTGAGATAGTGCTCGCAGGTCTGGGATTCTCTGAGCCTGAACTTGAGCTGTCACCAACTGCACTCTCAGGCGGTTTCCAGATACGCATTAACTTGGCCAAGCTGATCCTATCTGAGCCAAACATGCTCCTACTTGATGAGCCTACTAACTACCTGGACATCGTTTCGCTAAGGTGGCTTGAGGGGTTCCTCCAGTCATGGCCTGGGGAGATGATCGTGATCTCCCATGACCGTTACTTCTGCGACCAGGTGAGCACACACAGCGCTCTGGTTTATCGGGGGGGATTTCGCAAAATAGAGGGCAACTCTCAGAAGCTCTTTGAGAGAATATCTGCGGATGAGGAACTTCACGAGCGAACTCGCGAGAATCGGGAAAAAGAGATCAAACGCATGGAGGCTTTCATCACTCGATTCAAAGCTCAGGCAAGTAAGGCAACACTCGTGCAATCGCGCGTAAAGGCTCTTGCAAGAATGGAGAAGCTAGAGGAGCTTTCAAGTGACCCGACTCTGGATTTCTCCTTTGTGCATCTGCCATTTCCGGGAAAGTATCCGCTCGAAGTCAAGGATATCTCATTTGGGTTCGAGTCCATGGAGCGGCCCTTGATCGAGGGACTCTCATTTGCCCTTAAAAAAGACGATCGAATCGCAGTCATAGGTAAAAATGGTCGCGGTAAGTCAACGCTCCTAAAGTTGTTGGCAGGCGAGCTTTCGCCGTCACAAGGCGAAATTTTAGTAAGTCCTAACACTGTGAGCTCGTTTTTTGCGCAAACTAATACGAATCGCCTTAATCTGACCAATACGATAGAAACCGAGATTTATAACACCAACCAGAAGCTCAGTCGTACGGCAGTTCGTGCAATCTGTGGCTGTATGATGTTTGAGGGCGATGACGCCCTCAAAAAAATCTCTGTATTATCAGGAGGAGAGCGCTCTCGTGTCCTTCTGGGTAAGATTTTGGCGACGCCGACTAACGTGCTCTTGCTCGATGAGCCGACTAATCACCTTGATGTTGAATCGGTCATGGCACTCACAGAAGCCCTTGAGGATTTTGATGGTGCTGTTGTTCTTGTTACCCACAGCGAGGAGATACTCCGCAGGGTAGCGACTAGATTAATTGTGTTTCAAGGTGATGCGCCTTTTCTATTCGAAGGAACCTACGATGAATTTCTAGATTCTATTGGCTGGGAGGGCGAGGAAGGCGCGCAACCTAGTAAAGGTAAGAAGAAAAAGGCGAAAAACACTTCAGCGGGAGATCCAAAGCGCGAGAAGGCAGAGCTTCTGCAAGAGCGTTCAAGAGTAGTAACACCGCTAAGGGAGCGAGTAGCGACCCTGGAAAAAAACATAGCTCAGCTTGAGCAAACAATCGCAGCATCACAGCAATCGCTGACACAAGCATCTGAAAATGGCGATGCTCCAGCTATTCAGCGCATTTCGCAGGAGCTAGCGAAGTTAAAGCGCCAGGTAGAAGAGAAGGTCAGCCAATGGGAGGCCGCACAGGCTGAAATGGAGTCTGCAGAAAAAAGCTATGAAGAGCGACTGGCACGTGTAGTGCAAGAAACAGCGTAGATTTTCACAGAGGAAGTATGGCGAAGACTATTATCGACAAAATATGGGAGTCACATGTAGTTTCGGCTAAAGCCTCGGGAGCTCCTGATATATTGACGATCGACTTCATGCTGCTTCATGAAGTGACATCAATTCAGGCATTCGACCTCCTAAAAGGGCGTAATATCCCCCTTCTTGACCCAAGCCGGCTCGTCGCGACGCTAGACCACAGTATCCCCACACGTAAAAACCGCCTGGAGATTTATGATGACGCAGCGCGTACGCAGGTTGAGGCGCTGCGTTCGGTTTGTGCTGAGCACGGTCTGATACTTTTTGATTTCGGTTCAGGTTACCAGGGTATAGTTCACGTAATTGGTCCCGAACTCGGGCTAACCCAACCAGGTATGACGATAGTATGCGGAGATTCGCATACATCAACTCATGGAGCTTTTGGGGCGCTGGCCTTTGGAGTGGGCACCAGTGAGGTGGGGCATGTTTTAGCAACGGGCTCGATTCTTCAGCGGAGACCAAAGACCATGCGTGTCGAGTTTGCTGGCACTTTTGCCGCAGGAGTCTACGCGAAGGATGCGGTGCTCAAGCTAATAGCTGAGATCGGTATCGGTGGAGCTAATGGACATGTGATTGAATATACCGGTCAAGCGGTTCGGGCGATGTCGATGGAAGAGCGCATGACAGTGTGCAATATGAGCATCGAATGTGGTGCACGAGCAGGTTTGGTTTCCCCCGATGATACAACAATAAAATTTCTGAAGGGTCGTCGCTATGCTCCTAAAGATAACGACTGGGAGCGAGCTGAGTCGTATTGGAGATCCCTGTCAAGCGATGAGGGAGCGCGATACGACCGAGAGATCCGCATAGATGTATCGACGCTTTCGCCGATGGTTACCTGGGGCACCAACCCAGAGCAGGCGATTCCAGTGTCAGGCACGGTGCCGCGAATAAATGAACTCCCAGAGTCACATCGCACGGTGGCGGCTCAGGCGATGGCCTACACAAGACTTTCGGAGGGCCAGAGTATTAGCGGAGTAAAGGTCGATTGGGCCTTTGTCGGTTCATGCACAAACGGACGTATCGAGGATTTACGAGTAGCAGCCGAAGTTCTTAGGGGTAAAAAGGTGCATGATGATGTAACTCTTTATATTGTTCCGGGTTCTGAAAGTGTTATGGCGCAGGCTCACCAGGAGGGTCTGGTCGATCTTTTTAGGGCTGCCGGGGCTGATTTTCGTATGCCAGGATGTTCTATGTGCCTGGGTATGAATGACGATAAAGTTCCGGCTGGAAAGCGTTGTATCAGCACATCAAATAGAAATTTCATCGGTCGCCAGGGAGAGGGGAGTATTACCCACCTCGCCTCGCCAGCAACGGTGGCAGCTTCCGCAATAGCCGGTGTAATTACAACGTACACTGACGTTTAGCGACGGGATATAAGAGGAGGAGTATGCAACCATTTACAGGTGTCACTTCGATTGCAGCACCGGTAGCGATTAAGGATGTCGATACCGATATGATAATCCCTGCACAGTACCTGACGAGTATATCTCGCGATGGATTCGGTCCACATCTTTTTGTGCGCCTGAGAACATCGCGCCCTGATTTTTATCAAAACCAGCCGAGGTTTAGCACAGCCGAAATTCTGATCTCTGATACTAATTTTGGCTGCGGGTCTTCGCGAGAGCATGCTGTTTGGGCTCTGCTCGGAGCAGGAGTTCGTGTAGTAATTGCACCTTCGTTTGCCGATATATTCGCCGGAAATAGCGCTAAGAATGGCCTGCTTTTAATTACACTACCGGAGGCACAGGTGCATGACATGCTAGCTGAGGCTGCCGAGAAGGATTTAATTCTGTCAGTGGATTTAGCGCAGCAGAAGGTGTCGGCAGTAGATGGGCGCACCTGGAGCTTCGCATACGATCCGTTTCGTAAGCACTGCTTACTTAATGGTCTAGATGATCTGGATTTTTTGCGCTCACATCTCGATGTCATCTCATCCAAGAAAAATGAGCTAAAAGAAAATTGGTTTTACTCGACCCTTACACCTAATCGATAATCGTGAGCGTGAACAAGGCCATGACTATAGAAGACTCTAAAAAAGTAGCGGTGCTTGCCGGGGATGGTATAGGTCCGGAGGTGATGCAGCAAGCGCTAGTGGTGCTCGACGTTGTATGTCAGCGCTTCTCTCGGCGGATTGATTTTATTCCGGCACTCATCGGCGGCGCTGCATTTTTGCGGCACGACAATCATTTTCCAGAAACAACTCGCCAGGTGTGCGCTGCTTCTGATGCGATTCTGTTTGGCTCTGTCGGAGGGCCTGTTTCTGAGGCGCACTTACCTCAATGGAAAGGATGCGAAACAAATTCTATCTTGGCTGTTCGAAAAGCTTTTGGTTTAGCCGCAAACATGCGACCGACGCGTGTCTATCCTGAGCTTACTTCTAATTCCCCTCTGCGATCTGATATAATCGCCAGTGGAGTTGATTTGCTGATCCTCCGCGAACTTCAGGGCGATGTGTACTTTGGAGAGCACGCTTTCTTCTCGGATGATGGGGAGAGATGCGCACGCGACACAGGTCAGTATGCCGAGAGCCAGATAGCTTTTGTGGCGCGCGCGGCTTTTGATGCAGCGCGGAATCGTCGTCGCATAGTTCACTCTGTTGATAAAGCTAATGTCCTGCACATGTCTAAGCTTTGGCGAGAGATAGTGCACGAAGTACATCGTGATTATGAGGACGTTATACTGGAGGATATTCTTGTTGATAACTGCGCGCTTCAGTTGGTCAAGAGTCCTGGGCAGTTTGACGTGATCGTGGCACCCAATCTTTTTGGAGACATCCTTTCTGATCTAGCGGCTGCACTACCGGGCTCGCTAGGGTTAAGTCCCTCAGCGAGCTTTAACACCAGTGGCTTTGGACTCTATGAGCCATCAGGCGGTTCGGCTCCTGACATTGCCGGCAAAGATATAGCTAATCCTATCGCCCAGATCGTATCCGCTGCCATGATGCTAAGGTTCTCGTTTGGCTGGCATGCTGAAGCTGATTCCATCGAGCGTGCGGTGGCACTGACAATCACTGATGGCTATCGTACACGCGATATTGCAGCGTCTGGTGGCAAGCATATTGTCAGCACGTCTGAGATGGGACAGTCAATTGCAGCACGAATCCGGTAGGTCGTCGCAATATGCGCTAAAA
Organism: Pseudomonadota bacterium; assembly: GCA_046300175.1. GTDB lineage: Bacteria > Bdellovibrionota_C > UBA2361 > UBA2361 > OMII01 > OMII01. The sequence goes on along the minus strand of JBKCMS010000179.1, from coordinate 6,108 downwards.
TGCACCTCAGTTTTCGCTTATTCCAAGAGTAGTTTCCTAATCTGATCCACTTAGGCTTATCATCTTGGTACACGCTCTTAGCGAAATTCCGCATAAGATGGGGGTAATATGCAAAACTGGTCTAAAACGGTCACTTTTAACGCATCATCGAGGTTCGAGCCAACAACAAGTTCTGAACTAGCTGGTATCGTGGGCAGTAGTGGAGAGATTAAGGTTCTCGGTAGCGGACATTCGTTCAGTAAGATCGCGGATACCTATGGGGTGCATCTCTCACTGCACTCAATAGGGAATCATTTGGAGATAGACCGCGAAACCAATACAGTGCACGTATCGGGTGCTGTGCGCTACGACGAGCTTGGGGAATTTCTATGGGGCCACGGATACGCTCTCCATAACCTGGCCTCTCTGCCGCACATATCGGTTGCCGGGGCATGTGCCACCGCCACGCACGGCTCGGGCGATACCAACGGAAATCTGGCCACGGCGGTGAAAGGAATGCAGATTTTATCTGCTGATGGCTCTATTCACACGGTCTCGCGGGCAGAGAGTGGCGAAATGTTCAACGGCATGGTCGTTCACTTAGGTGCCTTGGGTGTTGTTACGCGACTAAGTTTAGCGATAGTACCAGCATTTGAGGTATCCCAGCGTGTGTATGAGAATATGAGATTTGAGGTTATTGAACGCGATCTGGACGCGGTAACGCAGACAGCTTACAGCATCAGTTTTTTCACTAAGTGGCAGGACCGAATTATAGATCAGGTATGGCTGAAAGAGCTTGCTGCGCGGAATAACTGTGGGTGGCTAGCGACGGATTTCTATGGTGCCAAACCCGCTGAAACTAAGCTACATCCTATTAAGCAACTATCTGCTGAACCATGTACTGAGCAGTTGGGAGTCCCAGGTCCGTGGCACGAGCGCCTAGTTCACTTTAAGCCTTCGCACACCCCGAGTTCAGGTAATGAGATTCAGACCGAGTACTTCTTCGATCGAGATAAAGCAGTTGAAGCGATGCGCCGGCTGTTTACCATGGGAAAAGAGATCGAGCCAGTTCTGCAAATAAGTGAGATCCGCACAGTTGCCGCTGACGATCTCTGGCTTAGTCCAAGCTATGGAAGTCCTAAAGTGGGTATCCACTTCACATGGAGGCCAGATGCACGCGCAGTTGGGCGCCTATTGCCTAAAATCGAGGCTGAGCTGGCTGATCTTAGTCCTATTCCCCACTGGGCAAAGGTTTTTACCATGGATCAATCTCTGGTTCGTTCTCGATATCCACGTCTAAAGGATTTCCAGGAGCTAGTTCGAAATTTCGATCCTAACGGGATAATGAGGAATCGTTTTCTGGATGAATATGTCTTTTAACGAGCTAAGACCCCCGGGAAGCCTCCGTCTGGAGGTTGAACCGCTGGAGTCTGAGTAGCCCGGATGGCAGCAGAGGTTGGCGATAGGATGCGGGCTACTTGGCCCCATTTGCTATCTCGGAGCGCAGAGGCCACTCATGAAACTTCCACACTCCCAGCTCGGTGACGGTGGTTGTCGATTGAATATGATTAGCAAAGGAATCGTATAGCTCCTGTACCATCTCTCCTCCTTGTGCGAGGTTTTCAAGGTCATAATTAAGTTCAAAGTCCCAGGCACCGAGGCAGCGCACAAACATAGTACAGAGTGGATGAGAGCAAGCAAAACTAAATAGAGCTTTGCGAAAAGACGCGTCGATACCCCGTGCAACGATGAGAACGCGGAATGGGTAGCGACCAAGAGCAGCGCCATCTACGGCGAGCGGATATCCGAGAATAACCCCTTTTCGTTCAAGGTTTTCAATTCGATACCTTAGAGTTGTTGGGGCAACTCCTAGCTGACCAGCAAGACGCGTCACCGATACTTTCGGATCGCGGCTAAATCTCGCTAACATTCGTTGATCCTCTTGAGAAACCTCCATGCGCTCGCCTGCATCCGTTCGAGTCAGCGCACTAGCCTTAACTCGCAGGTTTCCTAAATACTTCACCGGTAAAATCGACCACTGCGCGCGTATACCAAAGCTTAGGTCGAGTGATGGACGGTCGAGACGTTTCGCTAGTCCATCAAAAAAGGCTTCCACTTCAAAAATGGAATAAGCCATGATCGACACTGTATATTGATATTTGCCGGTTAGCTCAGCAACATAAGTGGTTTGGGTTGATTCGATCGCATAGCGCAGAACTGTATCGCGAATTTTTTTGCTGCTACCCTGGACATTAAAAAATACGCAGTAGTCAGTCAGACCCACACGATGAATATTGTACATTACGAATGGTCGAGCCACTCGTTTCTCGTCTATACGTTTAAGAGCGTATGTTACGGCGTGAGCTTTAAGGCCGGTAGCTCGGGCCAGAGTTGGTACGTCTTGTCGCCAGTCCATCTGTGCCGCAGCAAGTACGCGCTCTTCTTGTGCTGTTAGAGAGTTTCTCATGTGGTACTGTTCCTAAAATTAGTGATTCGGGCTGGCGAGATAACCTTTCTCTGTGCTTCCTTTATACGAAGGCAGTTTACTAGCCCGGATATTTCATGAAACTGCGTCGCGAGAGCGCCGTTATCGTCGCTCGCAGTAGCAGGCTTCATGAAATTTCCGGGCTAGGCTGCTGGTACATGAACTGGATTATCCGCGCCCTTAGTGTTTTTTGTTGTATTTAAGTGCCCGGTTTATAGGGCACTTTTAGAATAATATAATCATTATTTAGCTATTGGCCACCTTGATCGTTCAATGGGTGGTACGTCTTTATGGAGTAGCGCATGGCATCGTCATATCAGCAGTGGACCCGAAGAGAATTAAGGACCCTGGCAGGACTTAATTCCCCAGCACGAGTGCAGGATTACCTCGATAAGCTGCCGTATCGCTGCGAGGATGGGCATCTCAGTGCACGAGCTGTGCTTAGAGATGGTCGAGCGCACTGCTTTGATGGCTCTCTTCTCGCTGCGGCTGCTTTGCGTCGAGCAGGATTAAGGCCGTTTCTGGTTGACCTTTGTGCTGTGCGCGATGATGATCACATGTTGTGCGCCTATCAGTACCGTGGGCGGTGGGGAGCAGTTGCCAAATCTAACTTCCCGGGTCTGCGTCTTCGGGAACCGATATTCGGCACTGTGCGGGAGTTGGTTCTGTCGTACTTTGAATTCTATTTCAATATGCGAGGAGAAAAATCTCTGCGTAGTTACTCGCGCCCTCTGCGACTTCCTGAGCCACAGGTACACGATTGGGAGTGTAACGATGCAGTAGGGGACATACTAGTTGAGCGGCTGGGTAAAATAACTCACTACCCGATAATCGAGAGGCACCACGAAAAAAAGCTACGACCAGTGGATCGCAGACTATTTGAGTCTCAGCTTGTCGGGGTAGACCTGAGAGGAGTTAGAAGATAGAGCTACTCTTATGAATAACTCTGCCTCATTCATTTTTGAAAAAAATGAATGGGAGTCGCTGGGCGAGCGCAAGCCAGCCGTAGATCTTGCTCTAGCTCGCATATTTCATGAAGCCTGCTACTGCGAGCGACGATAACGGAGCATTTTCGGTTCAAAAATCGATTTTTGAATTCGCTCTACGGGCCCGAAAAATCACCATTCCCGGCGCTCTCGCGACGCAGTTTCATGAAATATCCGGGCTAGTGCTTTGCGTTCCTGCTTGATTAAACACCTACTCAGCAGTCACTGGGTCTGCTTGTATCGGTAACTGGGCGTTTATCAGCAACTAGACAAGACCGCCCTGCAGCCAGAGCCTTTTTGTCTTCTACGGCCCAACTTGGTCAAGCCAAGATTGCGCTCTCAGTGCTATTGCGAGTGATTTGTGAAAAAATCACTCGCTCAGCGTTTATCGGCATTTCGTTAGAGCATTAGCGCAGCGCTCTTACTTGTTGCTCTGGATCGAGGTGTAGGCCATCAGTCCAAGGCTCTGCGCACGCTTGATAGCCTTGGATACCTTGCGTTGATTGTAAGCTGTGAGGCCAGTTAAGCGGCGTGAAAGTATACGACCACGCTCACTCACGAACTTTGAGAGCATCGCCACGTCTTTGTAGTCAATCGACTTGGTTGGGTCCTCAGTGAAGGGGTCTAGCTTTTTGCGACGCTTGAAGAGCTGTGTTCTCTGGATCGATGGTAGTGGCTCAAAACGGCGAGCACCCTCCTGACCCTCTGAAGTGCCGGTGCTCGGGCCAGCGTTCTTGCCGCGGTCTTCACACACCTTCATTGGGCGTCCATTGAGGCTGCGGTTGTTCAAGGACTCAATCGCCTTCTTGGCATCCTCCTCGCGCTCCATCTCTACGAAGGCGAAGCCTTTTGAGCGCTTTGTTTCACGGTCTGATGCAACGACAACACTGATAGTCGGGCCTACTTCATCAAAGAGTGTGCGGAGCTGCTCGCTTGTAACTTCAAAGTCGAGGTTGCTGATAAAAAGCTTCTTTTTTCCTACTGCGCCAGAATTCATGAACACTCCATTACGTCAAATTGAGAGGCCCTGGATGGTACCTACCACTGTGCTAATTGTCAAACCTTGGAGGATGCCCATGCGAACCATTAGAACGGCGTAATAACTTAAAGTAACTTAAAAGAACTGTTGACGTCTTAAACCAACCAGTGTACATTCCAGAGCCAGTTCTGTAAGCAAACACAGCCAGTTACCATTACCGGTAGCCTCTTAGGGGAGGGTCGCTAGTAGGGGAGCAGGGTGGGGTGTTTGGCAGCAGCGGTCCATAAAACGGCTGTAGCTGAAGAAACTTAAGAATGTGAAATACGAGAACCCACTGAAAAACGGGGACCCACAAGCCTAGAGCATTCGCTCGAGAGAATAATCCTTAACAGCTAGAAATAACAGGAGTTATACAGGAGCTATGAGCAATTCTGCGAATAAATTCTTGCCCGAAGATGAAGTAGAAGCATCCTCCCCAGTAAAGCCTGAAAGAAACCTCCTGGCAGCAGTATTAGCCAGAGCCATCTGTGATGCATTTGGTACCGCTCACTGTGAGCGCCACGTAGTGCGCAGTGCACGCCAGTGGCTCTTCGGCAAACTGACTCCAAAGCGCCCATTTAGCTTCGCCTGGGTAGCTTTGCATCTCGATCTCGATCCGATCTCTCTCCAGGAGAGTTTGAGGCACTATGAGGGCGACCCGGATGCCATTCAAGAACGGCTAAGCTTGCTGCGCTAGTCGAACAGGGCCCGATCGAGGGCCCTTTTTTATTCTTCGGATATTTCAATAACTCTTACAGGCATGGCAACTACAGATAGAAGAGCCATAAATGCAGATAGCCGCGATGAGGTGCTGATGAGTTCATTAGTGACGTGGAGACGTGCTGTTATTTTCTCTGGGCTAGTAACAGCTCTAGTAGCGTATCAGCTCTATCGCACAGCGGCATCCACCGGTAACTACGAGGGGCTTTGGTTCTCGCTACTGCATACTCTTATAGTAGCCGTTGGCACAGTGTGTGCGCTCAGGTCTTCATCGGGTGCAGTTGACACTAAAGATATTTTTGAGACCGGTTCTAGTCGCGCCTAGCCCGGAAATTTCATGAAGCCTGCTACTATAGTGACGTGCAAAAGTCCGCGCCAGTAAAACTGGCAAGGCTTTTGCTGGACATCACTATAGGTTGTTGTTTTGATTCGCATCCGCGAATCGATATCGTTCTCCAAAACTCGGGATTTCGCGACGGACTTTTGGAGAACGCTATACGATCGCCGATAACGGTGCTTTTTCGGTTCAAAAATCGATTTTCGGACCGGAATGTATCGCGATACGATTGAAGCCCCAAAAATCGGTTTTTGAATTCACCCTACGGGCCCGAAAAATCACCAATCCCGGCGCTCTCGCGACGCAGTTTCATGAAATATGCGGACTTCTGTAATTCGCTGCAATAGTTCCTGCTTAGTTAAAAACCTACTCGCGCAGGGTTTATTTAAGTAGTTGCGTATCTGAAGCTGTCTCTTTGAGACCGCCGGGAAACCCCCGTCCATGGGGTTTCCCCGGCTCGCTCCAAGCTTAATCGCGCGCAAACCGGCGCGCGATTGCGCGTCGCTCCAGGCACTTGCGTGCCTGTGGTCGCCATCCGGGCGACCGAGATCCCTCCGAGTCAACCTCTTTACAGAGGTTTCCC
>JBKCMS010000178.1:0-6714 GCA_046300175.1 Pseudomonadota bacterium | reverse complement strand
CCCCCCATGCTAGTAGTCACCGGCGCCGCCGGCTTTATCGGTAGCGCGTACATCGCTCAACTTAACCTTAACGGTATCACTGACATCATCGCTGTTGATGTCGCGGGGCTCCCGCGTCGAGAGGCCCTGCTTGGCAACAAGCGTTACTCGCAATTCTTGGATAAAAACGAGTTCATCACCCGCTTGCGCTCCGATACGCTCCCGCCCGGAATCACAGCTATTATCCATCTGGGCGCGTGCTCAAGCACGACTGAGCGAAACCTCGATTACCTGCGCGAGACGAATATCGATTATACCAAGAGCATCATCGAATACTGCGTCACCAAGGATATCCGCCTACTGTACGCCAGCAGCGCTGCTACCTACGGTGATGGTGCGCACGGATACTCGGATGATGAATCACTCATCGAGCGCTACAAGCCACTTAACCCCTACGGCGACTCCAAGCAGCTCGTCGATCTCTGGGCCCGCGAGAAGGGGTACTTAAACAAGGTCGTAGCTTTAAAGTTTTTTAACGTCTACGGACCAAACGAGTACTTCAAAGGTGATATGGCGAGTATCGCCTGGAAAGCCTTCAATACGATCAAAGAGACCGGCTCATTCTCACTCTTTAAATCACACCGCCCGGACTACAAGGACGGCGAGCAGATGCGTGATTTTGTCTATGTTAAGGACTGTTGCCGAGTGATGTCGTGGTTGATCGAAAACCGTAACGTTAACGGGATCCTCAATGTTGGTTCCGGCCGAGCTCGCTCGTGGAATGACCTCTTAAAAGCGATCTTCAAAGCCATGGGCCGTGAGCCGTCGATTAAATACATCGATATGCCCGAGTCGCTGCGGAATCAGTACCAGTACTACACCGAAGCTCCGATAGAGAAGCTCCGTGCAGTGGGTTACACGCACACCATCTCTAACCTTGAGGACGGTGTGCACGACTACATCACTCAACACCTGATGCAGCCTCAGATGGTGTGGTAGGTCGCTCCCTAGGCCTCGCGAAAGCTGAACGGGAAAAGCCCAAACATAAAAAATTAGCTTCTACCCTGGTTTTTGATACGAGCTTCTAAAGTGCTGGTTAAAAAGTTCGTGGCAGTAAAACTGTCCAGGCTTTTGCTGTACATTAGTATCTGTTGTCGTTTTGATTCCCGTCCGCGCATCGGTAGCGTTTTTCAAAACGCCGGTCTTTAGCTCCGGAAACTTTGGGGAGAACGCTATATAACCCCGGCCTACATATTCCCAGCACCGATTCCGAGCCTTTAGTCATCATCCCTATGATATGTTTCAAGATTCACACGGGTGTGAGACCCTGCGTTTTCATATTCAGCTTCCCAGGGCAGACTACAAACTGCTCGTTTCTCGCCTACGCGGCGAGCGCGGCGTAGCTCCGCCGGCACCACAGAGTGGGTCTCAAGTTACTGCTCTTATTGATCTTCCTCCAAACTCCACAACTTTTTCTATTACCCGTCTAGGACGCCACCGGCTACCAAAGCCGGTCTCAATCCGAGCGGGCTCAGCAACCCATACCCTGCTCTCTCAAACGATCTCCCGTGAGCTAGCACAAATCGACGACCCGATGATTACAGCGCGTCTTGAGGCGGTGATCGCTGCGTGCCCCTCGCCCCTGCCATTATCGCTTAGGATTAGCCCCGCCGATTTCGTTCTCAGCGAAAGAACAAGTGATGTCAGCTCTTCAGAACCTACTGCTTTATATTCGGGAGCTGCCGTACGGGTGCTAGCAACTCTGGCCCCATCTATCTCTCTGGACCTTGATGACACACCGCCTCTAAGCATCATTGAAGACAGCGGCTTGGCTGATACAACGGCTGCTGTAAGCGATTTTGAAGCTCTCCGTTCAGGACTCGCTTCTACACTTCTGGTCACTTCTACTGTGAGTGGTAACCGTGTAACGGTATCCGGCTCAGCACACCTTCCTTTGGTTCAGCACCCAGCAGCAGTGACACTGGTCGCTCACTGGGGCAGCTATGATGATCTCTCTCATCCTTGGCAAGACGAGCCTCTGGCTCTAGAGATCTCTCCTTCTGCATCCGGCAGTAGCACCCCTCTTACCCTGAATTTTTCAACCACTATTCACGCGCCGATTCACGGCTCTTACGGGTTAACTTTCTATGCCCGGTACGGTCGCTCATACGAACGAATATGGATAGGTCGTCCATGGATCGATGACCACAAATTCTTCATCTCCCACGACGACCCTGGAGCTATTAAAAACCGCTACGACTCTCGCCGTGAACTCGCACTGCAAGCCACTACAGAGGTCCGTAGGATTTTAAGCGATCCAGCTAGCGCCATTGAGATTGCCTCATGGTTTAATACGTGTGCACCACACCTCTCGCTCGGCGCAATGCTTGCATCTGAAACGAGCCACTCGCAGGCAACGTGCGAAGTGCTCGAAAACTGTATTGAAACGATGCACACAACGGGCGCTGAGTCCCTCGCTGACAGCCTCAGTAAAACCTACGGCGTAGGCGAGGTCGTATTCGTTACTCCTGAGGGACCTCACGCTGCCGCAGGTGGACTCGCCCACGTCATCACGGGATTACCGGTCGAACTCACAAAACACGGAGTTCCGGTCACAATTATCGCTCCTCTCTACCGCTACGCTAATGGCAACAAGCACCGATCAGCAGAGGATATACTAAAGAACGGCATGATACTTGGCGGAGAGAGAGTTACTCCAAGGTATGCGACCACTGTAATAGCTGGGCTGGGACCCACTCACTACGTAGGAACGGGATACCAAAAGCGTCCAACCACAAGTATACCATTTAAGGTATACGTCGCGGATTCAGGCCGAATGCGGCTTATACTGCTCGCCAACAGCTCGACATTTGACCGTCTCTACCAACCCGTGTACGCGGATGAGCAGCTTCGTCGTGCAATACTCTTCTCACGTGCTGCCCTTGAAGCAATCGCCACCGAGGTACTCGACATCCGACCATCTGCCCTTATCTCAAACGACTGGATGACGGCTTGCATCCCTAGTCTACTCGCCCTCGATCCACGGTATCAGGGCGTTCCGTGGCTACGGCGCACCAAGGCGCTGCACATGATTCATAACGGCGGAGCCGATTATCACGGGCGCCTACCACTACATTTTGGCAATGAGGATCTCTGGCCGATGTTTGGAATCGCACCCGAGCACTTTTTTGGATTCCGAGACCCACATCGAAGTGACCTAATTAACCTCACGATGGCCGCCACTCAACACGCTACTGGTGGAGTCATTACGGTCAGTCAGCCGTATGCCCGATCGCTTATATCGCAAAACGGTGGTGATGGCCTTGAATATGTATTGCAGCATCGAAGAGATGCGGTTTTCGGAATTAGTAACGGGATCAATCGTGCTGATATCGACAGGTACCTCGCTGCGCGTAGCGGTTTAACTCACTCAGAGCTACAGACGGCCGACGGCTTACTGAAAGCAAAAGCCACTCTTCGCTCGGATATACAGAGAACCTTAGGTCTTGAGAGTGATCCTAAAGCCAAGATCATCAGCTTTGTCGGCCGCCTAGCTGAGCAGAAGGGGCTTGATCTACTAAGTGGCACAGTCGATCATGCACCGCGATCCACACTTGAGGATATACTTGAGCGACACCCTTGTGTGCAGATTATCATCGCCGGTCCGATCACCAGTGGTGATCGTTCAGCTACAGCCCTGCACGATACTGCACTACTGCTGAAAAAACTCTACCCGCGTCGGGTTGCGCTTGCATTTGATTACCTCTCTCATTCACAGGCGCTAGACATAATAGCTGCGAGCACACTATTTCTTATGCCCTCACGTTTTGAACCCGGTGGCATCACACAGCTAGAGTCCCTCGCTGTTGGAACCCCGGTAGTTGGGCGCAATGTAGGAGGTATTGGCGCTACAGTTATGAACTACAACCCTGTTAGCGAGCACGGCACAGGGTTTCTCTGTAACGATTACCACCCTACTGCATTTGCAAACACAATTCATTGGGCACTTACTACTTGCGAAGACCTCCAGAGATATTGTCGTGTTATAGAGCAGGCTAGGGCTGCACGTCATAGTTGGTCTGACCGTGCGCCGACATTTCTCGCCGTTTTACAACGTATCATCCTAGGTGAGTCTAAGACCGAATCAGTTGATTTTCTCGCCTCCGCAAACGACCTAGCCAGGCAATGTAAGGCTGCCTCTCCCTCAACTGGTGCTCCCTCAACTGGTGCACTGTAGCCCAAAATGGGTCCCTCAAGGATCATTAGAAACTAGCAAGTAGCCAAAAGACCGCTCTTTCAACCGCCAAAACCATCAAAAAACCCAATAAAAACCGGTAAAATTGCAATCTGCGGCGCATTGAGCAGAAGAAGGCTCCAATTCCCCTGTTAGGCCCTTAGGGGGCCTCAATTGTCAAAATACACAAACCATCGCCGATGAATTCGTAAATTCTGACAGCGATTTGCAGCTTTCTCTTCTGATACTTCATACTCCCGACACACGCTCAGTAAGGCTTTTTGCCAACTGACGATAATGGCACGAAACGGCTACGTCGCGCTGCCAAAGGTACGGCATCCAGGGAGTTCATGGGGCCGTATTAAACGGGGAAGTTAGGATTCGATTGGGAGACAAGGCTCTATGCGAAATTTGACACTGTATTTTGAATTAGGTGAACTCACCGAGGTTGTATTCAACGATGGGATCAGCAATCTCACTCGGACTTCCGTGCGTGGTAAATCCGGAGGGCCACTGCGTGAAGCAGGGTCATTTCAGTGGACCTCGGCTGTGCGCGCCTTGGCCCTGCTCATAGTTAAAACAAGCGCGACCCCCTCAGGGGCTCTATTGCGTGGACTAGGCAACTCGCTAGCTGCAAGCCTCGATTATGCTATCTCGAAACAACCGATGTGGCTGACCGAGATGTTCGGCTGTGATCAGCACGGTATCAGTTTGGCTCGCAGACTGATCCTACGCACGAATCCAGAGCGTAAACGTCCGGGGCCGGTAACCTTGGGGATTAACCAGTCGTATCTTCCTCCATCACAGATCGCCATATTTGTTAACGGCGTAAAATGCGAGGGCGATTCGCTGTCAGCTCTGCGGTGTCAGCTCGGCGATATCGACTCAGTAGCTGCTCTACAAGCAACTGCGGCTTAATAACACTTGGAATCATACAGGCGCCACTGCGTCGCATATGTTACGCTGAACCTTGACAGCAATCGGGATCAGGAGCACGCTGCTTGAATGCAACTGACCCCCGATTTTATTGATTACCTGATGCAAGAGGCCCTGGCCGAAGCTGCTATTGCGGTGACTCACAACGAAGTTCCCGTTGGTGCAGTGATCGCTCATGGCAGCAAAATTATCGGTCGTGGTCGCAATACAACCGAAGCCGACAAGACAGTTATTGCGCATGCAGAGCTGCACGCCATTAATGCCGCGGCTCGAGCACTCGGCAACTGGCGGCTCTCTGAGTGCGTCCTCTGTGTTACCCTTGAGCCGTGCACGATGTGCCTCGGCGCTCTACGCCTAGCCCGTATTCCGACACTAATATTCGGGGCCGGCGATTCAAAGCAGGGCGCCGTAGGCTCGCTGTACGACCTAAGCCAGGACTCACGCCTGGGGGCTGGGGTGCGGGTTGTGCAGGGGATCAGGGAGGGTGAGTGCAGGGAGAGCTTGCGTAAATTCTTTAGCCAGAGACGAGCTCCTTAACAACTGCTACAACACTTTGAAGGTGATGGTTGATTACAAGGTAGTCGGTTTTAGTGTGTAATTGCTCGTATAGGGACCATTCTGTTCGCTCTGACACAGCTCTCAAAAACTTACGCGCGCTGAGCCGTTGACTACGGTATCGGGGGGAAGTATTCATCGGAAAGTCATTTCACACGTGTTTTTAGGGAACTGGCACCCATGACGCTCGAACTTAATGAAGGATCCGATCCCAAGGCCGTGCAAGCCTCGCTCCAGTCTCTAGCAAGACGGATGGTCACAGGGCTATCACCGCTTAACCTTCCCCGCCACATAGCGGATCTCGTCATAGCTGACATATTTGCTCAGCAATATGTTCAAAGCCGCAATGCCGACCACTCCTCATTCCTTGATGCCTACCTCGCCTTGCGCGATCATAAGACCATCGGCGTGTTCGGTGGCTCTAGATTAGAACAGAGCTGCCCAGCTCATGAATCTCCTTTCAAGCCTTTTAATCATGCGCTCGGGCGCTTGCTGCAGGATGGCGGGTGGTCAGTAGTATCGGGAGGTGGGCCGGGTACGGCGATGAAGGGGCTCCAGTACTGCCTAAAGGATGCTTACTGCTCTTCTCAACCGAGAAATTGCCTCGCGGTTTCGATCGCATCGGGGCTAAATGACGAGAAGCTTCATCCCCACGCTGATATTATTGTTCGCACCCCAGAGGACATAACGATCAGAGAGCGCATGATATATGGGCTCTCTAAGGTTGGCCTATTTTATCCGGGGCACATCGGAACAATCGCCGAGGGATCTGAGGCGTTACTCCAAAACTACGTGAAAGAGCGCGGGCCCTATCCATACGATCCCGCTCCGATGGTCCTGGTGAGCTACAAACTTGGAGATGGAACGCATTATTGGCAGAACTTTCTTAATCAGTTCCAGGACACCTCGGTGCGAGAAGGGCTCTCGAAGGGTGAGAGCTATGAGTGGCTAAAGATGATAGTTCTTCCAAGCCAGCAGGAGGTCGGGAGCATGACTACACAAGATCGAGA
>JBKCMS010000177.1:0-3090 GCA_046300175.1 Pseudomonadota bacterium | reverse complement strand
GGGCCGCTCGACGATAGTGCAATCCTTGGGAGTGTCACTCGCAGCCAATACGGCGGCAACGGGAACCTTTGGTGCGGCGATCTCTTCAAGCTCCACTGCCGGAACGTCAGAAATAAAAGTCGCAGACCTTAACGGTGACGGACTAGACGACATCGTACGGCTGAACGGACCTGCGAGCTATCTTTCTACCTACCTCAGTCAAGGTGATGGGAGCTATGTTGTCTCCTTTACAGCAGCCTCCGGTTTTGGTTGGTCGAACGGCTTAGCACTGACGACCGGGGATATTGATAGCGACGGAGATACTGATATTGCATACTACACACCCTATGGAGCTGGAAATCAGCAATTGCAGGTCGCTGTCAACGATGGCTCCGGTGGTTTTACTGTTGGTCAGTCCTTAGACGTAGGGCTACGCATTTGGGATGCTGAGTTCGGCGACCTTAACGGCGACGGAAATCTTGATATGGTCGCGATCCATGGGAATAGCAACTCGTATCACGTCTACCTTGGTAACGGTAACGGAACCTTCGCGGCGCTCGCTACTTTCGCTAATTCTGCAGGCCAGGACCCGGGCGCCATCACCCTGGGCGATTTCGACGGCGACTCAGCCCTCGACATGGTGATCGTTTCGAACCTTGGAACTCCTCAATTTCGCTACTTCAGAAACACCGGTAGTGGCACCTTCGCCGCATACACCGCCTTCGACAGCGGGTTTGCAGCCGGCGACGTCGAATCGGCTGATTTCAACAACGATGGCAACCTTGATGTGATCAACAGCGCCGGACGTATCGTGCTAGGCAATGGCAACGGTACATTTGGCACAGGTGCTGCAACGGGGCTAAGCGGCATGCTAGATGTTGCTGATGTTAACGGGGACGGAAATATAGATGTCCTTAGCATTACGACGTCTGCGTTCCTGGTGTCACTCGGTAATGGTGATGGGACATTTGCTGCAGCGACATCAACCACAACCGCAGCGGGCCTGACCGATACCGGCATCGGAGATTTCAATGGAGATGGCGTCTTGGATCTAGCTGCTGTGAACAGCACAACAGGAGCATTGGTAACGGTCTTCCAAGACGCAGCCACCTCAGCAGGACTTCCCTCTATCGATCTCACCACCCGCGAGAGCGCGCTTAAGGCCATTTCAACCATGGAGGTAGCACAACAGACGCTCGATCAGAAGGCTGGTGTCTTCGGCGCAGGATTACGTCGTCTCGAGATAGCGAGCACTCTGCTCTCCGTAAATGCTGAGAACTATACGACTGCTGAGCACAGAATCATTGACGCTGACATCGCATCCGAAGTAGCAGAACTGATCGCACAAAACGTACGGCGCGAGGTTGGTAGTGCAATACTGGCGCAGGCCAATTTGCAGGGCAGTTTGGTTTTGAAGCTGCTTGGTGGGTAGCAATACTGGTATGCCATGTAGGCGCGCTGATCGCGGTAAAACAGGATCTGAGATCTTCATTACGTATGAATTTGCGTGCTGTTTGCGTGCTGTTGCGCGCTGTTTTCGCGTGCTGTTCGCGTGCTGTTGCGGGGCTAGTGGGTTTCGCGTGCTGTTTTTAGTTCTGGTCGGTGGGACGGGTAATCCCTAGTCGAAAAGACATGCAATTCAGCACCATATCATTTCTAAAATAACCCAAGCTAACTAGTAAAAGAGAAGCTTAATTTCGTACTTTAGATACACTTATGCACAGCGGCTACAGGAGTCGCAAATGGAGTGAAGAGGCCCTCTCACCAGGCGGTGATGAGTTCATACAATTTGGGCTGCGCAGGTGGAAATAGCCCTGGCGGGTACGGAACTGAATAGTCCCCTACATGCCAACGCTGGTATACATCCCGTGCTTCCCGAAGGAGCCCTTTAAAAAACTTAATAAACTCGATTCTTACAGAGCGCTTCTCACTGAGGCACCACATGCGCTTGCCGTTTCTCTTTGATTGGAAGTTAAAGGTAATCGGCTGCCTTAAAAGTCTGTCGCGACCGATCACTCTCTTTCCTTGTTTCGTGCGCAGCTTCCTGGCTCTTGCCTCTAGTGTACGAACACGCTCGTAGAGCCTCTTGTTCCAAAGCAACTTCACTTCAGGGTCTTTCATATTAAAGGCGTCAAGCCAAGCATCAGGCTTGAGTTCAAAGGTGTGGGTCTTCTTAGTAGAAGCAGCAATTCTTCGAGCTTCCCGGGTATAGCCTTCCAGAGTATGAGCATCCTTTGGCAGGCAACTAAAGGCGGGGCGCCTTACAAAGGTCCAGTTTTTAGTGTGCTCTCCTTTTTGGTACATCTTCCAGCTTGATAGACCTGGGAAGCGATCAATAGAGTCCTCCAGGTTGTCCTTCCCAGGGTTAGCGTAAAGATATGAGATCGCAACCAGTGCTCTGACAGGGGTAAGCACCACTGGGCTATCATACCCTTCACACCATATAGTGCGCTTTTTCCAGCCAAAGAGAATATTTATCCGGTGCGCTACCTCAGCTTTGAAGTGCCCGACAAACTTAGGCGCGTGATCAGGATTAATGATTACAAAGACTATATGTATATGGGTAGAGTTAACCAGGAAGTGGCAGATATCGACCTTATAGAGATAACTTGAGCGTGCAAGGCAGCTCTTTATTATCAGTAGGCACAACGGGTTTGAGAGCAGGAGTAGTCCTTGCTCCACACTCATCGTAACCGATAGTACGCTCTTATGGCGCATGTATTTTCTTGGTGCTCCCATCTCGTTAGTTTAATCGATGGAAAATAGGAAAAGTTTCCTTGGCTGATAGCTGTTTTTGTTTGGATGAGCCGTTCTGATCAAGTAGCTACGCTACTCAGACACTGGCGATATACATGGGATATTCGCTAACACCTCGACAAGTTGGAAAGACCACGGGGGTTCGCCATGTGTTCGATAACTGGCAGGGGCCCAAACACTTTGCTACAGCAGACACCCCCCTACCACCAACAGCGGAATGGGTAATTCAACAGTGGAATCAGGCGCGCGCTTTGCAAGGGGAAGTCTTGCTCGTAATCGATGAGATTCAAAAGATCGATCGGTGGAGCGAGGTTGTTAAGAGCCTATTCGATGAAGACAGACGCGAGGGTAGAC
>JBKCMS010000176.1:0-8599 GCA_046300175.1 Pseudomonadota bacterium | reverse complement strand
GGGCACTCCTGCTATGACGCGGGCTATTTCGCGTAATCGGCCGTTGCTTGTGACTACCAATGTAGTGCCGCTCTCGCTCTCCAGATCGCGCAGTATCGAGCGAATCTCATCTTCTAGCTCCTTTAAACTCGGCGTAAATTCGACTACTGCTGGTCGCTCGCCGTATTCCTGCCAGCGATGCAGGGGCTCATCACCCCACTTTTGGCGAATTTCCTCATCGCTTAGACCGCCCCAGGCCCCGTAGCTTAGTTCTTTAAGGCGCTGGTCAACTACAACTTTATCGGGCACCCCAAGCAGCTCTGCGACTATCTCGGCAGATTCGTAGGTTCTCTTCAATGGTCCTGTAATGATCCGCTGGGGATTTATCTCCAGTCTTTTCAGAGACTGTCCTACTGCTACTGCCTGTGCTTTTCCAAACGGAGTCAGCTCTAGGTCCTGTTCAGCTCCTACCATCACCACCTTTTCACCGGCATTAAAGGTGTTACCGTGCCGGCTCAACACCACCAGGCACCTCATAGCAGTTCGCCCTCAGTACGTATGATCTGCTCAACTCGCTCTACATCCTGAGGATTGTCGATCGACCAGATCGTCCGCCCACGAAGAGGCACATCAACTACTCTAATAGGTATTCCGTATTCAAGCGCTCGCAACTGCTCAAGCTGCTCAACCGCTTCAAGCTCACCCAGCGGCAACGCAACATATCGACCGAGCGCTTCTCGTCTATAAGCGTACACTCCGATGTGCTGAAATATAGGACTATGACCCGATGCAGGCCACTCACGAACAAATGGGATAATTCCCTTAGAAAAGTAGAGCGCATCTCGCGACTGCGAGAAGGTCACCGTTGTACCAGATACGATCCCTTGAGACTTCATAGCAACCATCGAATCATACTGGGCTTTAGACAGACGCGTTACAGGGGTAGCGATCTGCACTTGCGGATCATCTCTCATCTCCTTTACGAGCGCTTCTATCACCCACGGCGGCATCAATACTGCGTCACCTTGCAGGTTTACCACCACTGACGGGCTATCTGTGAGACTTTGAACCGCTTCCCAAACACGCTCAGAACCGTTACGGCAAGCAGGTGATGTCATAACGGCATCACCTCCGAAAGCAGCCACATGCGCCGCTATCTCTTCACTGTCAGTCGCTACATATACCGCGGAAACACCGGGAATGGCGCGTGCTAGGTGCCACACCCGCGAGATGAGGCTCTTTCCAGCTACTTTTGCTAGGGGTTTTCCGGGAAATCTGGACGAAGAGAACCGTGCTGGGATGACTACTATAGTTTCCATACTCTTATCGTAGAGAAGATACTTTTGCGAAATATGCTTTTGTAACCGGATCTCGTAAACTCTTGACAATACCCCCATCACTCTACAATAAGGTATCGTACGTGTAAAACTGAACTCTTTACCGAAACTTGGGCAATCTCAAATCGATATGAGTAATCCAACTGCTAGAGAAAAATGTGTAGCGTATCAAGGGCTGGCAGGCTCCTTTAGCAGTATGGCTGCCAGATTGTTGTATGGCCCAGAGATTAACTCAGTCAACACAGTACAGTTTCGTGAGATATTCGATCGTGTCATGGACGAGTCTGCGGATGTTGGAGTGCTTCCGATCGAAAATGCTGTTGCTGGTTCTGTTCATGAAAACTACGACCTTCTTGCCGAGTATCCCTGCTCTATCGTCGCCGAAACGTACGTACCTGTGCAGCTTCATCTGATGGGACGCGCGAGTACTCAGCAGATTAAAAAGGTCTACTCACACCATAAGGCCCTTGAGCAGTGCTCCATATTTTTCGAGCGCAGCCCAGATCTTGAAGCGATCGTCTGGTCTGATACCGCCGGTGCAGCGCATCACGTCTCCATGCTCGGAGATCCTACTGTCGCAGCGATCGCTAGCGAGGAAGCTGCGGCAATTTATTCGCTATCTATTCTGAGGCGTAGCGTGCAGAATCACATCAGCAATTCGACACGATTTGTGGCGATCTCAAAAACTTCAAGCGATGAGCCCAAACCTACAAAGTGCTCCTTGATTGTGTCGCTCGCTCATCGTCCTGGAAGCCTCTACACGATCCTAGGAGAGATCGCCCAGCTTCAGCTCAACCTCACTAAGATTGAATCTCGCCCAATCCTCGGCGCGCCCTTTTCGTATTCTTTTCATATGGACATTGAGTGCCCTCCCGGCCAATCGGCAGCACTCATAGATGCTACCCAGCGCATTCAAAAAACTGCGGAAAAGCTCAAAATTCTGGGCTTTTATCGCAGCTACCACTAATGCGATTACATTTTAGCTTGGTTACACCGAACGCTCGTTTAAAATTAACCCTAATAAGAGCAGTTAAGGTGGGGCAGAATGGAGCAGCTGGTTAAAAGCCCAAAGGACTTTGATATTTTCGGCGCGGAACCCTGGCACCGTCAGGGTGAGCACCGAAAATTCAAAAGCCGCGGTGATTTTAGCCAGATGCGCCATTCTGAAACCCGCAACTGGTCTTTTTAGGATCATATCTTCTATAAGAGAGGGGCGTGGGTACGTTTACATCGTGGCAGTCGCGCCTTTCCCGGCGTTGCGAAGAATCTCCCGTGCAAACTGCTCTGGAGCTTTCTCTGCTAAATCCGTCAGAGACAGGATTCCAATAACATGATTTTTCTTGTCGACTACTGGCAGTCGACGGACCTCTTTATCGCTAAAAGTTTTGCAGCTTCGAGCAAGATCCTGGTCCGCTGTGATGGTGAACACAGGCGATGACATCACTTCACTTGCAGTGACACTCGCAGGATTCTTTCCGATAGCTATCGCACGGCAGCAAATATCTCTATCGGTCACGACGCCAACAAGTTCCGGATTGTCCTTTGATTTAACTACTGGAACCTCCCCGCAACTGTGGTCAACCATAAGCTTAGCCACTTCATCGAGCTTTGCTGTTGGTAAACATGTAGTCGGGTTTTTAGTCATTATCTCTTTTACGTTCATAGTGCCTCCTATTAGCTTCAGGCCTGTAGCGCATCTCGTGCACCGAGATCAGCTCACGGCAAGGTAGCATAAACCAGTTGGACAGGATTGAAGCTAATCGTGATTAGCTTCCACGCTTGAAGTTTCGTGCGCTTCGGGATGACGAACACTACCACCGAGATAGGATGTGTATGTCAAGCTGAGGCTGGCTAGGCTAGCCAGTAGGAACGTAGCAATAAGAAGTGCTCTCTCAACAAGCGCACCCCGAGATATTGCGACCCAGGCCAGGAGGCTTGAAATACCTGTGGCGATCACAACCCAGAGAGTTAGCTCAGCCGATTCCTCGTGCTCCTCTATTAGGTGTTCCGATATTCCAGGCAGATGCTCAACGATCTCCTCGGCACCCTCCCCAAGTAAAAAAGCTGGCACTGCTATAAGGCTGGAAGCTATGAGAATGCCTAAGGCAACGCGAGCCACCGTGAGCGATGAGCGTAAGTGTGCTATGGCGAGTAAGACCACTCCTAGCGGTGTTAGTACCACGGGAATGTGTACCAGCGTAATATGCAAAAAAGCGGCGTTCACTATACAGGTACGCTACCGCAAGTCTGTTGTTGGGGAAAGAGGCCTGCCGTGTGCTGCGGGCTCTTAGGGCTCATTTCCGCCCCTGGTCCATAAAGGTGTCCAGTTAGTAACTACTGGGGGCGCTGACTTTCCGTAGGTTCTTCACTAGAGCTTGTCCGACCGTGCCCACGAGCCTCGCCGCCAAGCCTTCCGATCCGGGCCATGTGTTTGCGATCCTTACTTACCGCCTGGCCGCCTTTTCGACCGGCTTCACGTGCTTCCTCTGGGGTAAACTCGTGTGCGTTGCCACGTAGATGCGCAATTCTACCACCCTTGCTGGCTATCTCCCGTTGTCGTTCAGGGTCCATAGCCGCAAATCCTCGTGGCTTCTTTTCCGGTATATCAGTGTGTTCTGTCATGATGTGCTCCTTGCGCAAAGGCGAATTCGTATCCAAGGTAGTATGACAATAGCTCTCTAGGGCTTGTATGATCCGGGTTTTCTAGTAATCGTAGAGGTAGTGCAGTTGCTAAGAAGGCAGATGAATAGGCTACAGGTATCCCAATCTGCCTCGTTCGCCTCTTTAGTGTTTTTGTTGTTTTTGCGTGCTCCCGCGCGCCATTTGCAAACCGGGCACCCATTTATTTTTTCCAGCAAGTAGCCTATTTCATCGCCCAGTTCGCAAAAGCCGAGTGAATTTATGTCGCATATTAATAATGATCTAACGCAGTATGATTGCGACTGCTGTGGGGCATGTTGCAAGACTTTCCCTGTTTTGGTCTCAATCGGTGATGCGCAACGCGAGCCGCGGATTAAAGATGAGGCTCGTAGGTTGCCTGATTGGCAGCGCTCTGATGAATGGGAGTACCAGCTTCATCCCCTTCCTTTTCTATCGGCGTGTCCGTTTCTTGGGGCCAATAATCATTGTGCCGTGTATCCAACGCGACCTGATCCGTGTAGACGATTTAGCGCTGGAAGCGCCGAATGTTTGGCGGCGCGGGCACGGGTAGGGCTAGAACCCCTACGATGTAGACTTGCGGGCTAGAGGGCTAAAGGTGCCGACGCCGAAAGCCTTATGGCGAAGGTCATCCAGATGCAGTTTGACCTCTGCGGGGATCTCTGTTCCCGCTGTGCCCGTATAGTCGTCCACGATGTGATCTCGATAGGTGCGATAAGCTTTCTGCGCGATTGCCGTGCCGGGCGTCTCAGAAATACACCTCTCAAGATACATCTCTGCCCAGCTCTCTGAAAAGAATAGGGGTAGTTTTGTGTAGGCGAATCCCAAAAGGTATAGCGCTCTCGGTCTTAGTTCTGAAGATATTTTGCCTTCCTCAAGAAGCTGATGCAGCATCGCTGTTCCGCGCAGCAAGGCTACATCGTTCTGCGGCGAGTCGGGAGTAATCTTGGAGCCAAGGGAAATTAATTGTTCAGCGCGTTGCACCGAGCTAGTCTTTAGTTGGGAACTTTCCTTACTCCATGCATCAAGCTCTCTGGACCATTCGAGTGCTTCACGGACATCTTCCTCGGGCAGCGAGCTCTCCTTCACTATCTTTCGTAGTTGCGCGGCACCATCTGCTGGGTTGCGATTAATTCGGGTGCTGATAAGAACTAAGCTTCGTAATGCCTCATTACTATCGGATCGATATTCGTGGTCGCGTAAGACGGCGAGGAACGCTTCCTGAGCTTCATTAAACTGACGAGTTGCTAGAAGAAATCGAGCGCGATTGAGCGTATCTAGCGATTGATCGATTACCCCGGCGTTAGAGTAGCGATTATCAACTTTGTAGGTGGCGTGGCAGGTGAAACAATCGCTCGGAAGCTTACGTAAGCGCCACCATGCATATGAGGTCTTGCCCTCAGAGAAACGCCGGCTACTATCATCGAGCAAGTCAGTAACGGCTCGGATGTTCTCGTCAAATCCGGGTAGTCGATGGTAGTGAGATGGCAGATTCTCAATTCGATGGAAATTGGTGCGAAGCTCCTGAATCGTCTCCGATACTACGGTTTGATTTTTAGGATCGATAAACTTCTCCTCAGAGGCGATATACTGTTGAATAGCCCGGAAGGGGGTAAGCAGAGCGCTCATTCCTGTGCGAACTGGTTCGGCTACTGCGCCAGGATAAGCTGCTAACAACAGATAGGCAGCGCACAGAGATAGTAGTAATAGTTTTTTTCTCATGGTGTTTGCTCGCGACAAGTTATCCTGAACAGAGAGATTTTACCCCTGTCGGCCGTTGTGGTACAATACACAGAGCGCCTAACAAGATGAATCTCCTGGCGAAGCCGCGCCAGATCGGCGCCTGCATCCAATCGCAGCGGAGATGAGTTTTGTTACGCACTCTTCCAACTCGTTTTGAGAATAGGTCCGTATCAAGGCTGATGCGAGGCCAGGTAGGGAAAAGCGAGGGAAAATTTGGTGTGTAGCTACGCGAGGAGTCCGATATGAGTAACGATAAGGTAATCATAACCATCAAGAATAACGGACCGATTAGGGTGGAAGGGGCTAGTTTTGAGATTAGAGATGCAGCCGGCACTGCATTTGATCTCGGCGGTCGCACGGCAGTATCGATCTGTCGATGCGGGGCTTCAAAGAAGCAACCGTTCTGTGACGGCAGTCATGGTGAGTGCAAGTTTGTTTCTGAGGTAACAGCGTACGCCCTCCCGCCTAAGGCGTAGGGTAGAGCTCGCCTCGCCCAAGGTTGATTCATGGGATCAGTTCTAGGAGCTGCCCTGTATCAGAGCTTATGTAGATACGGCCCTGCAGATCTTCCCCCATAGCAGTTATTTCCCCTTTTGGTATCCGGCCGAGCGAGTGGTGGTCCCATGTCTTTGAGCTGCTCTCTTTGGCGGCGTAAATAGTGCCAGAGGTCGTTTCGGCAAATAGCAGCGACTGCCTTAGGTCTGGATACCGTTTTCCGTTATGGACAAATCCTCCAACCAGGCGGGATTTGGTGCTAGGCTTGGGGAAGGATAGTATTGGGCGCATAAATGATGACTTGGAGCAATCCTTGACTAAACACTCGCTGGCTTCCTCTGAATTCCAGCCGTAGTTCTTTCCCGGCTCGACCCGATTTATCTCGTTGTGTCGCTCACTGCTGTCGAGCACGAAAGGGGTAGTATAACCAGCGCTAAATTGAAGAGCTTCTGGACTGCGGAACCCCAGCGCCCAGATCTCGGGCAGAAAATCGGCCTGCGCTCTAAATGGATTGTCACTCGGTATCGAATAGCCTAGTCGCACACCTGGAGAGATCCTAATTATTTTGCCGAGCAATGTAGTTGACTGCTGAGCAGTCTGTGCACGTGCAGTGTTGATTCCCTCGCCATCGTTCATACCGATGTACAACAGCCCATCTGGACTTAAATCGAGGCTGGCACCAAGCACGTTGAGTGATAGGCGAGCGATCTTGATAACTACAGCCATCGATGTTTCATCTAGGGTGGCCTCGCTATTACTGAGGGTGAATCGACCAACCACTAAGTCGCCCTGTGAATCAATATAGCTTAGAAAGAGATTTTGTGTGCTGCCGGTGCTCTGGGCGGCAATATCAAGCAGCCCACGAGGCGAGTATTTTCCGATAAGGTCTGAGATATCGACAATCTCCTTTGTTTTACCGTTGGAGGTGTCTACAGAGAGCACTAAGCCGACTCGCTCCGCAATTAAAAGATGCCCTATATTTCTCGGATCGTGAATTATAGATGTAACCGCTTCGAGGTCGTCGGATATCTCACGGAATCCAATCTGCTTAGGCGGCTGGCCATATGCAGCGTGAATAAAGGAATATGTTGCAGAGATGCACGCAAGTAACACAAAGCTCTTCAAGAGTATTTTGTGTTGCCGGTGACCAGTGAGCATACTAGCGCTTTTCCTTGAGGATCGTTGCTATCGATTGGCACAGATATTCAATATTGCGGGTATTCATCGCCGCAACACAGATACGGCCGCTATCGAGGGCATGAATGTGAAAGCGCTCTCGTAGCTCTTGTATGATCTCCTTGGATAGTCCTGAATATGAGAACATTCCACGTTGTTTTTCGATGAAGGAGAAGTCACGTTCTGGGATCATTTCCCGCAGTGTGTTGGTGAATACTCTACGCATCTCCAAGATCCGCAGGCGCATCTCTTCAAGTTCACTTTCCCATATTGAGCGCAGCTCGGGTGTATTGAGCACTGTTGCAACAACCTGGGCTCCAAACGAGGCTGGGCTAGAATATATCGTACGGACGATGCGCTTCATCTGAGAAAGCAGATTGCTCGCTTCCTGTGCCGAGCCAGTAACTACAGTAAGCGCACCACAGCGCTCCCGATACATCGAGAACGATTTGGCATACGAGGTGGTGATGATAAAAGTCAGTCCTTTGTCAGCAAGTATGCGTATCGGCAGTGGATCGACCTTTAGTCCCGCAGCAAACCCTTGGTAGGCACTGTCAATAAAAGGAATCAAGCGATGTTTGGCGCAGATCTCTGCCACCGCTTCCCAGGTTTGAATGTCAATATCAACCCCAGTAGGATTATGGCAGCAAGCGTGTAACAGCACCGCACTGTGTTCCGGAAGAGTGCGCAGGGCTGCCAGCATTTCGTCCGTTTTTAATCCATGAGTTTTTGGATCGTAGTACGGATACGAACCTACTGTCAGTCCAGAGCCCTGAAATAGCATCCGATGGTTCTCCCAGCTGGGATCGCTTACATAGATGCCAGATCCTGGAAAGAACTGACGAATAATCTCTGCGCCCAGGCGTAGCGCCCCGGTGCCGCCGATCGCCTGCATCGTCATCACCCTCTTATCTTTAATTGCAGGTGAATCCTTGCCCAAGAGCAGCTCCTGAGTGCCGGAGTTGTAGGCTGCTACTCCGTCGATAGTTAGGTACGTTTTTGTATCTTCCTGAGATGTCCAGATCTGCGTGGCGCGCTTGACCGACTCTAGGATCGGCGTTCGACCATTATTGTCTTGGTAAACGCCAACTCCTAGGTTGACTTTACCTGGGTGCGGGTCCGCCCGAAAAGCCTCTGCGACCCCGAGGATCGGATCGGGTAGGGCTGCTGGAATGTTTGAGAAGTACGATGCGCTCATGATGTCTCCAAAC
>JBKCMS010000175.1:0-56631 GCA_046300175.1 Pseudomonadota bacterium | reverse complement strand
AAGGGGTGACCGCCTCCTGGATGTAAATATGGGCAATAACTACCTAAACCCAAAAATCGATTTTGAATTCGCCCTACGGGCCCTAAAAATCACCATTCTCGGCGCTCTCGCGACGCAGTTTCATGAAATCTCCGGGCTAGTTGAGTAGCCATCAGGAAATAATTAGGGGCGTAACTATCTTAAATTAGGGGCCAAGCGAGCTTTTTAAGCTTTCGGGCGCCTGAATTGAGCGATAACCCCGATACCGATAGTAAGTAGCGCCATAAATGCCCACTCGTAAACGTAACCTAAATGAATGTCAGCTGGCGGCGTAGTATCAAAGTGGGGCAGGGGGTATGCGGCATCCGGCGAGTTAAGACCAAAATTCTCTATTTTTTTCTGGCCGGTCAGAGCCAGTACATCATTACGACCGGCGGATCCTTCTTTAACTATCTTCTCAGCTAAGAGCGGGTCGTCAGGATTTTCCATTACCTCAAGATAGATCGGAAGCACCGAGTAGGGCAGCTGCTTTTGCATGGCTGCGATATTGACCCGCTTCCATAAATCGATCCACGGCGACTGAGGTGTTGGATCCGGGTCTTGAGGTACTAAGAATCGCAGCCAGCGGAAGCCCGGTTCGCTCGATTGTTTGACGATGCCGTGGAGCGTTACACGTTCAACATTTTGGTACCTTTTGCGATACTCGCGTTCCTCACGACCCAGTGGGATGAATCCTCGGTCGATGAGGATGTACTGCTGATTAGACTGTCCTGTGGACTCACCAGTAGTGTCTATCTTGAGCGGCGTGATGACGTGGAACCCAGCGTGATCATGAGAGCCGCGATTGCGACGCACAAGCGTCTCTCGTGAAAAATCATAGCTCCCAGAGACCCTAACTCGGCGCCAAGTTTCATCCTGCCAATTAGGCGAGCTTGAAATCAGCTCATTTAGATCAACTACCTCACGGTGCAGGGTGGAATTTAGAGAAGCCACTAGCTCCTGCTTTTGCAGGTGTCGGTCCCACTGCCAAATAGAAGCGCGCACCATGCCTAGGGCGAGAGCTCCGCAGATCAATGTAGTTTTTAGTGAGAAGTTAAACTGCATAATTGGTAGTGTACTTATGCCAGCAGGGTAGAGAAAGGATTAACCCGGAAATTTCATGAAGCCTGCTACTACGATCGCCGATAACGGTGCTTTTTCGGTTCAAAAATCGATTTTCGGACCGGAATGTATCACGATATGATTGAAGCCCCAAAAATCGATTTTTGAATTCGCCCTACGGGCCAGAAAAATCACCATTCCCGGCGCTCTCGCGACGCAGTTTCATGAAATATCCGGGTTAATAAGGCTATCAAAAAACGGCATCTCTTCAGACCAGCTCCAGACAACGACTTAAAATGGGCTGAATAGGAGCATATGATGACTAATCGACGACCTTTAAAGGAGATCAGATGCTTGCGTAACTGTTTAAAATGGTTAATATTTCCATCGTTTTACTGATTGCACCGCAAAGTGGTAAACTATTGCCGGTTTTTGTTTTAGCGTCGTTTCCGGTTAAGTCAAAGCAGGTATTAGGTCAGGGCCTTTGGAATGAATATCCTTGGTATTGCTACAGCAAGCCCGTCAATAGTAGTGGCTGGTGATGAGGCGCAGGAGTGTGCTGTGCGATCATCACCGTTAGCTGTGCGTGCCGGTGTGCGGTCAAAACGGATATCTCTGCCCCTTGATTACATCCGCGAGACCGGCAATTCAGATATTCTAGAAGCCTGGAAGGTAGCCACTACCTCACCGACTGCGCTCGGTGCGCAGGCGGTGCGTGCATTGCTCGCCCAAAAGGGGATAGCGATAGAGCAGGTTGGTCTTGTGCTTGCTGATACTGGAACTCCTTATCAAACCTGCCCCTCTGAGGCGCAGCGCATAGTAGGTGAGCTAGGAGCTAAGATCTCAGCGTTTGACGTGGTGGGCGGCATAGGGGCTGTGCCTCACCTCTTTTCGGTTATTTCTCGCTGGAGTGCAGAGCGCACACCTGAATATCTCATTTATGTTTCGACCAATACACCGTCGCAGCATGTAGCTTATCGGCTTGATCCGAACTCTGCTGGGCTTTTCGGGGACGCAGCAGTGGCACTTCTGCTTGCAAGGCAGCATCAATCGGCAGCTCGAAGTATGAGGGTAGCGTACTGCGGTTTTCGGCCTGAATCTAACCGCCGCTCTCCGATCGTTATAGAGCAAACCATCCGCATTAATGAAGAGGCACTACTGTCGTCGCAGCAGCTGCAGGGATATATCACAAGCGAGCTCGACATCCTTAAATGCTTTGATCCAAAGATTGCAGAAAAAGCTCTCTTTGTCGCCCCACAGCTGTATGCCTCTGAGGTGGCTGAGATTCTTGGTAGACACGGTGTGCGAGATTTACAGATCGTTTCAGGAGTAGAAGAGATCGGATTTGCACTTGGTAGCTCGCACGGTGTAGCTCTGTCGCGTGTATGGTGCGATATTGAGCCGGGAAGGGCGGTGGTTTTGATGCACTGCGGTGATGGCCAGTGTGGAAGTGTGGTGCTGATAGCGTCGTGAGTATTTAGTAGAAGGGGAAGATAACGTGTTGCACATTCTGGGCATGGGTACATGCCATCCGAAAACAGCGATAGATAATCATTTCCTTGAGGCTCTCGATGTGGGCACGAATGCTCAATGGATAGAGGAAAAGATCGGCATCCTTGAGCGGGTCACGACACTTCCAGCTGACTATATCAAAACAACTAGGAACCAAGACCCCCGTATGGCCAAGGAGGTAACCTCGGCGACAGCGGTTGATCTAGGGGTGGCGGCAGCAGGTCAGGCGCTGACACAGGCAGGAATTAGTGTAGCTGATATTGGCCTGGTAATAGTGAATTGTTGCGCCCCGGAGCAGACCGTGCCGGGAGAGGCTGTGCGCATAGCCGAGCGTCTGGGCATAGCAGCAGAGGCATATGATGTCTATACCGCCTGTCCAGCGTTTGCGTTGCATATAGATTTCTTGCGCAACTTCGATGAAGCGAAGTTGCCCGAATTTGTTCTGTGTATCTCGACAGCAACGATGACGCACCACGTTAACTACAATGATCGCTCCGACGGCGCTATCTGGGGCGATGGAGCTGCCGCCTGGATCGTTTCAGCACGTCAACCTGGAAAGCTTGAAATACTTGATTCCACCTATACGGCCGATCCAACACGCTCGGCAGCTGTTGTGGTTGATAGCTACCAATTCTTTCATCAGGATGGTCGCGCGGTTCGCGATTTCTCGGTGCGGCAGACGGTGCGTTTAGTAAAAGCGATTGAGGAACGGTACCCGATCGATTGGAACCGAGATGTATTTATAGGCCATCAAGCTAATCGAACGATGCTTGAGCAGATCACCAACAATCGTGAAATTCCGCCGGCTAATCACTGGCACAACGTGACGTATCTAGGCAATCAAGCAGGAGCAGGGGCACCTGCATCGCTTTGTATGCACTGGGATAAGCTGACCCCAGGACAGCATATTATAGTCGCCGTTGTCGGGGCCGGACTTAGTTGGGGTTCGATTGTGATGCGGGTGAGGGAGTAGTCCTAGGCGGCATATTTCATGAAGCCTGCTACTGCGAGCGACGATAACGGCGCTTTTTCGGCTCAAAAATCGATTTTTGAATTCGCCCTACGGGCCCGAAAAATCACCATTATCGGTGCTCTCGCTACGCAGTTTCATGAAATATGCGGGCTAGGCGGCGGTCAAGAAGACACGATTGCCCTCTGGTCTATCTAAGTTCCACAGCGGCCGAAGGGCTATAGCGATCCTTTAATCCTTTCGAGAGGGATCCGCAAAAAATTAAGTGGATTTTGATTTGAACCGGCGACTACTAACTCCTCACTGACAAGTTTTTCTTTGCGTAGCCAAGCTAAACACTGCGGCAGGAGTAGGTACGAGCCAGAAAGAGGATCGGGTCGTAGTGCGCCAGTTATATCGTCTTTAATCACAGTTGAAAGACGTCCATCGTATCGCCATTTTGTGCCCTCTGGAGCTGTAGCTAGCGGGGAGCTGTCGCTAACCCAGATAGTATGACCCCGCCTGAGGTTCTCTACGATCGTAGAAGCAAAACGGATGTAATGATTGCTGATATGAGTGCCATCCGGTATCAGCATTACGTAGGTATCATTTCCAGAAGCCAGGCTAGCAAGAAGCACCTCTCCCTTACCGGCTAACGGTTTTAGTCCGGCGTTACCTAGGTGCGTAATTCCACGTGCCCCAGCATTGATGGCCTCCTCAATTTGCGTTGAATTGGCGGTGTGATGCCCGAGCGACACCTCTACCCCAAGCTTACAAATAGCTTCGATAAATGGCAGTACCTTAGAGAGAGCTGGTGACAGGGTAATTAATGCGA
The DNA here is from genome assembly GCA_046300175.1 of Pseudomonadota bacterium. GTDB lineage: Bacteria > Bdellovibrionota_C > UBA2361 > UBA2361 > OMII01 > OMII01. The sequence continues at coordinate 52,255 of JBKCMS010000175.1, read as the reverse complement.
TTCTGCCCTTCGCCGATTCAAAAACTTTTTCTATAAAGCTGAAATCAACCATCTCCTCAACATGCTGCGCTGGGTGCGCACCTTTAGTTTCAAGATTGATAAATGGACCTTCAAGGTGTATTCCGCCGATTGCCGCTCCCCACGGCTGCTCCATCGCCGCGGCAATCAACGCGCAGTTTCGGATAACGACAGCTCTAGCAGTCGTCATAATCGTGGGTAGAATAAGTGTCGTGCCGCCCTTTGTTATGTGTTCCAAGACCTCCTTTATATCATCAAGGGTGAGGGCAGGATCGGAAAAGGCGATCGGCTTGGCAGCAAACTCACCTCGCGCCGGTAGCGTTGCTCCGTTGTTGTGGATATCTACGCAAATCTCTTGAGAAACAACTTTTGTTTGCATCGGTCGATGTTCGCTTAGGGTTGGCCATATTGATGTGCAAACGTCCGTGCCAGTAAAACTGGCAAGGCTTTTGCGTTACATCACTATAAGTTGTTGTTTTGATTCGCATCCGCGAATCGATAGCGTTCCCCAAAAGCCCGGATTTCGCTACGGACTTCTGGAGAACGCTATAGGCAAAACCGAAAACAATAAACTATATTAACTTAAAGCAAAATCCTTGACACTTGACAGCCGCACTATCTCCATAAGCATACATTTCTGGGGCCATCAAACCAAGCTGTAGCGTATAGAAATTTTTTAGCCACCTCCTGCACCACAAACCGGAGTTCAGCTCTTTTTGGATTCATCCCATCTTACCCAGTCCGCAGCTGATTGCACATGGCGATTGGGACAGATTGCTACATATGACTACCAGAGCCGACCCGTGCTTCTCGCTGTAGCAGCACCCCCATCAGCACCCAGATAACGATTGTTACCTCGCTATCGCCAAAATTATATTCAACAAGACCGGCTACTTGCCAAGAGACGATCGCTGCGCCTATGGCGACGTAAAGGGGGGCAAGACAGTCGCGGAAGCTGCTTTTTACTATTAGGCACAGAAACCAAATAAATACGATCAGCCCCAGCCACCCTGTTTCAGCGGCTATATTAAGAAGATTATTGTGAAAGTGCTTTAGCTCAGGTGGAATCTCCAGGGCGAATTCTCTTAGTATTCCGCTGTTGTGATAGCCGATGCCGAGGGGATACTCAGATAGAAGTTCGGCGCCGATACGCCAGATGGTGCTTCTGCCCCCTTCAATCGTAAAATGGTCATACGAAGCCAATAGACGCTCGCGGATCGGCGAGATGCCAAGAGCAATAAACGCCGACCCAAAAACTAGTGGCAGTAACCACCGGCGAGCGTACACGTACATCAAACAGCTCGCTCCTACGAGCACCCCGAGCCATGGGCCACGTTTGAGATTGACCAGCAAAGCGCAGATGAGCAAGGGAAGAGAGATAGTTGTTAGAGCAAGCTGCAAGCGTATCTCTGGCGAGGCTCGCTTGGCCCATCTGCCAACGATGAATAAACAAAAAGCGGCAGCGGCAGTCAGTGCCATTAGCAGCGAGCTTGGGGTCGGCAATTCGCTCTGGAAGCCGACACAGGTTAAGGCAGTGGTTATTACTAGCGTAGTGAGGGCTAGGCGTTGATGGGGAATACTGTTTAGGCCTGCCCCCGACTTGGCAGCATTTTGTATTGAACTAATCAGCACACCAAGGGCAAGCGGAATAACAATCGCCAGTTGCCCTGATTCGGTAACTTTACCGAGAAAAAACTTGGGGAGTGCGAAGGGAAGTGATGCTTCTATAAATGAGTGAAAGGCTGCGACACTCTGGCCAGCAATCAGGGCTAGACAAACCATTTTAGGGCGAGCGTGGTTGGCAAAGAGGGGGATGGTCAGAGCGAAAAAAAACAGAGAGGCTAGGGAGGGAAGGCTGTGAGTAGCAGAAACACCCACGACTCCAGAGAGGAGGCACACAAAAAGAAAGATACCAAATGAGGTAGCAATCGGCCGAGCGGCTGGGGGTATGCGCAACACACTAAGCTGGGCACGAGCTGAGTAGAGCCAGAATAATAGCAGCGGCACCAAAGCTATATAGGTCAGTGATAGCTTTAGTGGTAACAGGAATGCCACCAGTGTACAGCCACGTTCAAGTGTCAGGTAGGCTTCCGACCTTATCGGTGCCGAATTATCTGGGGTGGCCGTATTTGAAAGCACAGCTTTGCTGATGTTTCTACCAGACTAGGGTTCAGTAGTGCCTTCTCCGTCCTCTGACTCCTGTTGGCCGAGCTCCGCCCGTATCTGCTCGGCAAACTTCACAGCTACCGAGCTGCGATTATTTGCGATTACGTTATCGGTTATCTCTTTGAGGCCATCTTCGAAGTTGACGTGAGGCAGAGCATCTTTAATCAGGGCTTGGTCGGCTTCAGGGTTCGGCGAATTTTCTAGGTGGTCAAAAAGCCGCTGCAACCCAGGAAGGCCTGCATTAGCGAGCGACTTGGCCCAAGCGGGAGAAAATTGATCGCGACGTTGAACTTGTTCGTCCACAAAAGGTAGCGCATCTTCATCTGGAATAAATTCTGCGGGTCCCATGCCTACTGAGTAGTATGCATCAGGGTCGTTCCGTTCCTGTATGTGGCGTTGCAGCGTCTCCGCTGCATATCGCGAGCCTTGGTTAGTGATTGCTGCAACTGAGGCCTCACGAAGAGTGTCATTAGTGGTAGATAACTGTTCACTCAAGACCTTGACTACCTCATCCTTACCGAGGGTGAGCTCAAGGGCCTCGGCGAAGAGGTCTGCCTCAGTCGAGTTCGGCGCATTCTTAATGGCATCAACCAGGGTCTGCACGTTCTCTGCGCGTCCGCTGATCGCCAAGAGCTCTGCCATATAGCTTCTTTGGTCCTGAGGAGCATTCGGATTGAGAACTAACGACTGCACCGATGCGTAGAAGGCGGGGCACCATGTGCAATCAGCACTAGGCTCGGTGAATTGCTCAAGGATCGAGTCATCAAAATCCTTGGCTCCTTTGAGAGCGGCAGCAAACGCTTCCTCGGCCGAGGAGAAAGCTTCAGCGGCAGGCTTGATCTCCTCAAACGCCTCTGCTCCTGCGCCACCCGGCACTACAGAGTTAATCAGAGCCTCGCGCTCCGTGCCAAGCGGCGCGCTCTCTGTGCTAACGGCTGGGCTCGGCTCGGTCTGTGGAGAGGTAGCTGCGGTGTTTTGGACGTTGCTCCGTTCGGTTGTGGAATTGTAGTACCACCAACCTGCTCCGATTCCGCCAAGAACAATGAGTAAAGAAACGAGCTTTTTCATGCCATACCTTTTTTTCAGTAGTTCCTATAGCATTATCCAAAAGTCCGCAGCGAAATACCGGCTTTTGGAAAACGCTATCGATTCGCGGGTGCGAATCAAAACAACCACCTGTAGTGATGCACGGCAAAAGCCTTGCCAGTTTTATTGGTTTATTGGCATAGACCTTTGCACATCGCTATAGACTATAGAACAACAGCCGTTAACGGGGAAGGGCCTCAAGGGACCAGGGCCCTGAGCCTGCTGCCCTTTGCCTTACGCTAGCCGGGATATTTCATGAAACTGCGTCGCGAAAGCGCCGTTATCGTCGCTCGCAGTAGCAGGCTTCATGAAATTTCCGGGCTAGCTGGGCCGTAAACCGGCGAGTCGGCGCTACTGCCCTGGGGCTCTGCCGGAATGGGCCCTTATCAGGTGGGTCTGAAGTCAGTTTTAGGGGTTATAGACAGCACAAACTGCGTCAATATTTTGGTTGCCCACTCTAGGTCTTTGTAGTGACACACCTCAACAGGGGTGTGCATATAGCGATTTGGAATGCCGATTGCTGCCGTAGCCACTCCCCCTCGGCTCGTCTGGATCGAGTTGGCGTCGTTGGCCAAGGGGCGAGTCGAAGGGGCACTCTGAAATGGGGAGCGAGTTTTCTTTGCTGCGGCTCTGAGCATCTTCTCGACCACTGGATTGATGTTGGGGCCGCTAGATATAGCTGGTCCAGCTCCCAGTATGCAGGGGATCATCTTGGGGTTTTCGTTAGCCGGATTGTCGCTCGCGTGTGTGACGTCTATGGCGATTCCTACGGTGGGGTTGACTTGATATGCCGATGTTGTCGCGCCGCGTAGCCCCAGCTCCTCCTGAACGGTGCTCACAGCAAAGAGCCCAACCGAGCTGTTTTTGAGAGCACGTTTTTTAGCAGCACATAGTCTGAGGGTCTCAAGCGCCACAAAAAGGCCAACCTTATCGTCGAGCCCCGGGCTGGCAAATAGGTTGTTCCCCAATTCGAGCACCCCAAGCTCAAAGGTGGCGATATCCCCTATTTGAACCAGCTTCTCTGCCTCGCGTTTGTTGCGAGCGCCGATATCAATCCAGAGCTTGTCTATATCGCTCTTATTTTTTTCACGCTCATCAGGTGATTGTAGGTGGATCGGTTTACGTCCAATAATTCCAGCAATCGGCCCGGCTTCCCCGTACACGGTTACCTTTGTTGCATGAATAGCGCCGACATCGATCCCGCCCAGCGCCGATACGTACAGAAAACCATCGCTAGAGATGTGGCGAATCATTAAAGCGATCTGATCGCAGTGGCCTGCTAGCATTATCCGGCGCTCAGCGTTCGGATTGATAGCCATGATAACGTTTCCGTGAAGGTCGGTTTCAATCGTATCGGCAAAGCGCTTCATCTGCTCGCGGACGACCCGCTGAATTCTCTGCTCTGCTCCAGGAGGCGAAGGAGTGAGTAGAAGCTGATGCAAAAAATCCTTAGAATCCATAGGTAATCCAGATGTAAAAAACAGGTGAGTGCTCTAGAGACAGCTAGGAATCTCCCACGGTCTGGGGGTTTCCCGGAGGTCTCATACTATGAGATGCTTCGTAATCTAGAAAGGAGCCTCGGTTAATGTCGTTACTACCGCCGAAAGAGACAAAGGAACTTCAAGCACAGGATCGTCGACTACTCGCAGAATTAGACGCCAGATATCCTCATTTGAAACGCTGTTTGCGTTGGCGCAACGGCGAGGTCAGGCGACACGCCACCTCAGTCCTAAACGGAGCCGGGGGACTTTCACAGTTTAAAAAGCTGGCAGAGAGGAAGGGGCTGTTTGACATTCGCTTTGAACGGCAGTCTTGGGTCGATAGTGATGGTGAGCGTCGAGTGTTTACTCTGGCTAGGGCGGCGGTCACCGAGATGTTCCCCATGGGAACCCATTTTTGGCTGCGTGATAATTCGATTATTGGGGCGCGTTTTTTAAAGGTTGGCGATGCTCGCCAACAGCATCGTGGTAAAGAGGTGCTCCTTTCGTGTCTCAGCTTTATATCTTCGGTGGCGCAGCTGGAACGTTTTGAGGACCTCGTTCGTACTAGGAGCCGCTCATTCCTTCAAGATGTTCGTAATTGGCCCGGTATTTTTGCGGCCATAAAGGATAACCTGATCGTCGAGCGAAATGAAGGCTGGGCGCACAAGCAGGACGCTTGGCAGATGCTAGCCTGGTACGTTCTAGAGGCGCTTGAGGATGGACGACTCTCTCTCTCTGATTTAACTAAAAAGCATAAAAAGTTTCTAGGTTTGATTGTCCCTTTTCTCGCCAAGGTATCCTTTTGGCGTTGTGCCAACAGTGGTTCTTGGGAGGAGATCGAGGCGGTGCGAACATCAGTCCGCGCCTGGGAGCATCGTCTGGTGGTGCTTATAGGAGAGCTGGCACGTAAGCCGAGGTATCGCTTCCTGGTCGAAGGTTATGTTCGTTCGCGCCGTCATTTGGCGGCTCGATTCAAGAGGGTTGATATTACAGGTGCCGTTTCAATTCTCGATAAAGAGGCCTCTAGAGTGCTACTTGTGGATCTGCCCTTTGAGAGCCCTGGCTACTCACGGCGGGATCCGCGATTTCGCAAAGGTGATGCGGCTTTGATCTACCTTCTAGAGATCGATTATATAGATTTTCTTGCAGGTCGAACGGGACGTGACAAGAAATGGGCCCGTGCAATGGAGGACAGGATATTAAGCGAGGTGCTTGCTTTGAGAGATGACCGGAGTGGAGCGATCTATCGCTATCGCGGAGATTCGTACCAGCGGTCAGGGTTTTTCAGATTCCTGACCACCACTCGGCTCCGCTTGATGTACGGCGCCCCATCCGGGGATGCTAGTGCGCAGTTTGCAGAGCGCAGCAAGCTTGTTCCGCGGGGGAGGCAAGCAGCTTGGACACACTTTGTCTGGCAGTTATCGGCATGGGCTGGTAAACGCCTGCTGGAGACTGGAGAGCAGCGCTTTGGCGTGCTGCATGATACTTTTTTCATCCAGGGGCTTGCCTTAATTACAGGTAATGAAGGTAGTCTCGATCTCAACTCAAGAGGGGCTCCGAGAACGGTGAGGATCCCAGCGTGGCGGATGCCTGAATGTTACATAGCTGATATAACTTCAGGTGGAAAAGAGTTGTTGTTTCCATCCCCACACACGCCGCTGAATTGGGCGGTGATCGAGATGGTTCATGCGTTTAAAGTGCGAAAAAAGGTTCTTGAGGCGACAGCGGGCAGTAAGAACTAGCGCTTCCCGGATTACGGAGCGGTATTGATATAAGCTTTTTGAAGAGGAGTAGTTATGGCATCAGATCAACAACAGCGATCTCACGAAGAGGTTGAAGAGACGATTGATCACGTGGCAGAGCGAGCAAACAGGCTTGCTAAGCTTGAAAATTTCAAGAAGGCAGGTGTTCATCCGTATCCGGCACGTTTCGATAAAGTACTGGACGTCGAGAAGGCGCTGACCCTGAGTGAGAATGATGCACTAGCGACTGCCGGGCGGATCATGTTGTTCCGTCAGATGGGCAGTATTACATTTGCGCACATTCAGGACTTCACTGGTCGAATGCAGGTGATCTTCAAGAAGGATATCCTCGGCGAAGAGCTGTACAAGCTGATTACCAAAAACCACGACCTAGGTGACTTCATCGGTGTGCAAGGTACTATCTTTACTACTAAAACCGGCGAGAAGTCGGTTTTGGTTAACACTTGGACATTTCTTGGCAAGGCGCTCCTACCGCCACCGGGTAAGTTTCATGGGCTAAAGGATCGCGAGGTTCTGCACCGTAAGCGTTATCTTGATTTGATGGCGAACCAAGATACACGCGCAAGGTTCGCCTTCCGGTCTCGCTTTATTAGGTCGATGCGTGAGTTTTACTGGAGTCAGGGGTTTCACGAGGTAGAGACATCAACACTCATGCACCACGCTACCGGCGCGGCCGCCAGGCCTTACCACACTCACAATAATGCTCTCGATATCGATGTTGTCTTGCGTATTTCACATGAGCTGCCTCTGAAGGAATTAGTGGTCGGGGGATTTGAGAGAGTTTTTGAGCTGGGCAAGGCTTTTCGAAACGAAGGTCACGATCCGTCGCATCTACCCGAGCACACCCACCTGGAGCATTACGCAGCGTATTGGAGTTTTAACGATAACATTCACTTCACGGAGCGGATGTTCGATTACCTCTTTGAGCAACTTGCCTTGCCTAAGGTTATGACCCTGAAAGATCGCGAGGGGCGTGATCGGCAGGTAGATTGGACCACACCTTGGCCGCGTATAGATTATATAGAGCTGATCAAAGCTGATACGGGTATCGATGTGATGACCTACAACTCCGCTGACGATCTACGCAGAGATATAGCTGCGCGCGGCATAGAGTTCGAGGGGATGAGTCAGATGGGGTTAACATCGTTAATAGATAACCTTTACAAGAAGGTTAGTCGCCCTAAATTGATTCAGCCAACGATCCTGTTTAATTACCCAAAGATATTACAGCCTCTGGCGCGAGTCAGTGATGATAACCCAACGATGGTTGATCAGTTTCAACTTGTGGTGAATGGATGGGAGATCGTCAAAGCCTACTCCGAGTTAGTGGACCCGGTTGACCAGCGCGAGAGATTTATGCAGCAGGCCGAGCAGCGTAGCGCTGGCGATGAAGAGGCGATGGATATGGATGAAGGTTACCTAACCGCAATGGAGCACGGTATGCCGCCGATCAGTGGATGGGGTATGGGTGTGGATCGCGTAGTCGCCCTATTAACCGGACAGGATAATTTGCGCGATGTTGTGTTATTTCCGCTGATGCGGCCCGAATAATGCATAAGACGGGGGGCTTCCAGTGGTAGGTGTAAAGGTAGAGGTTGAATCTCTTCCGCCGGTTTTAGTGTTTCTTGTGCGGGCGGTGGATGGATATCGACCGGATAGAAGCTGGGGTGCCTTTGATACCCTACATGTGAGGGCTGAGCAGGACATCTACTTTACAGATGGAGCGCATCGAAAGGTGCTATATGCATTCACCTCCGAGCCTCCGCACGCCCAGAATGTGGTTGCAGTAACTCTGCCGCTTCAGCTTGCATTAGAGTGCGCCTTTTTTCATGTTTCGCAGATCGATGAATTAGTTCTGAATCCGTGTGAGGTTCGGGTTGATGGGCAGTTGTTAGATGCGGCAGTGCCACAGCAAAGCTTGGAGTTCTCCGTTCCTAAGGACTTTGACCCAACCATACGCCTTGCGCGTCAGGAGCTTCCAGAGCTGATCGGCTGTTTGACAGCGCAGAGCAGGTGGGGTCAGTCGGGGAAGATCGTTAGCAGTTCCGGTCATCGAGGAGGAGATTGGACTCACGCTGCTGCTACTGCCCTAAAGGCTGGAGCGTATTTTGAGTGCTTTCAGATCGCTCGTAAGCAGCGCCTTGTATTTAATGGAGTATCAGCCACAGGGGCTAATCTGGCCTGGTTCTACGAGCTTTTCTCGCTGAGCTTTTTCGGTAGCGCAGACGAAGCGCTAGAGCTATACGAGCACTTCCCGGATCGTGGCAGCCCGGAGCCTTATGCGCAGATGCTTGCAGCTAGATACCGATTACTGCTGAGGCAATTTAATGAAGCTCGCACCATACTTCATACTCTATCATTTAACCCAGAGCTGGGAGCGCTAGCGGCAAGCGAGCTTGCCCGGTCATTCCTAATTGAAAAACATTATGCACGTGCTCTTGATGCTGCCAATTCAGCTATTCAAAAAGACAGCGCCGTATCTGAAAGCTATCTGCTTAGGGGGATCGCCTTGCGAGGCATCGCTTATGAAGCTGGTGATGCGGACGGCCTGAAAGAGGCATACGCCGATTTCGAGCGTGTAGCTAAGCGTGGTGGGTACGGCGCGGCAGAGGCCTTATATCATGCTGGCACGGTGTGTGCCCGACTAGGTGCACTTGAGCAGGCAGTAACGGCTTTTCGTCAATCTCTCTTTCAGCGCGATCGCCTGACTGCACGAGATGCTCTTATCCGGATGCTTGCAGCGCAGGAAAGCCGCGCTGAAGCCGCCGAGGAGTTGCTGGTGCTTGAGCAACTCTCCCCAGCTTACGGTAGCGCGCTGCGAGCGGAATTAGGTGCGGCTATCGATACGTCATCAGCAACAATCCAGCGCTCAGGGAGCTCGAATAAAGAAGTAATACAGACACCTGAGGGTGCTGAGTTGTGGTCGACAAACGTGACACACTCTGTGGAGACAGCGCGCGCGTTGATACGATTGTGGGAGTTGCCGTTAGTAGGAGCACCCGATGATTGTCGTATACTAGATGACTTTGTGAACCGTTTCGCACCAGATGGAGAATTCCCCAGGCAAGGCCGCTTTTCGGATCTAAACGCAGCTGGCCACGATGTAGTCGCTCGAGCACTTGCTCTGCACGTGGGTGATATCGTTGTATCTCGAGGACTAGCTGAGTGGTCTAATTCACACACCAAGCAGTGTTCGATTATTTCAAAGCGAATGGGGATAGAGATACCGCTAGAGAGCTTCGTCAAAGAGCGGATATTGTTGGGGGCTAGTGGCGACAACTTCTCCTCGCTTGAATCGTTGGTATTGGAGCTTGAAGTAATCGATCCTGCACAGGTGCACATTCCTGCTGTGGAACAGTGGTGGACGTTGGCACGGCCGGAGCGTATTAAGGAGCTAGAGGACGAGGTCGCGTGGGTCTCAGAGTGCTTGCATCGCATAGGGGTGCAGCTCACAGGATTGTTGTCTGACCTGGAAACGATAGATAGTTGGATTGAGTCTGCGTTTGAGCCCGGTGGTGCGCATGCTGAGGAGTTAGAGCAGATCGCCGCGCCTATGGACCGCTTTACAGTGGGTTTGGGACTGCTTGTTGGAGCGCGAATAGCTGCTTTTGCGCCTGGTCACTGGTATGACCACGACAAGTCGGAGGGTATCTCGATCTGGAGCTCTGACCTTGGGCGAGTGTTCCCTGTTGCCAGGATTCAACGTCGCGTATTCTTAGCGTCTGCGGCGGACTTCTCGGCCAAATTAAGTAGTCTGGCATGGTCGGTAGCGGTGGTCGCGGTGACAGGCGAGGTTCAAAGCGGAAGGCTAACCGAGCACAGGGAGGTAGTGGCGGCCCTGGTAGATATACTGCCAAGCATAGCGTCTTTTCCAGAAAAAGAGTTGTCAGGTGTAGTCGATTCGCTATTGTTGAGGAGGCCAAACAGCGATTCATAGAGTTTATCTATGTCACTATTTCCGTAGACATTCGCTTTTTGTCCCGTATCCATCTTGAAAATGGTCTTGGTCGTGCGCATAAGTATGAATTTTGCCGTGCAACACTCTATCTTGATTCTCATCCGCGAATCGGTAGAGCCTTCCAAAAGGCGGAATTTTCTTTGCTGACTTTTGAAAAACGCTATAGCCAATTGCTAGGGAGTTGATAAAAAAATGATAGATGTAGCTAATTTATCGAAGTCATACGGAGACTACAGGGCCGTTTCGGACGTCAGCTTCTCAGCAGAGAAGGGGCAGATCGTCGGATTCCTTGGGCCAAATGGCGCTGGTAAGACCACAACCATCCGAATGTTAGCTACATATCTCCCACCGTCATCGGGCCGAGCGCGTATTGCGGGCTATGATATTGTTTCGCAGGCTGATGAGGTGCGCAAACGAATAGGCTATCTTCCGGAAAATCCACCGCTGTATCCAGAGATGACGGTGCGCGAGTATCTTAAATTCATTGCCGAGATTAAAGGAGTTCCTCGTGCGCAGACTACAGAGCGGATTGAGCAGGTGATGGAGCAGTGCTTCATTGCTGATGTTCGTAATAAGCTCTGCCAGCACCTCTCACGCGGCTACCGACAGCGTGTTGGACTTGCTCAGGCGATCATTCACCAGCCGGACGTGATAATCCTTGATGAGCCTACAAGCGGTCTTGATCCTAAACAGATCATCGAAATTCGTCAGTTGATCCGCTCTCTCGGGGAATCCCACACTGTGCTTTTAAGCACGCACATTCTTCCTGAGGTCTCGATGGTGTGCAACAAGGTGGTGATTATCAATCGCGGCCGAGTAGTCATTGAGAGCTTGCTAAACCAGCTTACCCGAGAAAAGGATCTGGAGCAGATATTCCTTGAGAGTGTAAGCCGGGAAGACGAGCTTGAAGTACGACGTGACATTGATTTGGCATCGTAGAGTAAGAGGGGAATTTCTATGAGGAATATTATAGCCATCTGCAAGCGTGAACTTTTATCGTTTTTCGTCTCCCCAATAGCGTATTTCGTCATCACTGGTTTTGCGCTTCTGGTGGGATTTTTCTTCTTTAACTATCTGGCGTTCTTCGCCCGCATGTACGAGATGTCGCAGATGATGGCGTTTCGTGGTGGTTCTGAGTTGCCGAATCTCAATCAAGTGGTTGTTGAGGGTCTATTTCAGACGATGGTGGTAATCTTGGTCTTCCTAATCCCACTTCTTACCATGCGTATAATCGCTGAAGAGAAGCGTCGAGGCACCTTTGAGCTTTTAATAACCTCGCCGGTTTCGGTTTTTGAGGTCGTGATGGGTAAATTTCTCAGCCTTGCAGTGGTGATCACAACGATGCTGCTGATTAGTTTCATCTTTCCGCTGCTGCTCATGGTGTATGGCAACCCAGAAATTCCGCCAATAGTGTCGGGTTTTTGCGGTGTGGTTCTGTGCGGTTTGGGGTTTGCCAGCATCGGTATGGCCGTGTCTTCCTTTACTGAGAATCAGATCGTCGCAGGAGTAAGCAGTATGGTGGTTCTGCTTCTCTTGTACGTTATTCAGGCTCCAGCTGAATCTCTCGGTGGTACAGCGGCAGAGGTGCTGCGTTATCTGTCTCCGATCGATCAAGTTCAGCAATTCCTTAAAGGAGTTGTATCTCTCAGGTCGATTGCGTATTTCTGCAGCTTAATTTTGCTGGGGCTTTTTGTGTCGCAGCGGGCTCTAGAGGCTCACAGGTGGCGTTAAACAGGAATATTTCAAATTAGTGTAAGAGGGTGACATGGAAACAGCACTTCGTTTTTGTGGATACATCGGCGCAACACTCATCGTGTTTGGTGTGCTTGGTGCCGTGATTGTCGGCTCATTTGTGTCTCAGCCTATTTTGCTGTTGCACCTTATCGTTGGTGCGTTGTGCTTGGTTGTCTGGGGTCTGACATCAGGATTGGCAACCATGAGCCAAGCACGTGGCGTAATCAGTGGTCGGACTGCACGGCTGGGAGCGCACGCGGTGCTCTACTCGGTAATCGCAGCAGGACTTTTGGTAGTTGCTAATATTCTGGTCGCTTTGAATGAAAAGCGTTGGGACCTGACAGAGCAGGGTGTTTACAGTCTATCACCTAAATCGTCAAAGGTCGTTGCTGGGCTTGATAAGCCTGTGCGGCTTGTAGCCCTGAAGGCCCCTCAAGCTCACAACGAGGAACAGACTCGCGAGCTTTTGCAGCTATACAGGTACGCAAATGACAAGCAGGTAACTTTTGAGATCATCGATCCAAGGACTAGACCGGTTGAGGTCGATACTTTGGGAATGAAGCCTGGTAATCTTCTTTACGTTGAATACGGAGAGGGGGATAAAAAAGGGGTCAATCGTCTAAATCAGATCGATGAGCAATCGATCACTAATGCGATTATTAAATTATCGCGTGGTACTGCCAAAAAGCTCTACTATGTTCAGGGTCACGGGGAGCCTCAGCTTGATTCTCAGGGCGCAGGGGGAATGAAGGAGTTCGTTGGAGCGCTGGGAGATGAACACGTCACTGTAGAGGGCTTATTGCTGGCGCAGACCGGCACCGTCCCGAGCGATGCAGCAGCAGTGGTAGTTGCAGCGCCATCGCGGCCGATCCCTCAGGCAGAGCGTGATGCACTTATAAAGTATGCTAACGAAGGGGGGCGGTTAGTCCTCTTTGCGAATCCTGAGGAACGTGGCTCTGACGATGTTCGTTCGATTGCTAACGCCTTTGGCATCGTGGTCGGAGATGATGTTATCCTCGATGAGCAGCTCCGACTATTTTCAGGGCCTCAGATAGCGGTTCAGTTTTTGGCTCAGCAATTCAGTCCACACGCTATTACTAGCGGGATGACGGGAGCAGAGCCGCTTGTGTTTACCTTTGCTTCGAGCGTATCAGCACCGACTCCTCCAGAGGGTGGAGCAACGTACGTTGAACTGATCAAGTCGGGAAAGACCTCCTGGGCTGAGAAGAATCTCAATGCGCTCTTCGATGCTGCAGGAGCAACCGCAGCCCGTGATCCAGATGATGCTAAAGGTCCCGTATCGATAGCAGTCGCATTTGAGAAGCCTGTCTCTCGACCTACTGGGGAAAAAGCAGATGACGATGCCTTTAAGTCTATGACTCGAGTCGTTGTTTTTGGAGACGCTACTTGGGTGCAAAACGGCAACCTCTCGGCGATGGGAAACAGGGACCTGGTCTTGAACGCTATGAACTGGACTCTCGGCGAAGAAGGTGGTGTGGCGATTGGGCCAAAGAGCATTCGAGCCTCTGTGGCACCGATCCCTCAGAGTACATTCAATGCAATTTTAGCGTTGAGCTTCCTGGGTCCAGAGCTAATCCTCTTGTTTGGTCTCTTTATCTGGTGGAGACGCAGGGCAAGCTTTGCTTAGCTCTAAGTTCAAAAGTAGCCGAGTAGCGAGGAAGCCAATATGAATACCCGTAAAACGTTGCTGTTAGCTCTGCTCCTAGGAGCCTCAGTGTTGTATCTGACCAAGGTTTTTCTGCCTGAACGAGAAAGGCAGCAAGAACAGGGCAAGGTGTTTGTAGGTTTACAAGAGAGTCAGATGACCAGGATCGACGTTATTAGTCGAGCGCTTGTGGGAGAGGTCGAACAGTACTCGATTGTTAGAAATGTTACGGCAACATCAGATACCTCTAATCCCACCAAGTCTAGTTGGACCATGCCGGATATCCGTGGGGCGGTTCTAGACACAAAGATAATCGAGCAATTTGTGAAAACGTTACTCGAGCTGCCAGTGGAGGACCCGCTTTCTGAACGCCAGCTGCTCGCTGATCTCTCAGTATACGGTCTAGATAAACCACCTCTGACTATTGTTGTTCACAAGGGCACTGAGGATTTAGTAGAGGTGGCGTTCGGTAAAAAAAACGAGTACCTGAGCAAGAGATATGCAAAGGTTTCCGGTCGACCAGGGGTCTTTTTAGTGCCCGATGGACTCTTCATGACGCTGAACAAGGGGCGTAGTGAGGTTAGGTCTAAGAATCCGGTTCAGTTTGATGTCACTGATGTGCGAGAGGTGCTACTTACATCATCACAAGGTCGCATTAAGCTATCGCAGCCAGCAGTCGGTGAGTGGAAGATCGTCGAGCCTCGGGCGCTACCTGCATCGCGAGAGGCGATTGAGTCCCTTCTCAATTCGCTTCGTGGAGTGACTGTAAGCGAGTTTGTTGAGGCTGGCAGCGATGAGCTTGGTAGGTACGGGTTCAATACCCCTAGGGTTAATGTGCATCTACACATGCGTGAAGGTCTTGAGCCATCTCAAGTAGTATTTTCCCTTGCAAATGCTGGAGCAAAGTCAGGTGGTCAAGAGGAGCTGTATTTGCAGGTAAGCGGAGTTGATTCGATATACAAATTAGCAGCAGATCCGTCGCCGTCTCTGGTGAAACAGCTCAACGATCTTCGGGATAGGGAGATCGTAGGGCTTACAGCTAGTATGATAGAGAATGTAGTCTCTTCGGGAGCAGAGGTAGTTCCGACGACTATAGCGGCATCTGGGCTGCTTTGGACGGTTAACGGTAAAGAGAGTGATCCGGTATTCGTCGAGCAGTACCTAAAAGACCTGGCGGGCCTCAAAGCCGATGGTTTTCCCGAGGGTGTTCCAGCCGATGCCTTTGAGCCACCATTTTTACAACTGACAGTGACAACCAAGGGCGAGGAAAAGAAGACTTTTATACTCACGATTGGCAAACAGTTTGTAGGAGCAGGGTCGGAACAGATGCGCTACGTTAAGGGATCAAATTCGGAGACCGTGTTCGGTATTCGCGAGGTTGAAGCCAAGCGTCTAGTTCCGCACGAGGAGGCGCTTAGCGCCAAAGTGACTCCTACACCAAAGCCGTAGAGATTGAATAATCTGGCGCTTTTTTGAGATATATCGTACCGTCTTGGTGTCTGTAAGAACCTTGTGCCGGTGTGGTAAAAAAACTGCTTGCGATCATCCTAACGGTTTGCGTATCAGTAGGCTGCGTCGCTGCCCTATTTGGTGCGTGGGGTTATTTCTATCTGACCCGTGATCTGCCGCGACTGGCCCGAATAGAGGACTATCAACCGCCGGCTGTTTCTCGGGTTTTTGCTCGTGATGGAACGCTAATCGCCGAATTTTTTTCGGAGAAAAGGTACCCGGTTAAACTCGCGGAGGTGCCGGATCGAGTGCGTAAGGCGTTCCTAGCAGCAGAAGATGCGTCGTTTTACAGCCATCATGGCATCGACCCCGTCAGTATTGCTCGAGCAGTGTACAAGAATCTGCAAAGTGGAAACGCCAAGCAGGGGGCGTCAACTATCACTCAACAAGTCGTCAAGAACTTACTTCTTACCCCCGAAAAGAGTCTTGTACGAAAGGGAAAGGAAGCCATACTTTCGTATCGTCTTGAGCGGCGCTTTTCAAAGGACGAAATTTTTGAGATTTACCTCAATCAGATATTCTTCGGTAACGGAGCCTATGGAATCAAGGCTGCAAGTCGCATCTATTTTCACAAAGAGCTAAACGAGTTAACGATCGCTGAGGCAGCGATGCTGGCAGGACTCCCGAAAGCACCCAGCAGCTACTCTCCTTTGCGAAATACTGAACGAGCCAAGACTCGCCAGGCAACGGTGCTTACCCAGATGCGAGAGGCGGGGTTTATAACCGCCGATGAGATGAAGGCGGCTGAGAAGGAACAATTAGCCGTATACCCAGCTAGTCAGCAGAATATATTTGCATCTCCATATTACGTCGGAGAGATACGGCGCGTCTTCGCTGAGAAGTGGAAGGATCTTGATCTCGATACTGATGGGCTAGAGATCGTTACCGCAGTTGATGTTCGGGCCGATCAGATGGCAGTGCGGTCTCTGCGCGCTGGCCTCCGCGAGGTTGATAAGCGTCGCGGGTGGCGTGGGCCGATAGCTACGCTTTCTCCAAAGGAGTATGCCTCGCAATATGGCAAAATAGAGGAGCTGCCGGATACGCCACTGCCGGCGTATGTCACATCGGTGGCACGTAATATCGTGCGCGTATTAGTGGGAAAAAAAGAGTATTCAATAGATCTCCACGACTCCGGTTGGGCAAAGAAGCTTCTCGCTCCTGATGATGAAGTAAGGTACGGTGAACCATCAGCCACTTTGAAAGTCGGCGATATCATCGAAGTTGCTTTCAGAGAGATTTCGAAGCAGCCAGTAGGCCAGGAAGGCAGTCGCTCACTAAAACTCGTACTAGACCAAACTCCGCAGATCGAGGGTTCGATAGTATTAGTTGACCCGCTATCGGGAGAAGTGCGCTCGATGACCGGAGGATACGACTATAATCACAGCCAGTTCAATCGGGCTACCCAATCACTAAGGCAGCCTGGGTCGTCGTTTAAGCCGATCGTTTACTTAGCGGCTCTCGATAAATTCTCCTACACACCATCAACGATAGTCCATGATACACCACGTTCTTTTCGTGTTGGGGACACTGTATGGACGCCTGCTAATTTCGACGAGAAGTTTTTGGGGCCAATTACTCTACGGACGGCGCTTGAGAAGTCTCGTAATCTTGTATCTGCCGATATAGTTTCGCGCATCGGAGTAGACGCAGCGATCGATTATGCACGCCGCCTTGGTATAACTAGCCCGCTAGGTCGTAATTTATCGTTATCCCTGGGAAGTAGTGAAGTCAGCCCACTTGAAATTACTCGAGCCTATGGAGTCTTTCCGGCTAAGGGAATTCTTTTTGAATCAGTTTTTGTTACCAAGATCACCGATCGTTTTGGCAAGGTCCTGTACGATTACGAAGCGGAGAAGCCACAGCAAGCAAAGAGAGTGATCAGCGAAGGCAGCGCGTTTGTAATGGCCAATATGATGAAGGGTGTGGTGGAGAGTGGCACTGGATACAAGGTTAAAGAACTAGGCCGACCGGTAGCGGGGAAAACCGGAACTTCAAACGATCAGATGGATGCATGGTTTGTAGGTTACACCCCGCAATGGGTTTGCGGCGTGTGGGTCGGCTTCGATCAGAAAAAAGCGATCGGATCGAAAGAGACAGGCGGAGTAGTGTCAGCTCCGATCTGGTTGTCATTTATGCGCGAGTTTCTTAGCTATGAGGAGACGCAAGCCAGAAAGGAGTTAGAGCGGGAAGCTAGGGCCGAAGCGGAGCAACTTGGAATCGAGTATCGAGCGCCTAAGATTGAGAGACAGCTTGATTTCTCTGTGCCCGACGGGGTGGAGCCTTTCTGGGTCTCTAAACGTACAGGTGCTCGATCATCTGCCGGGGCTTCCGGTGCGATCTTAGAGTATTTTGTGAAAGGCACAGCGCCAGACGAGTATCCTGATATCTACCTCGACGGTGGAGAGGGTGGCGAAGGAGAAGAGAACAGTAGTTCCTATCTTGAGGCGGCAGATCTTTAACTAAACGCAGCCTCATTAATTTTTTTCAAAAATGAACGAGGCTGAGTTTAGTTAGCGCCCTCCTTGGCGCACGTAGACCGTAACTTTTTTGATCGTGTCATCAGCGCGGAGCTGGGAAAGCACATTAGCTCCCCCGACCAGTTTACCGAAGACGGTATAACGTCCATCCATGTGAGGCGCATCATCGAGCAAGATATGGAACTGGCTACCACTGGAGCGACGCTCAGGATTGACCAGCTGCTTTTTCTTATTGTAGGCATCCGGTTTGCGGGCCATTCCGAGGATACCAAACTTATGATTACGCGAGCTAAACTCAGGTGGTAGAGAATAACCTGGTCCACCAAAACCGCTACCTCTGGGGTCTCCTCCCTGGATTAGATATCCAGGCTGGAATAAGTGAAACCGAAGTCCCTGATAGAATTTCTTATCGGCCAGGTACTTGAAATTAGCCACATGCCAGGGTGCTTCTTCTGGTAGTAGTTCAAAATAAAGGGTTCCGCGTGACGTTTCTACGACTGCACTACGGAGCTTTAGCAGCTCCGATCGTGGTGGAAGTGCAAATGGGGGGTCACTTTCAGCGTATGCCACGGTGGTCACGGCGCTTAAGATAGCTGCGACTAGCCACCCGGTGCAGGTAGAGATCAACGTAAGTTGTGCGTGATGACTCATTGTAGTAACGCAAAATAGGAAACTATCAGTGGGCTCTGGCTGCGCTAAGACTGCGCTCGCCCGGCTATTCTCATTTATTTTTTTCAAAAATGAATAAGGCTGGCTATATATATAGGACGATATCAGACCGCAACTTCAGGCAGCAACTTATAGCGCTAAACAAATAGTGGCTAAAAGGAGTGAGGGTTACTGCACAGTCTGTCTCGACAAGCCAAGTCTAATCAGGTAGTTAACGTGGTAAGGGGTTACCAAAGTGGATCTGTAAGCGTTGCTCATAGTAGAGCGTTGCAATTCTTTTGCTATCTACTTAGAAACGCTTCAGATTTAGAAATAAGTTAGAGCTGCAGCGCTCTATCCTCGTAGAGACTCCCTATCGGGAGAGTAGGGGCGTGTCGTATGCTATAGCGATAAGAATCATTAGACGTCCGTAAAATCAACCGCCCCTGATATCAAGCGCGAATGAGTAGTCGAACACTTCAAAGGATTAACAGAGGTATCTTCCTGGCAGCGGCGGCCGTCAGCAGCTTGTTCTGTTTGGCGGCAGTTATAACCGACTCGCCAGAGGCCTTGGGCCAAGATCGGGGAGTATCAAAGCCTCGATCAAAACTAGATGTAGTTCTAATGCTGGACTCTTCCGGGAGCATGTTAAAGACCGACCCAAACCAATTGCGCTACGAGGGGGCGCGGTTGCTTGTTTCGTTTCTCAGTGAAGGGGATCGGTTGGGCATAGTGCAATTTGCAGGAGATGCCAAAGTAGTCCAGGAATTAGAGCCTTTTTCGCCGGCTAAGAGTGAGGCGGTGATGCAGCGTATTCGCAGTATCCCAACAGAGGGTGCCTTTACCGATATCACTGAGGGGATCAAGGTAAGCTCAGCTCTGTTTGATAAATCACCTGTGGCTGATGCCCAGCGTGTTATTGTTGTACTCTCTGACGGTAAAATAGAGCCAGACCCAGCGGTTGGTCCTGCATTTGCGCGCACGCTCCAGCTCGTGCAGGATATGCTTCCAGAGCTAAAGTCTCGTGAGATGCGTGTGTTTACATTGGCGCTCAGTGAGCAGGCCGATCGTGCGCTGCTCGGTGAGGTGTCGGCAGCGACCGATGGTCTTACTTGGTACACAAAGACGGCTGAGGATATGCACAAAACGTTTGCAGATTTGTTTCTGGCTCTCAAACGTCCCCAGGTTGTTCCGCAGACTGGTCGAGGGTTCTCAATTGATGCCGATGTTGACGAGGCAACGTTTTACATTAATCATGCCGCAGATGGTGTGTTATCACTCGTCTCCCCCAAGGAAGAAGTGATGACAGCCGATAAGCATCCGGATTTTGTTACCTGGTTTTCTGGTCAGAACTTCGATGTTATTACCGTTACCGAGCCAGATCTGGGAGAGTGGCGAGTCGCAGGTAGCGTCGCAGAAGATGGATTTGCAACCGTTCTTACCAATCTGAAGCTGCTGACTGATTGGCCGTTAGTGATCAGAGCTGGTGATGAGCCGCTTGTGCAAGCACGCTTGTACGAAGACAGTAAGCCAGTGGCTCTTCCTGAAATGAGTGGGGTGGTCAAGTTCGGGTTCCAGATCGTACCGACTGATAAGGTTTCTAAGCCTGTAGTTCAGGAAGCGCTGGTCGATGAGGGTACTCGAGGCGATGTGGTCGCTCAAGATGGTGTATTTTCATCGCGGGTTGCAGCTCTAGAAACGGGCTCGTACAAACTTACGGTAGTTGCCAAGGGTCCCACATTCCAGCGCACGCAACAGATTCCTTTCACAGTTCGCCCGAGGCTCATCACGTTGAGTGTGCGCAGCCCCAGCGGAGCTTTCAGTAAAGAGTTGGAGAGGTCGGCTGAGCAGCCAGGTTCAGGTAATAGCACAGCTATACAAACCCGCTCAGGAGGGGTTGAAACTGAGTTTATGGTGGGTGTGAGTAAAGAGGCGGCAGCTCTCAAATCTTTTCAAGTTTCTTTGTTGGCCCTGTCTGAAGATCGTAGGATAATCGATTTGCCACTCAAGAAGATATCACCAACAGGCCGTGATTATACTACTACAGCCGATGGCCTGGGAGCCAAGGGGCAGTACAGGATCAAAGCTGTACTCACCGGTAGTGATAAGAAGGGACAAAGGGTCGAGGCTGAAAGCCCAGTGGTCACATTCGATTTTGCTGGTGGCGGGCAATCAATACCGACAAAGGCGGCGGTCGAGCACGACCACGATGGTGAAAGTAAATCGACTAATCAGGCGAAATTTCCCTTAATTCCTTTGGTTGTCGTATCTTTGGTAAATCTGACAGGCTTTCTCGTGGCGCGTGCAATCTTTAAGAAGAGGAAGAGGTCTGCCGCCTCAGTGGGACAGCGCTACCTACCACCGGCGCAGTTACTGGAGTCTATCGAGGCGCTTGAAGGCCGCGCATCCTCAACTACCGTGGCAGCTGAGGACCCTCTATTTGAATTGGTAGAGGCGATTGGCCGTGAGGAGCCAATTAGTGTAGAGCGGGAGCCTGAGAGCCAGGACAATGCGCAGACTTTGCAGGAGCCGACGTAATCGTATGTGGATTACTATCCTTCTCATTGGATTGATACAAGCGGGCCTGGTGGCGCTATTTGTTTTCAATAAAGCGCGCCACACGAATGATGATTTAGTTAAGCAGTTTGAGCTCCTGCAAGATGAAGTTCAGCAGAAGCGAGATCTGTGGGCAAAGGTAGAGCTAGCTCAGGTGGAGATCGCGCCAGATGTTGAGCTGCGCAAGGCAGCTAGAGAATTTCTCTCTGCGCGTGAGAATCTAAAAGTGGAGCGAGGTCGAGTCACTATCACCCAGGCTGAGCTAGAGGACCTCGAAGTGCGTATGCGTGAACTCGAGGAAATTGGGCGTGAGCTTGAGGCGAGTCAAACCGAGACCAAGGAAGAGCTAAAGATACTGCGCAGGAAAGAGGACGATATGCGCAGCAAGAATGATGCGCTACGGGGCCAGATCGCGGAATCTCTCGCCAAGATGGACAAGCTGATCGCTGAAATCGAGATGACTGCGCAGATGCAAAACCAGGTGGCAGTTATGAAGTCAGAGCTGCTAAAATCCGAAGATCGGATTCAGACTACGATCAATCAAATTCAGGACTGTAACGAGCAGTACTTCAATTTGAAGCGCCGTTATGATGCCCTCGATGTTGAATACGCGCAGCTCTATCAGCAGTTCACAGAGCGCGCACAGCGAGGCTAGCATGAAGTGGGCTTACAGCATGTCGTGGGGGTCTAAATCATAAGATACACGCAGGTCCGCGGTTGAATAGAATATCTTTTTCAACTGCTTCATGGCGTGCTGCAGCGAAGAAGTTGAGGGAGAGCGCATAATGATGTGGTAGCGCCACAGAGTGCGAATCTTCTCAATCGGGGCCGGAGCTGGTCCAAGAATCTGTATCGATAGCCGTTCTTTTAAGGTTTGAGCGGTATCGGCGATTCTCGCCGCTGATTCCAGCGCCACCGAACGCTCGGATGCAGAGATGATCACCCGCAAAAGCTTATGAAACGGCGGGTAGAGCATTTCCCGCCGCAGCTGCAACTCTTGGTCGGCGAAAGAGTCGTAGTTGGCCGCTGCGGTGAGCACCAGACTTGGGTGTGTAGGCACTCTGGTCTGGAGCACTACATGCCCCTTTTCGCTGCGACGCCCAGCACGTCCGGAAACCTGAGTGAGAAGCTGAAAGGAACGCTCAGAAGCTCGGAAGTCAGGTATGTGCAAACCAACATCACAATCAACTATCCCCACAAATGTAACTCCCGGAAGGTCGTGTCCTTTGGCGATCATCTGGGTTCCTACCAGAATATCCACCTCGCGCTCTCGAACGCGACGGAGTATCTCAACGTAGTCCTCCACAGAGGAAGCTGTATCTCGGTCAAGAACAGCGATACGAGCAGAAGGAAATAGTTGCCCTAGCTCTTCATGCACCCTCTCTGTACCAGAACCACGGTGCGCAAAGAGCGGCTCTGCATCAGTCTCCATTTTTTCGCGAGCGCCGCAACCGTTACAGATCCCCGGTGGGACCATCGTAAAACTGCACTGGTGGCAGATAAGTGAATTAGTATTGCGGTGGTATGTTAGGGTCACGCTACAGTGGGGACACCCAAGCACATGCTCGCACGATGAGCATTGTAAATAGCTTGCAAAGCCCCTTCTATTGTACAAAATAAACGCCTGACCCCCTTTAGCAAAAGTTTTATGGAGCGCTGAGAAGAGAGTAGGAGAGATGCTTTTTGATTTCATCTCCCAAGGTTTGACCTTGTTTAGGTCGACGATCTCAAAGGAGGATTGAGCCGCATCGTGGTAGCGCTGTCGGAGGTGTAAGTGCGTATATTTTCCGCTCCGTGCATTATTATAGCTCTCCAGCGAGGGTGTAGCTGATCCCAAGATAACCGGGCAGCGCGAAAGTTTAGCACGAACCAGAGCGAGGTCTCTGGCGTGGTATCTAATTCCCTCTCCCTGTTTGAATGATGAATCGTGTTCTTCATCAACAACGATAAGCCCCAACTTATCCAGTGGGGCAAAGATCGCCGAACGAGCCCCGATCGCCACCCGTACTCGACCCGATAGCAGGTCAGACCAGTGCCTCCAGCGCTCTTTTGGTTTGAGACTACTGTGTAGGACCGCTACCGGCTGCTGGAGTCGCGAGATAAACCGTTCGGTAAGCTGCGGTGTAAGAGCGATCTCAGGTACAATTACCAGCGCTGACAGGCCCTTATTTAGCGCGTCTAGGATAAGAGTTAAATACACCTCTGTTTTGCCACTACCTGTGACTCCCTGTATTAATGACGTAGAGAAGGTGTCACCCAGCGACCTGATTGCGGATACAGCACCAAGCTGCTCAGAGTTGAGAATTGGAGCCTCGATAGCCTTTAGATCGATTGAAAGAGGCTCTTCAGCGAGAATTGGCAGCGGCGCCAGTTCAATTAAATTTTTTTGAACTAGTGCCCGCAACGTAGCTGAAGAGGCGCCGCAAGTAGCTTTGAGGGCAGCGGCACTCACGGATTCTGGAGACTGGGATAGAATCTCAAGTATGCGACTCTGTATCGAGCCACGCTTGGGAGCCGTAACTTGCCCCGAGATATGAGTATTAGTTAAGCGGTACCCTACTGGGGCCTTGCTTGGTGCTGGGGTGGGTATGGCTAAGTCAAGCACCTTAGAGAGGGGTTCAGCGTAGTAGCTGGCGATCCATTCGTAAAAAGCTAGGTGCTCTTTATTAAATGCGCGCTCCGGAGACGACTCGGATGCAATAACCCGTATGGTGATGCCACGCGAAGCCATTTCATGCTTGGTGGCGACCTCTTTTGCAGAATTAACGGAAGTTACATAGGCGTGAGTGGTACGGCGACCAAGAGGTACTTCGACTACATCGCCTACAGAGATATCGCGGTCTAACAATGCAGAATAGCCGTAGAGGAAATCACCGTCCAGCGGTGGGATGACCACAGTAAAGAGTCCCTGAGCGGGCTCATTGTTTGGCGTGAGAGATAATTGGGCTCGTGGCATGACACATTAGCGACACAAGACAGCGGTTCATAAGATAGTACTACGATTCCTGTAAATTTCACTCTCGAATAGGCAACAAAACCGGTTTTTTTTCGATTATCCCGGAGAATCCAGTAAATGTAGCTATAGGGGTCGTTAGTGTCGGCCAGTCGTGATAGCCGCAGCTTTAAGGAATTTTATTGATTATGGCTTCAAGACGCTCAATAGGCCTAGTTTTTACACCGTCAGGTGTCGGGGTGGCTTTGTCGGAACGGTTAAAGGGGCACACTCCTACGGTACGGACGTACTACGTGCAGTTACCGATGGGGTGTATAAACGAATACTCTGGTGAGCTCCAAGATATTTCGAGAGTGCGTGGGCTGTTAGAGGTGGCTCTTGGCTGCGACCTTAGAGACTTCGGACCGAAAGAGATCTTTTTTGCAGTTCCACAGTCGTTGGCCTACCGGACGGCGTTTGAGGTTCCTGCGGATCTGCAACGAGCCTCGATTGATGAACTGCTAGCAACGTATGCAGCTAAACTACCGGGCGATTTAGACTCTTTAGTCGTGGATGCGTATGCGCACGAACCGGATTTCGTTAATCGCCGTTCAGTGATGATCTTAGCTGCTCGCCGGAATGCAATCGAGACTTACGCAAGGCTTTTAGAGGGCAGAGAATGGCTGATTGGCGGAATCACCACGGCCGAAATCGCTCGGTTTAATCTGTGGAACACGTTCCAGCCTGAGGTAGCTACGCAGGTAGTATTTGTGTGTAGTGCTGATAATCATTCACGAGAGCTTAGCTTATGGGACCGCGGCGTGTTGGTAGCAAGTGATACGCGCTGCTGGCTACAAGGCGATAAGGTGAGCGAAGATTTAGCCAAGGATATCAAACAGCTTAGCGCCCAGCATAGTCGTACCGGGTCTCCACCCGAGTCTGTACTTCTGGGAGGAGCTCTTTGTGAGCTGATCGAGCTGCAAGATCGAATTCGAAGCGATTGTGGTATTAATTGCTGGGTATCACAGCCATTATTGCGCGCTATTCAAACAACTAGAGGGCAAAACTACGATCACAATAATATCCGGTTAATGGAGGATGCAGTAGGTGTGATCGCCCCCAAGCTGCGTACTCCTGGAGCTGCTTATCGTAAGAGACGGCATGGTGTATATTAATCTTCTCCCTGAGGTAGCAGTTCAGGCGCAACGGGCGTATCGCCGAACCCGGTGGCTTTTGGGGATCGCCGGTTCTTGCTTATCAGTAGTTGTGCTACTCTTTTTGTTGCAAATTTCGGTATCTGTTTCGGGTGCTCGTGAGAGAGCACAGATTGAAACTCTAGCTTTCGAGCTTCAGACTTTACACAAGGCTCAACAGAGCAGGGAGCATGAGCTAGCCACCATGAGATCCTCAGAGGAGAGAAGAAGTAAACAGAAGGGCTCTCAATCGCGAATTGCTCGGACACTTGAGGCTATCTCAGGATTAATTCCGGTTAATGTAACACTCTCTGCGTTAGATATTTCAGGGAACGCACTTTTTGTAAGTGGAGTCGCAGCTACACGGTCGGATGTGGCTGAATTAGTGAGCGCGATAAAGATAGCAAACGACAAGCAGGAAGTGCGCGTGGAAAACCTGGATGACACAGTTGTAGGCAGGCATACACTGCATACCTTTAAGGTTAGAGCTGTGGTCGCAAGTGCAAATGAAAAACCAAGAGAGGCCAGAGATGAAGGCGGTGTTAAGGTCCAAATGGGGGAAGCGCCTCGCAGTTAGTTTGATCACGTGGATGTCCAGGAGATCATCGTTTGAGTATCGTGTCTTGTGTACGTGTTTTGCCCTATTTGGAATGGGGTCTATCTACCTTGCATCTCGTCAGGGCCTGAGCGCTTGTTTCACACCGTTATTAAGTGAACAAGGTCCTAACGGTGGATACCGCAAACTACAGGCGCAGCTAGCTGCAACCAAAAATAAGATTGCGACTATCGATAGGCAGATATCAGTCTATCGTCGCAGCTTCTCAGCACTAGCGACGCAATCGGGGGCCCTTAGTTTGGATACGGTAAGCTTTATCGACCGAGCGGCGCAGAATACTTCGGTACGGATAGGTAAATTGCAGGCGGTGACTACCGGCGATATCGATACCACAGGTCTGGCCGAGCGATACCGGCTTGCAGTGAGCGGCAGGTACCAGGAAATAGTTGACTTCGTCAGCAGACTCTCAAACGAGGGGTCTCCGTTAATCGTGACTCAGGTCTCAATCGATAATTCAAACGGGGGTTATCCAGAGAGATCTCTGGAGGTTCAATTAATCATCGAGAGGTTCTCGTGATAAGGCCCGAGCCGGTGCACTAAAGTAGATCTATCAAGTGTCGCGCTTGATGCACAAACCAGGTTTGATAGCGCCTAGCGCAGTTAAACATCGGTTGATGACAAAGCTGGTACAACTTTTACGGAAAACCACCGCAATCAATCAACTTTTCGCTTCTTTTCTTCCTCCGCTACCATCTCATCTTGCAGTGCCTGGAAAATAAGACCTCATCAAGCGCACAGGAGGGTGCTTGTCAGGTCCGTGTGGCACTGCCCGTCCCGGGCTGAGAAGTAGCAGCTTTAGGTAGGGCGCAGTAGCTCAAGGGAATGAGTCATGAGTTTTAGCAAGATGAGTTGTATAGCCCGCTGCGTCATGGCAGCTTCTGCGCTGGCAGGCACAGGATTGCTTTCTGTGGCTAATTCTCATGGAGACGACCAGGGAAAGGCAGCTTCTAAGGCAGCTTCTAAGGTGGCTGAAATCGCTCCCCAATCAAGCACAGCTAATCCCAACGCTACCAAAGCCGATTCGCAAGCCTCTTCATTAATCAGCTCGGCACACTCTAAATTACAGTTAACTAATTTTGCTGGAGTCAACCAGATAAAGATTCCAGTAGGAGCCGCGGTACCAAAGTACTCGGTTACTCGTTTGAGTAATCCTGAGAGGGTTGTAGTTGACTTTGAATCAGCGAGCCTGCTATCCGCCCAGACTATCAAAGCAAAAGGGCTCGAGTATGTATCAGCAGTTAGAATTGGAACTCATCCGGAGCGTACTCGTTTAGTAGTAGATCTTAAAAACGGCCAGCACATCTCGCACAGTGCGCGAATCGATGGAGGCGCATTGATACTCGACATTAGCGCCACCAAGCAAGAAACTTCGGCCAAAAAGGAAGCTAGTGCGAAGCAAGAGTCACAGGCCGCTCAGCGAGTTGCAAACGCAGAACTAGCACCAAAAAAGCTACCTATCGTTGCTGAGTCAAAGGAGGGCAATAGTCCAGCTCAGTCGCATCGAGTAGGGCTTGCTCTCGATGAAGAATCAGTTGTTTCTGGCTCAAGCACAGATGCTACCAAGTCCGCGCAACAGAGTGCTCCCCAGCAGGTTATGCCGGAAAAGGTAGCAGCCGTTAAACCACCAACCCAGCAGGCCGCTCCGGCGACAGCTGATAGAGCTCAGATAGCGCCGGCAGCCCTAGAGCCAAAGCAGCAGCCCTCCGTTAAAGCCGATGCAGTAGCAGGCTCAGCCGCAGTGGACGCATCAACGCAGGAAGTGAAGGATACTTCTTCCGCTAAGCCAGTTAGTACGCCAACACCAGCGGTGGTCACTGATACCCAGCAGCGCACAGAGCATCAACAGCAGGATAAATCCAAGACTGCAAAGGTTTCCGCCGTGCACTTGGATGGTAACGGAAAGAGCTCACCTGCTGTAGTGATTAAGGTAGAGCCAGCTGTAGAGCATACGATTACCCGTACAGCACCGTCGGAGTACGTTGTTACGTTACGAAATGCGACTGCTGCACCAGCAGTGTTACACCAAACTCTTTTCGCTTCGAGCGAAAGCGGTGGTATCCGCTCAGTCCGCGCAGTGACTGAAGGTGCAAATACTCTTGTCAGAATCTTTACTCAACCCTCCAGCTACCTGACGGTACGGCGCGTTGGTGATGCACTACGGATTGAAGAGACGCAGGACTTAGCGCAGATCGCTCGCGATATTCGTGCTCAGATAGCACCGGCGGCAGTTAAGCAAGCCGAAGCAGGCAAAGAAGCAACCAGTAAAGATTCAGGCAAGCAAGCGGCAGATAGAGAGTCGAAACAGGGTTTAGGGGGCGCAAATAAGCCTGCCTCAGATCGTGTAGTTGAGGAATCAGCTAATCCGAATGATGGCGAATTGGCCGCTATCAAGGGCTCATCGTCGGCCTATACCGGAAGACTTATCTCCCTTGATCTTCAAGACGCAGATATCGATAGTGCGCTGCGAATCATCGCCGAGGTATCAAATCTGAACATCGTGGCAGGTGACGGTGTTGTCGGCAAAGTCACTCTCAAGCTAGTTGATGTTCCTTGGGATCAAGCACTAGAGGTGATCCTTAAAAGTCAGGGGCTCGATAAAGTGCTTGAGGGAAATGTTCTTCGCGTTGCGCCAGTGGATAAACTAAGGACCGAACGTGAGTCGTTTAAGCAGGCGCGAGTTGCAGAAGAGGAGCTTGAGCCACTGAGTGTAAAGTACATCCGGGTGAGCTACGCAAAGGCTGCCGAGATTAAGGGGCTTGTAGAAACTGTGCTCTCAGAGCGGGGAATAGTTGCTTTCGATGAGCGTTCGAATCAGCTCGTCGTTAAGGATACCCGTAAAGGGCTGCAGAACGTAATAGAGCTGATTAAAAAGATAGACCTGCGCACGCCGCAGATACTCCTTGAGACTCAGATTATAGAGGCCAGTAGAAACCTAACCAGGCAGCTGGGTGCGGAGCTAGGACTTCAGTATATTCAATCGCCGGCCACTGGAAATGGCACTGGACTTAATTTCCCCTCAGCCATATCGGTTGGTGGAAGCGCAGATGCGCGTAACCCAAACAGCATAGTTGGCTCAGCATTCCCGATTCCAACAGATGGATTACTGGGCTCTGCCGTGACTATGTTGTTCGATAGCGCTGATGGAACCAAGAGTTTGGCGTTACGGCTCTCACAGCTAGAGCAGGAAGGCGAGGTGAGGATCATCAGCAAACCAGCCGTAGCTACCACAAATAACAAGGCTGCCGAGATTAAGAGCGTTGAAAAGTTTCGTGTAAAGCTACCGAATGGAGGTCTCTCGATCGCTAGTGGCTCTGGAGCAACATCATCTGGAAGCGGCGATGTCGCTACGCAAACGATCGAGGCGGGTATTGTCCTTAACGTAACTCCACAGGCCTCACCGGATTACTACATACTACTCGACATCAAGGCTAAGTCGAGCACCTTCGGGGCAGAGGAGGTTGATGGGATTCCTAACGAGTTTGAGCGTAGTGCAAGCTCCTCAGTGCTCGTTTCTAGCGGTCAGACCTTTGCATTAGGTGGGATATATAAAATTAGCGAGCGGGATCGGGTAGCGGGTATTCCTTTCCTCAAGGACATACCGGTTATCGGCACTCTTTTTCGTAGTAACCAAACTGATCAAGCTGATGAGGAGCTCCTATTCTTCATCACTCCGCGAATAGTTGAAGGTAGCTTCGAAGATGCTTCGGCCAAGGTAATTTCGTAGGGAGAGGGAATTATGAGAGACTACAGAGTTATAAGCAAAGTAGGTAGTTTAGCCATTGCGTTTGGTCTAACCTGGTTTACCGCGTCTTGCGGAGGAAACGGCGCAGCCAATAACGATCAGGGTATGTCAGTCACATTCCTCGGATTGTTCAACTCCAATAGTTTGACCATGAACAACGGCGGCGGAGGTGGTGGTGGCGCTGGTGGCGGCGGTGGCGCCCCGGGAACTATGGGGTGTGGAACACTACCAGAGGGTCTATCTGGGGCATTTATTCGTCTTGGTCAGGCTGGTCCGGAACCCGGAGGCACCCTCTCTGATGAGGATATGAGTGGGACCGACGCTTCTGGCGCTTTTGTCTCGGTAGTAGGTATCCAGAACAACCTTTACGGTCAAGCATTTAGGGCAGAGAGATTACTGATCGATTACTACATTCCAGGTGCAAGAGCTCAGCCTCCATCGACCAGTGTGCCTTTGTCGCTGATCGCTGGCCCGGCTGAGTCGGCAGCAAACCTTAACAATCAAGGTGGTGGTGCCGGGGGAAATAATGGTGCCGGGGTAGTTCCAAGTCCTGGGATAAGACGACCGCTTTTTACCAGTCTACCCCCGTCGTTTTCAAATATCTGCAACCGTGCGCTCTCACAGACTTGGGTAATTCCAACCGCAGTCATCGAGTGGCTTAATTTAAATCAGGACCTGTTGCCCGCACCACCCTTCGCTATGGAGGTAACGATGCGAGTTAACGGCATGTCATCTTCAGGCAATCGTTACGATACCAATGATGTGACTGTTGGCTTCACGGTCCTTCCCGGGACATTTGTCGAGCCCACCGACGGAGTCGAGACCCCTGGTGCCACCGCCGATCCTGAGTCCGGAGCCGCAGGTGAGGAGTCGGGCTTCGATGGTGACGGCGACGTAAGTGATCTAGAGCTAGCGTTTTAGTTGCTGCTGCAAGGAGAAAAAAGTTATGAACGGTGTGCGGCGTAATGTGCAGAGAGTAGAACCAGTCTCAAAAATATCTTCTGCTCCGGTTGAAGAGATGCGGGCTGCGACTTCGTCAAACTTGGCGAAAAAATCCTCAGTGTATCTCAGCGGATACACCTGCGGTTTTTTCGCTCGTTTTCCTCGTCTCGCCTCGTATCCCTTCAACCTCGCCACGAAGCTGGTTCTAGTCCTGATCCTGACAACGACGTTGACTGCGCTAGCAGGCTGTATGGGAGGACAGGGTAGCACCGATGGAGGCTCTGCGGCTGACGGCGGTTTCGGAGATGATACCTTTGTTGCCGACGAGTCGAACACCGGGACTATCGATCTACGGGTTGCTGGTTCGAGCATTGAAGTCGGTAACACCTCGATGTTCACGGTGCATGCACGTAACTCAAGGCAGCAGCCGGTAGCAAATATGAATATCGCCTGTGATTCGGAGCAAGGAGTAGCAATACTCGACCCGCAGCGTGGCTACGCTCTTACCGATAGTAGCGGTGTAATGTCCGGGGTAATTGGATGTGAGGCTCCGGGAAGCTTCCAGTTCGTTTGTCGTCTAGCCGTGGGAGCTAATCGGCGCAAATTTGTATCAGTAAACTGCACCGGTGATGTGCCATCAGGATTTGAAGGGTTCCCTGGAGCTGCCGGTGGAGGATTAGGCGGAGGATCGCAGACAAACGACGATGGAGATGTGCGGATTACGTCGGCTGGATTTATTGATAATGGCAGTGCCGGTAACGAGTCTACAGCAGGCTCGTCGATCGACATCTCTCAGACTCCTGATTGTGATCTAGACTCAAGCACCCTTGATCCTGAGCCGTTTTTCGACACGTATGTCAAGTTGGTGGTTCAGAACAACCGCGCAGAGCAGGTTCGCTTCGAGTACCTGCAATACACCATGGCAGATGTCGACGGTCAGGGTACCGAGTTTACCTCAAAGAGGCTCGGTTTGACCCAGGACGTAGATTCCTCCCTGGCAGAAAGTGGTGATTCCTCAACGATTATTATGCCGGTGTTTAAGGCCTACAATCGGGGCAAGTATGTGGGTGATCCTTTAGGTATGGGTATGCAGATCACTAATCGAGCGCTAATCACAGTTAGCTTTACCCTGGTCGGTAAAACTTCGAGAGGCGAGGACGTGGTGGTCAAGGCCCGCTCAACAGCATCCTTCGGAGATTTCCTGGCATGCGGCGCTGAATAGGGGCTCAATCGGCGTAAGTTGCTGATTTCACGAGCGGTGTTCAGAAAAAGTAACCGAGTGGTATTGGCATCGGAACCGTTCATCGCTAGGATGCGCCACCATGGACATCAAGGACATTGAACACATCATCAAGATGCTCAAGCAGAACGAGGTAACCGAGTTCGAGCTGGAGCAGGAAGGAACCCGAGTCAAGTTGTCAAGAACACCGGCAGGCGGGTTCTTGCACGCAGAGACCCGTGTGGACGTAGTCCCGGCGGTTCAGCAGATGGCTGTACCTGTTGTGGCGGCGAGCAACGGCAACGGCGTTCAGGAGGACCTGGGGCGCTACGTCAAGGTGGAGTCGCCGATCGTCGGTAGCTTCTACCGTAAGCCGTCACCGGACGCGGAGCCCTTCGTCAAAGAGGGAGATGTCGTCAGCAAGGGGAGCACCTTGTGCATCGTTGAAGCGATGAAGTTGATGAACGAGATCGAGTCCCCCACATCTGGCAAAGTAGTTAAAGTCCTCGGTTCAGAGGGCCAGGTTGTAGAGTTCGGTGAAGTTCTCTTCCTTATTGATCCCGCGGTTTAGTCGTCATGGGTTCACTTCCTTTTAAAAAAATACTCGTCGCTAATCGCGGCGAGATAGCATTGCGAATCATCCGTGCCTGCCATGAGCTAGGCATTCAGACTGTGGCAGTTCATTCAAAGGCCGATGAAGATGCTCTGCACGTTAAGGTTGCAACTGAGAGTGTTTGTATAGGACCAGCTCTAGCAAAGGAGAGCTACCTAAACATCGCTTCAATTATGTCAGCAGCTGTAGCAACTCGTGCGGATGCGATTCATCCAGGTTATGGATTCTTGAGCGAGAATGCAGCGTTTGCCGAGATCTGCGGTAGCTGCGGAATCACCTTCATCGGACCTACTGTGCGTAACATGAGAGTTATGGGCGACAAGGCTCGCGCAAGGCGTGTGGCTGACAAAGTCGGTGTACCGACGATCCCAGGAGATAGCCGAGGACTACTTGATCCGTCCGAGGCGCTCGCAGTCGCGGAGAAGGCTGGATTTCCAGTGCTTCTAAAAGCATGTGCAGGTGGTGGCGGTCGAGGAATGAAGATCGTCAAGGGGCCCGATGAGTTTGTCGCCACCTTCCAGACCGCTCAAAGAGAGGTAGAAGCTGCGTTCGGTGATGGACACCTGCTAGTTGAGAAGTACCTTCCTAGAGTTAGGCACATCGAGGTGCAGTTAGCTGGAGATCAAGCACACAATGTTATTCATTTAGGGATCCGCGATTGCTCGATCCAGCGTCGTTACCAGAAGGTGATTGAGGAGTCTCCTTCGATAGGCTTACCGGCGGGACTGCAAGAGCAGATACAGAATGCGGCGGTCGAGCTCGGCAAAGCTGTTAACTACTCAAGCCTCGGTACCGTGGAATTCTTGGCCGACCTAGAGAACAACAAGTTCTATTTTATTGAGATGAACACTCGACTTCAGGTCGAGCATCCAGTAACCGAAATGGTCGCTGACGTTGATTTAGTCAAGGAACAGATTCGGCTTGCAGCGGGTTTTGAGCTTTCATGGAAGCAGAGTGACATTAAGCCTTCTGGCCACGCGATGGAGGCCCGAATCAATGCAGAGGATCCTCGTACTCTGATACCGTGTCCAGGTTTGATTAAGAGCTACCATCCGCCGGGAGGTAATGGGGTGCGAGTTGACTCTGCCCTGTACGCTGGATATTCGATTAAACCTTACTACGATTCGATGGTCGGCAAGCTCATCGTTAGAGATAAAGACCGGGAATCGTGTATCAAAAAGCTCCTCGTGGCGCTCGATGAGTATCTGATTGATGGAGTAACAACCAATATTGAGCTCCACAGAAGAATACTATCGCATCCTGATTTTAGGAGTGGTAACTTCTCTACGAAATTTTTGGATCAGACCCAACTCTTCGATTAGCTTGCGGAAGTAAATGGCATTACCGCCTCTCTTAGGGCTAAACGAGTGGGTCAGGCAGTAAGAGAGCAAAGCGCATGAAGACTCTAATCGACAATCTGTTTCTGCAAAGTTCATTTCGTTTGTTTGCTGGCATGCTTATTGGTGCGGCCACGTTGTTTAGTTGTGTGGTTGGGCGGGCAGCAGCTGAGACTGGCCCGATAGCAAAGCTAGCCGAAGCTGAGTACGATTTTGGTCGTGTCATGCAGGGCCACAAAGTTGTGCACGAGTTTGCGATCCAAAATCAAGGAGACGCCGACCTGCTCTTACAACGGATATCCCCATCATGCGGTTGTACGGCGGCAGCTGTTTCCTCTTCTACTGTAAAACCTGGGGGTAGTGAGAAGATAAGAGTCACCTTCGATACATCAGGTATGTATGGAGGAAAGACGAAAACCGTTCATGTGCAGACAAACGACCGGCAGAATCCAGAGGTAACCCTGAAGCTACGCGGCGCTGTAGTAAGAGGTATGAACGCTTCGCCGGAGCGGATCATGTTTGGAGAGGTTTCCCAGGGAGCCTCTGAGGCGATGCGAACGCAGGAGATAACTCTTTCGCCGGTCGAAGGTATGGATTGGCAAGTTGCCAGGGTCTTGCCCGGTTCAAAATTCCTCACAGTTGCTGAATTGCCGGGCCAAGGAGCGGCAAAGCGCTATGCGGTTACATTGTTGCCAGATGCCCCAAAAGGCGAGCTTCGTGAGCGATTGATCGTTGAATTCAAGGACTCTGCACATGCAGCAGTGAATATCCCAGTTACAGCCACCGTACTTGGCGACCTGCGGGTCAGCCCCACCACTGTTTCGTTTGGTATCATTAGTGGTAGCGAACAAGTTGAACGACGATTGAAGTACGAGAACTCTTCGAATACAACGGTGGCAATTAAGAGTATCACCAGCTCCCATCCGGCGGTATCAGGGGCGATGGTCGATGTTGAAGGGGGGAAAAAGGGTGTAATAGTGGTTAAACTCGACCCAACTAAGGTAGCAGGCGACCTGACGGCCACGGTTCAAATCGCCACAGACCATCCGCAGCAGCCGATTCTTACCGTGAGCGTCTACGGGGTGCAGGCGCCACGGTGACCTAATGAATCTGCCGAAAACTATCGCGCTCGGTTTTCTGCTCTCACAAACGATTGTTCACTGCCAAGCTGATAGTTTGTCTCGTAGTGTTGACTACTACGGGGTGAATCTACCCGTTGAGGAGCGCCGTTCTGTAGGTAGTGACATGGTCACTATTGTCATGGGCGGTAAAGCGTTTTTAGTTTCACTCCCTGAGGCTTCCCGGCAGGTTGCATTGCGCTACCTATCCGATAATCGTTTATCCAACCTGATCCAAACTTCTGATGTGCAAGAGATCGCGCTAGCCGCATCGAGACACAACGATGCTAGTGTGCTTGAGGCAGCAGTTAGATTAGGGCTAGTGCGTCGCGATCTAAACCAGTTCGACTCAGATGCTCTTTGGTTGCAGATTCTCAGCGAGGGCCAGAACGAGCAGATAGTTCGAAGGTTGGTCGAGGGGTTGTTAGAGCAAGCGCTTGATTCAAGGGTGTGCAGCGCGAGAGTGGCACTTGGCCGATTAGTATCTGAACGGCAGGGCCAAGGTCAGAAAATTGTAGGGCCTGACCAACTATCTGACCGAGCAGCGCAGATATGCTCTAAATGGGCGATGCGGCAGGCAGTTGATGGGGCGCTAGCAGGCCAGGACCTAGTTAAGGTACAGAGTGATCTGCGGCAGCGCTCTTCGATTTTTACACTCCTGAGTACTAGCACCGTCAATCCAGTTGATAAGATAGAGGTGTTGCTTGGGGCGCTGATTGAAGCCTTCGAGCGGGTGGATGTACAACTCTTTGGTCAGTCGTTTGCAGCCCTAAGAGAGTATGCGGCAGCTCTCGAAGTAAAGGAAAACGGAGTAGCACTGCAACGGTCGTTTATCGATAGATCCGTAGCTATGAATGCCCACAAGGCGGCCCTTGAGCAGCTTGCTTTGATGCCGTTTGAATCAAGGTCTCCTAAGATTCACACTCAGCTAATCACAGCGCTGCGGCACCTACCAGCCGCTGATTGGTCGCTGTTTACAGATACACAGATTCGAGCAGCCCTTGCGCGTTACCTAACTAGAGATGAGGAGTTTCGTTTCCAGTGGATCGCCACCCAGCAACGATTGATCGGCGAATTAGTATCAGCAGGGGATCTCGCTTCAGCGGAAACTATGGTTAACATGGTGCGTGGAGATGATCGTAGTGTGGCTGATGCTGTAGTGCCTTTCGCTGCTGGAGATTTAGTTGCAGGGTATCTTAATCAGGGGAAGATTATAGATGCGCGCAGGATTTATGAGCAGCTATCTCCGCGGCTCTCGCCGATGACTCGAGTCAGGTTGTTTATGGCTCAGAGCGGAGCGATCCTAGCTTATATTATTGGCCTCGGATTGCTGGCCGCGCTTGTTTTGCGCAGACACTTAGGTCGTTTAACAGAGCATCGACAGCAGAGCCCCTGTGCTGAGGGTTTAGCCGGTGATACACCATGCACCGATGATTCAGGAAACTCTCAAGAGGCATCCCTGGTATCATCTGAATACGCAGCGGCTTTGCAAGTTTTTGGGTTAAAACCAGGTGCCACCATTGCAGAGATCAAAAACGCTTATCGTAGCGCCGTCAAGCAGTACCATCCCGATCTGCACAGGGTAGGCTCCAAAGAAGATACAACTCGTTTTATTGAGCTAACCGCGGAATATGAGAAGCTATTGAAGCTGCATGAGAGAGAGCGCTCAAACAGATCTTAAGCGCCGCCGCTCCATCAACATGTCGCTGTCAGAAAAACCTAACGCTCTGATGCTTTTTGCAGAGCTAAACGTGGTGCCCATAGGGGTAATTCGGTTGTTGCGTTGGCGCATTGCGAGTCGTGTTATCGACCCAGCGGGCGACGCTCGTAGGTTTGTGCGGACCTTCCTGGCTATAAAAGAGTCAGGCTGGGGAAGGGGTCTAGTGCTCCCCATAACTCGCGAGCCGATTAAAGCGTCTTGGCTAGCTGAGAGTTCTTTTCGGCACCTTCCGCGGATGAGCGCATGAGCCAGAGATAATCGATCGGCTGGAGCCGAGCCGATACGCTGCTTAAACCGTAGAACTAGCGCAGCTCGTAGTGGGTCGCGATGTTCAAGATACTCATTTGCTAGCAACATCCCAAACCACGGGTTGCCATCTGTGAGTTGGAAAGAGATTTCGCGCATCATGGTTGAGGTGATATTCATCGACGTGGCTCCTCCTGTAGTGCTTTCTTTGCTTTGTGTCCTGGTAAGCAGGCAGCGTGCCATCCTTGAGCCGGATGTAACCCATTGAAATATATAAGTTTTTATTTTTATTAGTGCTGCATGATGCCGCAGTGGTCGTGGGTGTGTGGGGCACGATGCAGCAGTGTCAGCAATTACCGTTTTTCGGTTCAACTACCGGATATCAGTGACACCCTGAGGGCTTTCGCGTTATGATACTCCCTTACGGCGATTGGGGGCGCGCGAGTGAGTGCGCGAACCCGGCCAGGACTTGATTGGAGCAACCGTAGTGCATAGACCTGTGATGCGTTGCCAGTCGCCGTATTTTTTAAAAAATCCTAGCATCCAACGTTCACGTGTCGTACCTCGTTCTTGCAAGAAAGTATCGCCCCTCCGGATTTTCCACCGTTAGTGGCCAGGAGCATGTCACTCGCACGCTAGCAAACGCCATAGCGCGAGGTAAGGTGGTGCATGCCTACCTCTTCACAGGACCACGAGGAGTGGGAAAAACCTCGGTAGCGCGAATACTCGCCAGGGCTCTTAATTGTCAGGCGATCGGTGATTCGGCGAGCGGAAGTACGTTCAAAAACGCAGAGCCGTGTCAGGAGTGCTCTGCCTGTCGCGAAATAGCCAGCGGAACTAGCATGGCGGTTCGAGAGATCGATGGAGCATCGCACAACAGTGTCGACAACGTGCGCGACCTGATGGACTCTTTTAAGGCACTGCCACCCCCGGGTTATCGCAATAAGGTGTACATCATCGATGAGGTGCATATGCTAAGCATCTCAGCGTTCAATGCACTGCTAAAAAGCCTTGAGGAGCCACCACCGAATACGGTTTTTATTCTCGCGACCACAGAGGTACACAAGATACCTGAGACGGTTATTTCGCGCTGCCAGCGGCACGATTTTCGTGCTTTGAGTGTCTCGGTAATTGAGGCGCGACTAGCTGAGGTGTGTCGTCAGGAGAAGTTAGAGGCCGAAGGTGAGGCGCTGACGATGATCGCGCGTCTCGCCGATGGATCTATGCGTGATGCGCAAACTCTACTCGATCGAGTGCAGACTTTCTGTGCGGGTACGATTACCGCGGCTGAAACGAGCAAAGCATTAGGAAGTTTCGAGCGTAGCGCTCTGGCACGTCTCGCACACACGATTATTCAACGTGATGTGGAGCAAGTTTTAGCTGAAGTTGCAGAGCTATTCTCAACGGGAGGCGATCCCGCTACGTTGTTAAAGGAGTTCACTCACTTTTGGCGTGAATTGTTCATTGCGAAGGTTGGAGGAGAGGCGCGCTTAAAAACGCTCGGCTTGGGAGCTGACTCAGTGGTGGAATTGATGCGACTGGTCACTCCACTAGAGACTGTTGATCTGCAAGACCTGTGGGACTTAGCGCGAGAGGGCGCAGATCGCTGCATGCGGTCGTCTTACCCGCGGTATGGCTTCGAAGCTCTTGTGGTGAGGATGGCCACAAGGCAGCCGATCCGTGAGATCGGTGCGTTGATAGGTCAGCTTAGCGTCGGGCAGAGCCCATCTGTTAATGTAGCGCGTTCATCCGCTCCCAGGGCGAGTACTCAAGCTGTAGTTGTGCCTAAATCAGCGACGACTCTAGAGGCTTCTCAGAAGCCGTTGGCCGCCGCTGCTGGGGCGCTGCAATGGGAGCAGTTTCTTAGATTCGTTGGAGAGCGTGGTAGCAAGATACTACTGGAGAACCTCAAAAGGCTCTCAGCGACCCGTTTTGAAGTTGGCTTACTTGAAGCGACAGGGCCTGAGTTTACAACAACCAGCCTGACTCGCGATAAAGCTAAGTTGCAAGAGATGTTCTCGGCTTTTGTTGGTGAGGATAAAGCTGCTGCCCAGTGGAAGGTAACTCTAAAGAAGGGAGCAGCAGAGGCAGAGGTAGCCGATCCGCGCAAAGCTAATGAGAGTAAGATTGAAGAGCTTGAGACGCATCCTGCGCTTCAGAGTCTGCAAAGAGTTTTCCCAGGTAGTAAAGTTGAGCAGGTTCGCGTCAAGGGTGATTGAGCTAAGATAATTTGTAGCGAGAGATTATAGGAGGGATCGTGGCCAAAGGATTTAATGGATTTCCCGGCGGAAATATGCAAGCGCTTCTAAAGCAGGCGCAGAAGATGCAAAAGGATATGCAGCAGGCGCAGGTAGAAGCTGAGGCTTTTCAGGCCGAGGGAAGCGCAGGTGGCAGTGCAGTTAGGGTAGTGCTAAATGGCAGATACGAGGTCGCTTCGGTGAAGATAGACCCAGAGGCGTGTACGCCGGCCGATGTTGAGGTTCTTGAGGACATGGTGCGGGTTGCCGTCAATGACGCCGTTCAGAAAGTGAGAAAGAACACTGAGGATAAGCTGTCTAGCGTTACCGGTGGCATGGGCATGCCTGGCATGTTTTAGGGAAGCCCATAAGAGATGCTTGCATATCCACCAGCACTTCAAAAATTGATTAAAGAGCTCTCGAAGTTGCCCTCCGTAGGCGAGAAGACTGCAACGCGGCTAGCCTATCACTTGGTTGCTAACGATCGCGATCTGGCGCGTACACTCGCCAGCGCCCTTGAGATGGCCTCACAGAATGTTCGCTTGTGCGAACGCTGCTTTTTCCTGAGTGAAGAGGTAACGTGTGCGATATGTCGTAATCCCAACCGCGACTCGGAGCTTCTGTGCGTTGTAGAGAAGCCCGTTGATCTTGTGGCTATCGAACGGATAGCAGAGTTTAAGGGGCTCTACCATGTGCTGCACGGACTATGGGCGCCGCTCAGAGGCCAGGGGCCAGAGTCGATGCGGCTAAAGGAGCTAATAGATCGGGTTAAGGAGCATCCGCCGCGGGAGGTGATTATCGCAACGAGTGCCACAGTTGAGGGTGATGCTACTGCGCTCTATATAGGCCGTATGCTCGCCGAGGTGGGTGTTAGAGCCACCAGACCTGCTCAGGGCATACCTAAAGGTGGAGAGCTTGAGTACGCCGATGAGGTGACCCTTTCGCGGGCTTTTGCAGCCCGAAGTACTTTGTAGGAAGCAGCAGGGGTGCAAAGGGTTGACTTTCACGCGGGTACGGTAAATTATTGTCATTCGCTCCTTCCCCGGTAGCTCAGTCGGTAGAGCAGGTGGCTGTTAACCACCGTGTCGGGGGTTCGAATCCCTCCCGGGGAGCCATTTTCGTTCACTATTAGGACACCTATTGGAGCTCAGGGCGCTGCAGTATGACATCGGAACTCATAGCCGTCCTACCGATTTATTACGTAGCCTTTTTACTAAGCACAGTAGTCCACGAGGCCGCCCATGCTCTGGTTGCCAAGTGGGGAGGGGACCTGACCGCCTATGCGGGAGGACAGGTGTCTCTTGATCCGCTGCCGCACATCAAGCGTGAGCCATTCGGATTAGTACTAATGCCTCTACTATCGTTGATGACGTCTAATTCAATGTTCGGCTGGGGCAGTGCGCCGTTTGATCCCTATTGGCAGATACGCTACCCGAGGAGGTCGGCCTTGATGGCGCTCGCGGGTCCTGTGAGTAATTTCATGTTGGTCGGCGTGGTAGCGGTAGTGATGCACATCGGAATAGCTGCTGGTGTTTTCGTTCCGATCAGCAACCTAGGGGTTACTTCGCTTCACGGTGGACTGCTTGAGGGCTTGGGGTTTTTTCTGAGTGTGATGCTGCGACTTAATATTTTACTCGGGGTTTTTAATCTCCTGCCCGTGCCGCCGCTCGATGGGCACGCAGTGCTGGGACTATTTCTTCCGGAGAGCACATTTCTTCGCTTCTTGGAGTGGGTCCGTAGTCCTATGGCATCGCTGATCGGGTTTCTAATCGCTTTGCAGGTGCTCCCCTACTTAGTAGGACCAGCATTTATGTTTGCCGGTCACCTGATTAACCTGATGTAGTGTGATTGTTAGCGTGGTGCTCGTTGGCACTTGGGGCAGTAATGAGTTCCCCGCTGCTGTACCCGGGTTTTCCTGATTTTTGTGTTACATCGGATACAGGCCGTACCATCACGAGCATAAACCAGGGGAGAGTACATACCATTGTCTACTACCCCGTCTCCAAAATCAGTGCCTGAGAGCGCTATAGCCTCGGTCAGAGTTGTAGTGATCGCTTCGTAGAGAGCGGCGCACTGCTTTAATGATATCCGTCCCGCAGGTGTGCATGGATGAATCTTGGCTTTCCATAGAGACTCATCAACATAGATATTTCCTAGGCCAGCAATAGTTTTTTGCTCAAGAAGGAGAGCCTTCATCCGCGTTTTCCTTGACCGGGTGAGTGAGTAAAGTACCTCCGGAGAAAAGTCACTTGATAGGGGCTCAACTCCTAGCTTTCCGGTAATTAATTCCGGAGACTCACACAGGTACATGCGTCCGAACTTGCGGGTGTCATTGAATCGCAAGCTTTTGCCGTTCTGTAGATAGATGATAATTCGGTCGTGGGTGGCTATCTCCGTATCCGCTGCGATCACGTCGAGTGAACCACTCATGCGCAGGTGTACGAATAGGTGCAGCTCTGAGGCACCTTGCAGAACTATATCGATGAACTTTCCACGACGAGAGACACTAGTTATGCGGGTACCCTGTAGGGCTCGTGAAAAGTCTTTAGGAGAGTGAGTAGCGATCGTGCGTGCCCAACGCACGTCAGAGTTAACAACTTTTTTGTTTGCAACTCGTTCGCTCAGATAGCGAACGGTAGACTCTACCTCAGGAAGTTCTGGCATATCGACGCTAACGATACGATGTTTCCGAGTAAATTGTAAATTCAAAGGCAGGCTTATTACCCCACCTGTAGGGGTATTACAGCAAAACAATATCGTCTAAAAACTCGGTTAAATCAGTGAGTTCCGCCGGCAAGTTGCTCTATAGGGAGGCACCACCGGCTGGCTTTGCCAAGCAGTTGGACTGCGGCTTATTAGTTTTGGAAGGGCTTATGAACATTTTAAGAATTGCCGACCTAGAAGTTGAAGGGGAAAGCATTTAGCTTGGATTATCCGCGCGCCATGCGAGTGATACACAAAGTCGACGATGATGTGAAGCTGCTAGAACTGTCGCTCTCAGACGACAAGCAGAAGTTGTTTGCCCGTGTTGAGCCTCGCGACAAGCATCAAGAGGTGCTACTCGACGATATCGTAAAAGAGATTCTATCTGTTAGCCGTGTTGATTTACTCGAAAAGGATGTAGTGCGCGACATCGTCGAGGAACTACGGAAGGGTAATGGGTGTGA
The DNA here is from genome assembly GCA_046300175.1 of Pseudomonadota bacterium. Classification (GTDB taxonomy): domain Bacteria; phylum Bdellovibrionota_C; class UBA2361; order UBA2361; family OMII01; genus OMII01. The sequence goes on along the minus strand of JBKCMS010000175.1, from coordinate 10,111 downwards.
TGCGCGACGAGTAGCTCAGGGGCGCCCTCCGGCAGATGGCCGTGATGGTAAAATAGTCTGGCTAGCGCGGCGTTTTCGCCCGGGCGAGCAAGAAAGCGGAGAGCGAGAGTTCTCTGATTTTTTCACCCTGGGGCTTTTCGAGAATATCGAGGTCGGAGCTGAGGTAGCGCGTATCTACAAGCCTGCCAATGGCACAGCCGGAGTTGATGCGCAGGGGAACGATATTAGTGCCAAGGCAGGCAAGGCGGTAACCGCGCGCTGGGACAAGTCGATTGAGTTGCGTTCCGACCCTGAACACGAGAACTACCTTACTGCCGTAGCTACCATAGCAGGATATATACATGATGAGGGTTCCTCGGTAGCAATCCGAGATACCCTCAACATACCAGGAAACTTGGATTGGGCTTTTGGCCATATTGACTTCGTCGGTAATGTGATTGTTGGTGGGGATGTTCAAAAGGGATTTCATATAAAAGCCCGCGGAGACATCACGATTAGGGGTAACGTAATAGGTGAGAGCATCCTGACCAGCCAGCGTTCGATTACCATCAAGGGTAGTCATCAGGGAGCAGCGGCGTATGCCGTCTCAGCCGGAGGTGATTATACGGCGGGGATCGCCAATAGTGTTTCAGTCACTGCAGGGGGCTCGATCTATATCGAGCGTGAGGCGCGTGACTGCTCGTTTAATGCTGGTCTCTCTGTAATAGCACCTAAAGCCAATCTAGTAGGTGGCAGTATCTGGTGTGTGCAGGGGGTAGAAGTCAAGGTGCTAGGTAACGAAGCTGGGGTTACAACCCTGGTAGAGATAAAAAACGAGCTGGAGGTTACCAAGGAATATCGGACACTTTCAGCAGCGATCAAAAAACATGAAGCAGCGGTCGCTGCTTTGGAGCTGCATATCGGGCCCTACCTAAAAAACCGTCGTCGGGTACCCCTGCTAAAAAAAGAGTTCCGGGTAAAGATCGCCGGACTACTGCAAAAGTACGATAGCGTTGTTACATCACTAGGCCAGCTGCGCCAGAAGGAGCGAGAAATGCGCGAGTCCAAACCGGTAAAATCAGATGCTCGCATTATTGCATCAGCAGTTGTACACCCTGGCGTGGTGCTAACATCAGGGGAATCCCGGTTTGAGATTAAGGAGGAGATCAAGGGCCCAATAAGCCTAAGGCGCCCAGACCATCAGTCTGAGTGGGTGATTGAAAGTATTAAAAAGGGATAGAGCTATGGAAAAGACGGATTTAATGCATACTATTCAGGCGGCCTGTATTACAGGGGTAGAGTTGTTGTCTCCGACACTTCTCTGCGACAGCATCGGCTCAATCGGTATGAAAGAGCCCTACGTGGTAGCTCCGTCAACCTCGCTTTTTGAGTGCTTGGGTTTGATGCGCTCGCGACGAATCGGAAGTCTGCTGATCGTTGATTCATCGGGCAAGGTCCAAGGGATATTTACCGAGCGCGATTGCTTGCTAAAGATAACGGGTCAGGTCACAGATTTTTCGCTTCCTGTAAGTGATTTTATGACCGCTCATCCGGTCTGTGAGAGACCGGAAGCGTCCCTAGCATTTGCGCTTAATCTGATGTCTAACGGTGGCTTTCGCCATATTCCGATCATTGATCAGGATAGTATGCCGATAGGGATCATCTCCGTTAAAGATGTAGTGGACCACATCGTCAAGAAGATGCTTAAGGCTATTAATGATGCTGTAGACGGAGTGGGCTAGCGCGCATATTTCATGAAGCCTGCTACTACGATCGCCGATAACGGCGCTTTTTCGGCTCAAAAATCGATTTTTGAATTCGCCCTACGGGCCCGAAAAATCACCATTCTCGGCGCTTTCGCGACGCAGTTTCATGAAATATGCGGGTTAGAGCTGCCACGGATAGACGTAATGTCCCATGCTAACCCATGCACGAGTGATTTTTGAAAAAAATACTCGCTCAGGGTTTGCAATCGGTACTATAGCGTTCTCCAAAAGTTCGTAGCGAAATCCCGAGTTTTGTAGAACGCTATCGATTCGCGGATGCGAATCAAAACAACACCCTATAGTGATGTCCAGCAAACGCCTTGCCAGTTTTACTGGCACGGACTTTTGCACGTCACTATATGAGCAGTTTGCTGATTTTAAAGCCGCGATCCTCATCCATTTTTTCAAAAATGAATGAGGCTGGGTTTAGTTTAGCTGGCAAGGTTGCTGACCTTGCAATTGTTTTTTTGGGATGTAGTGTTAGAGCTAGCCCGGCCCCATTCAATTTTTTCAAAAATGAATGAGGCCGGGTTCGTTTGACCTACGCTAACAGCGGCGCGATCAGAAGAGACAAGATTGATACCAGCTTGATCAAGATGTTCAGCGATGGTCCCGATGTGTCCTTGAAAGGGTCACCGATGGTATCGCCTACAACCGCCGCTTTGTGAGCATCAGAACCTTTCTTCTCGCCCTCCACAAGCCCTTGCTCGATGAACTTCTTGGCATTATCCCACGAGCCGCCGGTGTTCGACATGAAGATACCAAGTACCACACCAACTACCGTCGTACCGAGTAGAAGCCCTGCAAGTGCAGCAGGTCCCATTAGCAGACCAACTAGTACCGGCGTGATGATTGCGATCAATCCCGGAGCCCGCATCTCGGAGAGTGCGGCCTTTGTTGATATCTCTACACAGCGTGATACATCGGGCTTAACACCCTCACGGCCCTCAAGCAGTCCAGAGATCTCACGGAATTGACGGCGAATCTCGGTCACAATCAGAGATGCTGCCTTGCCCACAGATTGCATTGTAAAACACACAATGAGTCCCGGAAGGATCGCTCCTACAAATACACCAGCGACCAACATCGGGTTAGTGATGCTTAGGTCGATTGCGACGTTCTTAGCGGTAAATGTCTGCGTGTAAGCGCCAAACACAGCTAGCGCCGTGAGGCCAGCGGAACCGATTGCGAATCCTTTGCCGATAGCTGCTGTCGTGTTGCCCAGAGCGTCTAGCTTGTCGGTGATAGCACGGGTTTCAGCGCCAAGGTGCGACATCTCAGATATGCCACCGGCGTTATCTGCGATCGGGCCATAGGCATCAATCGTCATCACGATTCCTGTAGTAGCAAGCATCGCTACACCGGCTAGTGCCACGCCATAAACGCCAGCAAAGTAGTTAGAGACCAAAACGGCGACTACGATGATAGCGAGCGGTAGAGCCACGCTGCGGAAACCCACAGCGATACCGCTAATAACGCAGGTAGCTGGCCCTGTCTTCGAGGCAGTTACGATCTCGTATACCGGCTTAGAGGAAGTGTAGTACTCGGTAGTCAGTCCGATTCCGATACCACACAAAGTTCCGAATACAACCGGCCACCAGAGATTCAGGTTGACCGGGGTAATTAAGAAAAGAACAAAGCAAGCTGCAACGAAAAACACCGAAGCCAACAGAATAGTTGTTCGTAGCGCCTTTGCCGGATCTCCATCCTTGAGTACTGCCATCCACTTGATCGAGATGTATGAGGAAATAGCGCCAAGGAGTCCAAGAATCAGCGGGGTGGCCATAAGCCATACGCGTGCCATCTCCTCGGTCAGGCTGACCTGGCCAGGCACATAAGTAGTCAGGCTAGCTACAGAGTCTATACTCAGAGTTGCCGCGAGCGCTAAACAGCCGATTAAACACGTTACATACGACTCAAAAATATCGGCGCCCATTCCGGCAACATCACCGACGTTGTCGCCGACGTTATCAGCGATTACTCCGGGGTTACGCGGGTCATCCTCTGGGATTCCGGCCTCTACCTTGCCGACTAGGTCAGATCCAACATCGGCAGCCTTAGTGTAGATTCCACCACCAACTCGCGCAAAAAGCGCTACTGACGATGCTCCCATCGCAAATCCGATAATCGGTTCGTGGTGTGCTGGAGTGCCGTATACGAGGAAGAGCACTCCGACGCCGATTAAGCCGAGCGCAGCGACTGTAAGACCCATAACTGCACCACCCTGGAAAGCAACCATGAGCGCCTGCCCCGGGTTATTGTCGGCAGCAGCCTGTGCGGTGCGCACATTAGAGATGGTAGCCGAACGCATCCCGAGGTAGCCAGCGAGTAGGGAGCTACCAGCGCCGAAAATGAAAGCTATAGCTGTTGGGAGGCTAAGAAACGCCCAGATCAGCAGAAAAGCGCAGCCGATAAAAACTACCAAGTACTGAGCCTGCTGCTTGAGGTAAGCTATTGCTCCGTCCTGGATGGCACCACTTATCTCTTGCATACGTGCGTTGCCGGCTGGCATAGCTTTAACGTTCGCGTATAGGTTGTACGCTAGCGCGAGAGCCACTACTCCGAAGATCGGGGTCGCCCAGGTGAATAGAAAGAGTAATGTTTGGTCCATAATTTCTTTAAGGTGTTACAGCAGTGGTTAAAGTATAGCGTTCTCCAGAGGTCCGTAGCGAAATCCGGACTTTTAGGGAACGCTATCGATTCGCGGATGCGAATCATAACAACAACCTATAGTGATGAAGAGCAAAAGACTTGCCAGTTGCACTGGCACGGACTTTTGCACATCACCATAGTAGTGCTAATCAGAGCACGTAACAAAACGACCCTGTGGCGCGCCTGGCCGCAAACAGCCCCGCACTGGTCGCTACGAGGTTCGTTTTGGTATGCTTTCTAAGTGCCTGAGCTACCAGGCGAGCGGATTGTAGCCGTTATCACACAGGAGTCAACAAGCCCGTTTAGCGGCGGTAAAAACTCAGTCAGGGGAAGCCTACATAAATGACCGTGGCAGCACATATAGGCTAGCAAAATCAATGTGTTGTATAAACCATAAGCAGTGGTTTAAGTAAAAATCATTGGCGATGGCAACCTAATGCGTCAGCTTCTTGTACTTAATCCGGTGAGGTGTGTCAGCATCCGCCCCAAGGCGCCGGCGCCTATCAGCCTCATAGTCTTGGTAGTTGCCCTCAAACCAGACCACCTGACTATCGCCCTCAAAGGCTAGGATATGGGTAGCAATACGGTCAAGGAACCAGCGGTCATGGCTGATCACCACAGCGCATCCAGCAAAGCTCAATAATGCCTCTTCCAGGGCTCGCAGGGTATTTACGTCAAGATCGTTAGTCGGCTCATCAAGTAGGATGACATTTCCTCCCGAGCGCAGCATCTTGGCCAAATGTACTCGATTGCGCTCACCGCCAGAGAGTGTGCCAACCTTTTTCTGTTGGTCGGGACCAGCGAAGTTAAACCGTGCAACGTAGGCTCGAGCATTGAACTCACGGGTTCCTAGTTTGATGATTTCATCGCCACCAGAAATCTCATCGTATACACTCTTATTGTTGTCGAGAGTATCTCGGCTCTGATCAACGTATGATAAGGACACCGTCTCGCCAACTTTGAAGGAGCCGCCGTCTGCCGTATCTTTGCCGGTGATTAGCTTAAAGAGAGTGGTCTTACCAGCACCGTTTGGGCCGATGATGCCTACAATTCCTCCGCGAGGAAGGTTAAAATTAAGACCTTCAAAAAGAACGCGATCGCCGTAGCTTTTGGCGACATCTGTGGCCTGAATGACTACCTCGCCGAGACGCGGTCCAGGTGGAATATATATCTCCAATTCTTCCACCTGCTTCTCTTGCTCTACATTTAGTAGCTCCTCGTAGGCCTTAATACGCGCCTTTGATTTAGCTTGACGAGCGCGCGGTGATTGCTGAATCCACTCAAGCTCGCGTGCTAGAGTTTTCTGACGTTTTGATTCCGATTTCTCTTCTAGTTCGAGGCGAGACTTTTTCTGATCCAGCCAACTCGAGTAGTTTCCCTCCCAGGGCACCCCATAGCCACGATCGAGCTCAAGTATCCACTTTGCTACGTTGTCGAGAAAGTAGCGGTCGTGGGTCACGCACACAACGGCACCAGGATACTCACTGAGGTGCCGCTCCAGCCAGGCAACGGACTCTGCATCGAGATGGTTAGTTGGCTCATCAAGAAGTAATAGTTCAGGCTTCTCAAGCAGCAGTCGGCAGAGAGCTACTCGGCGCTTCTCTCCACCAGAGAGCTTGTCGACAGAAGAGTCGGCTGGAGGGCAACGCAATGCATCCATAGCGATCTCTAAGGTTCGATCAAGCTCCCAGGCTCCGATCGCGTCGATTTTATCCTGAAGAGTCGCCTGTTTGTCGATCAATGCATCCATCTCTTCAGGGGTTATATCCTCTCCTAAACGAGCACTGACTGCCTCAAAATCTTGTAGTAGGGAGGCCGCTTCTTTGCACCCCTCCATTACGTTCTCTTTCACGGTCTTCGACGGGTCCAGCTTGGGCTCCTGCTCAAGGTAGCCTATAGTTAGATTAGGTCTAAACGTGACGTCCCCGTTGTACTCTTTATCGAGTCCGGCAACGATCCTCAGAAAGCTTGATTTGCCGGAGCCATTTAGCCCCACGACGCCTATCTTGGCGCCCTCAAAAAAGGACAGAGAGATGTCTTTAAGGACCTGTTTGCCGGGTGGGTGAACGCGACTGACTTTGTGCATTGAGAATATAATTGGTGCCATAGATCGCAAGGATACCGTTAAGCGTAGCGTCACTGCAAGGCGCCAGTGAGCGGAATATGCACGGTTTTTGAGCAAGCTAAAAAAAAACCTTGAATTGCAACCTCGCTGTGCAACAATCCGCGACCTACCGCGTTTTTTCTACCAAGGGGAGCGTGTATGGGAGAAACCAAAGGGCAGCGAATTGCTGCTGTTCCGGCTGGAGCAGGAGAAGGCGGTTGGTATCTTCTTGAGTGCGCTGCAGTGCTCTTAGGTGTTGCGGTGTTCATCGTTGGTTTCTCTGATGTATCCCGAATATTTCATGCCCGCGGTGCGGTCCGTGCCGGAGTCACGGAAGGTCTACGGTGTCTTTATCCAACGAACGCAGGTTGTAGCGAACAGGAGCTTAGCGCTGGATGGCCGACATCCGAGCGATTCAATGCGCGGATAACTGGCGATCAAACCAACAAGTACGAGCTGCCGAGGATCTCGTATTCTTTGAGTAGCTCGTGGTTTAACGAGCCAATGCTTGAGGCATCGTACGCCACCAGGAGGCTTACTGCGGTGAGGTTGACGCAGCCGCAAGATGCCTACCGACAGTACCAAGTGCTATTCCCCGGAACGGCACACGCTGTATACCTGCTGAAGACTCAAGATCTGCCCCAGGTCGACGTGGGCACTCAGATCAGTGACAGCGAAGCCGTTTTGAATCCAAGATTTTTTGATCCAGATACAGGAAGTCCTCGCAGCGCCAACAAACAGATTCGTGTTGCATCGATGGCGTTGAACACATCGCAGCACGCAGCAGAAGTGCCAGTGGATACCGCGGTGACTGCATTCACTATCGAAGCTCGTGATATCCTGCAAAATGCGTCAAGCTGGTCGAATTTGAAAGCTCTCGAAACAGCTCATCGATTTACTGCCGCGTGCTACCAAGGTGCGCGAACGACTCTACCTGATGGAAGCCAAGGTATTGCGTGGCCCTCCTCTGGAAAGCCGCAGAGCTGCAATTATCGCGCTGACCCAACAGCCCTCTACAACGGCACAATTATGCGCGTGCCGGTGATGATCCATGTGGAAGGAAATGGGTATATCACACCACACGGGCCGTGGCCTGATTGGCGTGGCGTATCCGGGCAAGTAACTTTAAAACTATACCAGGGTGGCCGAGAAATAGCTGATCTAGGTGGACGTGAGTTTTCAAGAGCGAGTTCGTCAAGGAGCCCCCGCTTTGACCGCCAGTTGGGCAATTTTGTAGTACGAGGAGCGGGCTACACTGCGGATCAAAATTTTGATGTGAGCTCTGCATATCGCCGCAAATGCGAGAGTGCGGGCTACAGTGAATGTCGCAGCTACATCACGATGCCCTTGATTACTGTCGGCCAGCCGGTCGAGCTGCGATTGGGACTAGAGTGGCGCAGCCGCCGAGGATTAAGGAAAAGGCCAAACGTGACTATTAGGTGGGAGGGCGGCAATGTGCGTGTCTTTTTCCCGTCATTCAGCGTTTCTCGGGAACAGAGAGGATGCGGCGTATCCTCTACACCAAACACTTGCAGTGATTCGGTTGCACCGATGCAGACATCGTACACAATCACCAATCTTGAACAGCCCCTTAGGCATCAGGAGCGAGATGAAACACAGTGCGCTAGGGTTGCACCTAGTGGCTATCTCCCGTCAGTAGAGGAGGCACTTGAATCGTTCCGCGCTGAACTCAAGAGTGGCACACGTCCGCTAGAGGCCATTTCTTTTTGGTCCGCCGGCGCAGCTACTGATCGCTGCAATCCTAAAGTCGCTTTAGTGTCGTGTGATGAGACACCCAGGGAATACATGAAGGGGTGTGAACCGCAGTATTCGTTTCCCGCTGATGCCGCCAGCTACTGCAGTTTGAGTGATTATCAAGCCGACCGTGATGTGGTTGATGAGCCCCAGTACGCTGATGGTGAATCGAGCAAAACAACCTCGCGTGGTGCATGCAGCGGAGAGGAATTTCCTGAGTGTGCAAGACCCCATTTGATTAACTCGGGTACAACGCTGCTTGGCGTCGTAGGTAATGGATGTAGTAAGGCGCTACCGGTAAATGCTCCTGTTCAAGAGATAGGGCCGCTTTACGCAGATACCTGCGGTTCAGCTTTGCCTGATTTAATTAAGAGGTATCGAAAACGGTACGCGGTTCCAGACGCTGTGCCAGTTAATAGTTACCAGCGCCCAGAGATACCGGTGATTACTGACGAGATACCGCGAGATCCATGCCGTGCGTACACTCAGATCGAGACTGGGTCCGGTCGGTCGTGGATATGCGCAGAGCGCGCTCCGTATGCAGTAGCTAATACCTGTTGTAAGCGCTACGGGGCTAGTAACTGCTCCCTAGAGAGCGTGACAGTGGGCGAGGGTGGGGGTAGTAGTGGTGGCTATGATCAGCTAATTGAGGCCGCGCGTCAGCGCGCTTTCATGACAACTCAAGCCGCCTATCCTCCGGCAAGGATGGATCTTTCGTGTGGCCAGGATGCAGCAGGGGAGCCTAGTGATGATGACTGTATCGCTATTAGAGTAGCTCCAGCTGAGAATAACACCAGTGCGCAGATGCGGGCTTCAATCCGGGTTCCCCTAGCTCTGTTTGATTGGTTTGGCTTGGGTAATCACACCGTTGTTCAGTACGAGGAAACCCGTAAACTTGAGAGCGCGCTTGTGGGGGAGGCTAGTTGATTGTAGCCTACTTCTTAGGCTGGGCGTCGCGCGAGTTACTTAGACCTGCTTTGATTTAGTCAGATGTGTGAGAAGCGCGATGGTCTTGGGAAAAATCGTTAGGATAGTAGCTATTATGCACATGTTTAATTTGCTCATCACCTTCATTTGCGCGCTGGTTACTGGTCCTATGGTACTTGTACCCATAGTTGCTCTAGCTACCCCTCAAGAGGAGGATAGTATTCGTGAAGAGGATCGGCTCGGGGCGCGTTCTGATCCGTATAGCCGGGTTTTTGATCGCGCCATATCAGCCTTGGTCAAGGGCGATGCAGCCACCTTTAGGTCGTTATTAAGTAGCTCTACTGTGTTGGCAGAAACGCGTGGGCCGGGGGCCATAGATGCAATAATCCAGAATGCGTTTATCCCGTTTTTCTCTGATTTCGCGGAGCTAACAGAATCAATATCGACAGCGCCGACTTACAATTCTCGCGGCAACACAGGCATAGGGATCGCGCGTAGCTTTAAAACAAAGTCTGGGACAGTAAAGCCCTTTGTGATCTATCTGATTAATGAGACACAGGAGGGTAAGCAGGTAGTGGTGGTTGGTAATCTTCTGATCAATAACACCGGACAAGTACTTCAACGCGCACGCCCCACAGGTGATACAGCTACTCCTGCGGTCGTAGAACCAAATCGTTGATCGACGCTGACCAAAGGACCTACGACAAAGATTCAGAACGAACGAAAATCGTTATGGACCAGGCTCATTCTCTGTTAATCTGACACGGTTAAAGTCCGCCTGTGAAACCTAGCCCGGAAATTTCATGAAGCCTGCTACTACGATCGCCGATAACGGTGCTTTTTCGGTTCAAAAATCGATTTTCGGACCGGAATGTATCACGATACGATTCCGACCCAAAAATCGATTTTTGAATTCGCCCTACGGGCC
>JBKCMS010000174.1:0-45158 GCA_046300175.1 Pseudomonadota bacterium | reverse complement strand
CTCAAAAATCGATTTTCGGACCGGAATGTATCACGATACGATTCCGCCCCAAAAATCGATTTTTGAATTCGCCCTACGGGCCCGAAAAATCACCATTCTCGGCGCTCTCGCGACGCAGTTTCATGAAATATGCGGGCTAGGATCCCTCTAACATTGCGTTAGCGCCCCTATTGCGGGGGATTTTTCAAGAATCACTCACGCAAGGTTTATTTCCCATAACAACTTTGACGTGGACCTCGCCCCGATAAGATGGGTCTTCGAATGGAATGCGCTTGTCTAGCGACTCAATTCCGTTTATCTCAACTTTGTTGACCCCTGTTTGAACTCCATCAGGGTTTGAAATTTCAAAAATAAAAATTCGCTCGCCACGGCGATATCTGATTACGGAATGCTCCCATCCTTGGGGTATACATGGATTGATCGTGCAGTGCAGCGGGTGAACAGCAAGCCCCATGATGTATTCAACCCCTGCCTGGTAGAGCCAGCCAGCAGAGCCTGTGTACCAACTCCAGCCGGCGCGTCCACGTAGTGGAGCCTCGGAATAAACGTCGCCGCACATGACGTATGGCTCAGCACGATAGGTATCAAGGCCGCGCTCCGTAGCAGTGGCGTTAATCGGATTGATCAGGTCGAATAGATCGAACGCAGTATCTCCCGAACCCTGGAGGGCAGTAGCTATAATCAGCCACGCTGCGGCGTGGGTGTACTGTCCACCATTTTCGCGAACCCCAGGAGGGTAGCCCTTAATATAACCGGGATTTTTATCGGTCTTATTGAAGGGCGGCGTTAGTAGCTTTATCAGATTACCTTCGCGGTCCACGAGTTTTTCAATAGCAGACTGTAATGCTTGAGATGCACGTTCGTGTTGAGCAGCCTTACTTATAATCGCCCAAGATTGACACAGGGAATCAATCGAGCATTCTTCGTTTTCTCGACTTCCCACAGGGGTCCCATCATCATAGAAGGCTCGGCGATACCACGCGCCATCCCAGGCTTCATTTTCAGCAGCGGCTGCTAGGTTCTGTGCCCGAAGACGCAAAGCGGTTGCCAATTCCTGTTCCCCTTGTGTCTCCAGGATAGGGGCAAATCGATTGATTACCTCATTCTGGAACCACGCCAGCCAGACACTCTCGCCTTTGCCATGGCGACCAATCTCGTTCATGCCATCGTTCCAGTCTCCTGCTCCCATAAGAGGCAAGCCGTGCGGACCGACCGCCTCTGTTGCCCTCAAAGTGCGCAAGCAGTGTTCAAGTATGGATCCTTCCTCCGAGCTACGCTCAGGAATGAAGTACGTTTCCATCTGTCCCTCAGCCAGCGGAGCTCCCTGCAGGAAAGGCACCTGCTCGGCGAGAATTGAATAATCCCCGGTGGTCTCTATGTAACGAGCAACTGCGTACGGTAGCCAGAGAAGGTCGTCGGATATGCGCGTGCGCACGCCACGACCAGTGGGCGGATGCCACCAATGTTGTACATCTCCTTCCTTAAATTGCCGCGCAGCATGAGTGATTATCTGTTGGCGCACGAGGTCTGGGCGGATTGTAAGGAGCGCTAATGAATCCTGTAGTTGATCACGGAATCCCAACGCACCGCCGCTCTGGTAGAAAGCCGAGCGAGCAAAGAGGCGACATGCTACTGTTTGGTAGAGAAGCCACCCATTCATCATAAGGTTAAAGGATTCGCTTGGTGTTTGAATCTCGATGGATGATAGTAGATCGCGCCAGAATAGCTGAACCCCCTGAAGCTCAACTCGTTGCATCTGTAAGCTCTTGTAGCGCGGCGCCTCTTTTCTCATCGAATCCATGGAGCTGTGCTCGGACAGGAAGAAAATAATATTTTTTTCCTCTTTTGGCTTTAAAGTAACAGTCACGTGTAAGGCTGCGCAGTGGTCATGTCCTGCACCTGTTTTGGTAGATAGTTTTACTCCCCGCGTTTTAGTTGCCAGAAACGCTGAACTGCCGCCTCTGTTGAGTATCTCAGGGGAAGACAAGTCGCCATTTCGCCCGATAAACTCAAGCCTTGACGTGGTGTAGCTAACGATAGGCTCACTACATCCTGTTGCGACTACGCGACCGGCAAATTCGTTATTGTAAAAGTTCTGCGCGCAGAGCGTTTGCGTGGTTAGATCGAAGGAGCTGGTGACGAAACGATACGAATCTTCTTTGGATACTCCCAGAACGACATCGCAGAACAGAAATAGCTCAAGACGCTGCTCCTGGGCTTCGTTGTTTGATAGGGTAACAGAGAACCACTTTACACGCTCCTTATTCGAGCCGGTCAATGATAGCGTTGTTTCTATTCCGCCATTATTTGTCGAAAAAGATGAGTAGCCGAAGCCGTGCTCGACGGAGTACTCGAGGCCATCTCCCGCAGGATGAGGTGTGAGCGACCAATACTCACCCGAGTCAGCCTTGCGCAGGTAGACCACCTCACTGACCGGGTCAAGCACTGGGTCGTTTGACCAGGCTGTCAATCGGTTCTCCCGGCTATTCTCTGACCATGTATACCCGCCACCTGACTCTGACACCAGGAATCCGAAATGGGGATTGGCGACAACATTGCACCAAGGCAATGGCGGTCGCTTGCTTCCTACCTTGGGAAGAAGGTAATGATTCGAATTCACCAGAAATCCTCCCAATGGATTTGCTCTCATTAGGGCGGGCGCCGGGGTAAACACACGTTGAGTTCGAGATATTCCTTTTGCAGGTGTCGGCGCGCTTACCTGATCAAAGCCGCCTTTACCCAGCAGTTCACCCAGATCACCAAGGTCACAGTCCAGTACCACACGCGCAACGGTTTCTAGTAATGTTCCCTCAGCTTCGGATATCTGACTAGAAGAGCGAAGGAATACGCCGCCGCGACGATCAATCAGCGCACCGGCAGGACTAAGTCTAACCGTGTACTCGATGTCCTCAGCCAGGTGTTGCATGTAGCTACCCTGATTCTTGTGCAGAACAACCAGGTCAAACTCCAGACCACGCTCTCTGAGAAAATGGTGGGCTAACAATACCTCTTGAAGTACTCGGTTTTGCCGCGAGTCAGATATCTTGATTAAGAGAATAGGGAGGTCCCCTGATATGCCGAATCGCCAGAGAGAGGACTGGCTAAGTTTATTGGCAGATAGAGTTTGCGGGGCAGCGCGCACATTCTCTTCGTTGTAGATCAAGCAGCCCGCAAGTCGGTGGAAAAGGTCAGCTTGAGAGGAAGAGTAGGCATGATTCCTGAGTTCAACTTGAGCGCGGCTCCACGAGAGTTCAAAAGCGCGGTTCACGTGCATCAGGTCTTGGTAACGCTCAATCAGAGTCTGCGCATCTCGCTGAGAGCGGGTAGCGCCAGAGATAAATACCAGGGTCTCACTTGCGCCCGGTTCAAGACGGACTGTGCATCCGAGAGCAGCAATTGGATCAACATTTCCATCAAGCGGCTGAACAGTTGAGCTATTAACATCAAATAGAGCAGGTTCTTGCAGTGAACCATTTCGGCCAAGAAAGCTAGCTCGCGATGTGTAAAAGCGGATCGGAGCGTAGCTTGTGCGGAGCGTGACTCTGTGTAAAAAGAACAGTTCCTGTTCGTGCTCACTTCGCGGGCGGCGTGTGCAGATAATCGCATCAGAGTCGGGAAGTGGCTCTGCACGAACAAAGAGCTTGTTGAAGGCCGGATGGGCACTGTCGGCTCTCTGTGCGTTGAGGACCGGTTCCGTGTAGCTTACGATGTGTAACTCACGCTCCTTCTCGCCCAAGTTGGTGACTGTAATTCTCCGCAACTCGACATCATCTTCTGGCGCCACGGTTATCTCGGTATGGGTAAACACCTTATCGTCAAAGCGCTTAAACTCGGCGCGACCAGGGCTAAAGATCGCCTCGTACGAGTCGGGTTCACGCTTGGTGGGGTGATATGAGCACGACCAGAGGATGTTTTTACTGGCGTCGTGGATGTAGACAAAGGTCCCAAACGGCGATGAGGTAGGATCTTCACGCCAACGCGTGAGCATAGTAGATCGGTCAAAAAGGCTAAAGCCACCACCAGCGGCATCAACCAGCACTGAGTAGCGTCCGTTTGAGAGTAGGCGTACCCTTGGAGCTAATGTATGCGGAGAGGTAACGATCTCTAGACCTGTAGTCTCAAGCTCGGCTTCCTCGCGGTGAATTGTGGCTAACTCAGGCTCATGAGGTACAATCGCCGCAACACGCTCTGGGAAGCGCTCATGTAAGAGCAGTTCTGCCGATCTTACTATAGGTTGATCGTGAAAGCGCTCACACATTATGTCACCGTTAAGCACGTTATTGATGCTTACTAGAGACATGCCCTGATGGTGAGCAAAGAATGACTGAACGATGTGTTTTCCCTCAGTACGGACGTGTCGCGTAGTGGTGTAATCAATCGCCTCGTAGAAGCCAAACTCTCCACGAGCTCCTTCGGCCTCAAGAAATCTGAGGTTGGACAGAGCTGAATTTAGCGACGGTGCAAAGGAGAGGGCCAATAGGGTTGAATAAGGAGATACAACCAGGTCCTCTGATAGCCCACGCTTGAGCCCCAAGCCGGGTACTCCGAAAGCGCGATACTGGTAAGTTTTTTCGAAATCGACTCCACTGTAGGCTGATTCAGAAATTCCCCATGGAGCTGATTGACGCGCCCCATAGTGAATCTGTGCGTTGACAACCGCTCTGCCGGTGCGACCGAGAATGGTTGTTGGGAAGTCTCTCATGACGATAAATGGCATGAGGTACTCAAACATAGTGCCACTCCAGGAGATCAGAGCTTTGCCGCCCGGTGTGTTGGCGAGCGAGCGCCCCAAGGAGAACCAGTGTTTCTGGGGTACCTCACCTCGAGCTACAGCTATAAAGCTGAGTAGTCGAGCTTCAGATGCAAGTAGATCGTAATAGCTTGGATCGCGCCTGGCGTGTTCCGCATTATAGCCGATTGTGAATAGGTTTCGCTCGTTGTCGTAGAGAAAAGAAAAGTCCATCTCAGCGATAATACGCTGGAGATTTTCAAGCGTTGAAGAACTTTCGTTCCTGATCGACACAAGCCATTCCGAAGCGATTTTGAGCGATGCAGATAGGACATCAAGTGGGTTTAGCCAGGCGCTCTCCAAGGCTGATCGATCTACTGATTGAGATGCCGCCGTTAGGGAAGTGAGCGCCGTCTCAAGTGAGGCAAGAGAGAGACGCCCTTGTTGCAACGAGCTTAGAGTGTCAACTGAAAGAACGAGAAGGCTTTGCAGCGGATCTGATGACGTGTCGTGTCGCATCTGGACCGTTCGAGCCGAAGCCGCGAGCTCTTGAAGCGGAATAAGCCAATTTAGCAGCGGCCTAATCGAGCTGAGATCATTAAGAACGGCGCAAAGCGAACGACACTCTAATGCTATAGGCGTGTCGTTACCTCCTAGCCGCTCAAGTTCGGTTATTAGGCGCTCTGTAGATTCTCCCAGCAGATTAGTGGTGTGAGCCACTACATCCGCACCCGTATTAACAGAGAGTTGCTCTTTGAGAGAGTTGAGGAGCGGTCGGACAGGCGCGTCACTCGCTAGATCTTTATGCGCGAGTAAGTCTTCCAGCAGCTGTTGCAGACTATCAAAGTGGACCGTGCTTAGAATTGGAAGGGAAGCAGCGTCATCATACACGGATAGTAAAGTATAAAGGTGTCCCAAGAGGTTGCCACTGTCGACGCTCGAAATATATCTGGGGTTTAAGGGTGCGAGGTTGCGAATTGCATACCAGTTAAAGAGGTGCCCACGATACTTCTCCATAGATACGATCGTCGAAGTGATCAGGCCAATCTTCTCAATTGCTAAGGACCAAGGGATGAACCCTAGATCGTAAGCCGATTGAACGCTCAGCATGGAGAGAGATATATTCGTCGGACTCGTGCGCTCAGCAATAACTCGGCTAGGGACGATCTGGAGATTGTCAGGCATCAGATAATTATATTCCGGGCGGAGATGTTCACGGAAAAACAACCAGGTGTCACACGCTAGTTTTCTCAAGTAACGCTTCTGCGAAAGTGAAGCGCTAGCCTCAGTAATTTTCTTGGATCTAGAGGCGGCGTCAGCGATCAAGGGAGAGGCGAGCCAGAGTGCCGAGATGGGTACTGCAAAGAGGAGATTGGCCGGGTAAAAGTACGCAGTTATCCCTAGAGCTGCCAGTACTATCGCCATAACGGGTATAAAGAGCTTCAGGTAATCGGCCCGTTCATTTTTTGACCGTCGTTCGGCACGCTCTGCTGGTTCCCACTCAAGGAGGTGTCTCCGGGAACAGCAGACGCGCCCTAGTGTCACGCCGATTGCGTGAAGCATGAGTGCAGCCTGATGAGGCAAAAAGGCAACCCCGAGAAATGAGCGTACTGTGTTACGCCATAGGTCTCTGCCGATGTCACCCAGAAATCCACCGATTGAGATGCCCACACTCGGCAACGCAAAAACGGCTGCAAGTCCTGTAAAGACTGGAAATGCGATAACGATTAAGACGATAGCGGTCCATGTAAGGGGTCCACCCGGCAAAAATAGCCAACCGCCAAGGATTGCTGCAAGACATGCGGGTGGAACTAGGCTGCGACGGAGATTGTCGAACATCTTCCACCAGGAGAGCCAAGATATTTGACTGCGCTGTCTTCCAGTCCTAGTGGGCACCCTCGGGAAGAGCCAAGGTAAGAGTTGCCAATCACCGCGTACCCAGCGATGAAGTCTCTTTGAGTAAGCCATGTATCGAGATGGGAAATCGTCGTACAGTTCGACGTCTGAAGCTAGCGCCACACGAGCAAACGATCCCTCGAAGAGATCATGGCTCAGCAAACTATTCTCTGGCACTCGATTGTGAAGTACCTTTTCAAAAGCCTGAACATCATAGATACCTTTGCCCCAGAAAGAACCTTCTCCAAACAGGTCCTGGTATACCTCAGAGACCACGTTAGTATATGGATCAAGTCCGGCTTGGCCGGAGAATAGCTGCGAAAAGAATGAGCTGCTGGCAGAGGTCAGAGAGATCGTAACACGAGGCTGTATAAAAGCGTATCCCTTCACCACTCTATTAACTATGGGATCGATCATCGGTCGATTCATAGGGTGCGAGATCGTCGCAACCAGCTTTTTGCCGACATCTCGGGCGAGCTGGGAGTCGCTGTCAAGGGTAATCACGTACCGCACACCTTCGAGTTGCTCGGTAGCGCCAACAATCAGCTTTAGAGATGTATTTTTGTCGCCAAGGAGGTAACGATTGAGCTCTTCTATCTTTCCACGCTTACGTTCCCACGCCATCCATACGCCTTCCCCTGGGTTCCACTGACGTGAACGGAAGAAGAGTAAAAACCGGGGGCCAATGCCGCTGGCGTGCCTTCTGTTGAGGGTTTCAATCCCGTCTGCAGCGACCTTAATAATCTGCTCGTCGATGGGGGTATGTTCCGAGGCGGCATCAGGTAGATCGGCCATGAGAACAAAAGTAAATGCCGGGTCGTCGTTGCCGAGAAACCTGATTTCGAGTCCGTCTATAGCTCTTTGTATCGAGCTAACTGAACTGAAAATGGTGTGCACTACCACTAGTGTCTTTGATTCCGTTGGGACAGGGCCATCACTTTGCAGTTTAGGGAGTGGGCGCGGTTTGACCCAACGAGATACCAGGTACTGAACTAGGCTGGAGGCAAGTTCAGACATCGGCAAAATCGCCACCAAAAGCGCCGCTATGACCACTAAATGAGAAGCCTCGACCCACTCAGATATTAAACACACATACCCCACAAAGAGAGTGGTCAAAAATAAGATTGAACCCAAGTAGGCAGCGAGCGCGTGTTTGAATAAGAAACGTTGGAGAGAGAGGAGTACAGGCGGAGAATATCCCAACCGCTGTTCAAGCTTCTTGCGGCCCTCTCCAAAGAGAAAGTGGCCGACATATCTCTGAACTCGGGCATGATTCTCAGGCCCGGGCCAGTCACGAGCAGCATCCTGAGCACACTCGACTACTTTGGCCGCGACCTGGGAGTCGGTTCGGCCAAGTGCCTTCGCCAATTTTTCAATCTCCTGTCTTAGCGTATCTCTGGAGGTGAAGTCGTTTTGTCGATAGAGGTTCCCTGGGTCCTTTCTCAACTCAGAGTCACATAAGCTCACGCTCTCAAACCAATCACGCCAATTCATCTGGTCTACGGCGTTAAGTGATGTCAGTGTATTTCCAACAGAAATCTGGCGTGTAGCTTGCCTGTGATCCTCGGCGCGCAGTAAATCTTCCGGATTTAATCCGCGTTCGCGTAACTTCTCCTCTAAAAACTGGAGTGCCATGAAGGCTTTTCTGCCGCGGCTACGTAGTCGGCGTAGCAACTCCAGCGCTCCGTGGATAAGAAAGCTCTCGCGCTCATTGATACGGCGCGCGAGCTCAACCATGATCTCTGTACCGGTCCGCGATTCATCACCGAGAACTTGGTCAACCAAGGAGAACACCTCGCGACGAGCCAGCAACTCCTGCTCGGCTTCCTCAGTCAAGTGACGCAGGCTCTCCAGAAGCGCCAATCTGAGCATGATCGGAAAAGCCCACAGCTCTCCTGATGATAATTCCAGACGCTTTTGGTAAGAGGATATAAAGCAGGAGGTGCGCTCGGCGTTGATACTACCGTCAGTGTGAACTACGCATTCAATGGCGAGGTGATAAATGCGCGGAAGTCCTCTGAGCCCACCGCGGGTTAGCTTGGGAAGGATTCTGTAGAAGCTTCTTGGAAGGTATTTTTTTATCTGTGCAGCATGGCGCTCAACCAGGTGATAGTTGTCCAGGAGCCATTCCGCTCCAGCGGTTAGTGCCTCGCCGTTGTGCGCTGCTTCGGCCAGTCTAAGGTATACGCGTTTGAGGGCCGCACGATTAGAGCGATAGCTCCGCAAAAGTCGGCTTGAGTGGAATTGCGAAACTGCATCACGGTGTGAATCGGCAAGCTGGGTGGCAAGCTCCTCAAGACCTTCTCTTGATAGCACTTCGGGTAGCCATGTTTGTGCCGGTTGAATAAAATCGTTTCCGGACCCACGTGTGCCGCTAATGTTTCGTAGAAGGCCTTTTGCGCGACTGAGAATTGGTTGAAATTGAATCGACACTATCTTTCTATTCCTTGCGATACCTTGATATCTTTCGTGCCATGCTCAAACTACTTGAGCGAGAGCAATTTCTCAAGGCGATCTTGACGTAATGTACCAAAAGAGCCCCGCTTGAGGTCGTTAACTGCCACGGTGTTAGTCCAGGGAATGGGCATGGTCACAGCCGTATCAAAAAAACGGTTTACGAGGATACGACGCAGGGTATCGTGCATGTCGGGGGTAAGCGGATTTATCTCCAATAGAGCTAGCGCTGCCGTGTATCGGATCGCAGGTGGGCGCATCGTTCGCAGATGCCACAGCCGCGATACCAGCGGAATGGCCTTAGTGCCCAACGCTCCCCCCACTAGTGAGGCCCCCACTAATTGGTCGGAGTTGTCGGATTCAAGTGCTGGCAGCACCTCGGCCAGCACCGGGTCCACAGGTATGATTGATATCACCTCGGCAGTCTCTCTATCCAAATTGCCCTTAGCCGCCCCTGAGATTGCCTTTTTGACGAATTCGCGCCACGGGTATCGTGTATCGCCGGTGTATGCCAACGCTCGCACAAGGGGTGCCGGAGGTTCGGAATCACCCGCAGTTCTCTCTACAAGTATCTGCAGGGCATTCTGCAGCTCCGGCGCCGGTGTGTGGGGAAATGCTAGCTCTTTAAGGATGCGGGTTTGAAGCTCGGAAGGGCCATTTAAAAGGATTTGAGCTACCAACGCTCCACTCACTTTTGGGTCGCTAGTCATGGTGCGCAGGGCTAAATCAACCACCGGTATGACTCGCGAGGATGCTGAAGCGCCGGACTGGAGCATAGTGCCGACAGATTCTGCTGATTGGAAAATTATCTCTGGTCCGCATGTGGTGAGGTCATGCAGGCTCTGGTGGTTGAAATCCGCTACACAGCGCTGATAGAGAGAGGTTACTACCTGATTAATGTCCGGGTCTCCCTGTGCGTTTTTGTTTAGACTACACAGCAGTTGAACCCTCTGACCAATAAATGAGCAATCGTTGAGGGCAGAAAGAGCGCTGGCAAGCGCTTGAGCTTCTGCTTTGGTTGTAGAATTTAGCTCGGCTAGCAGCCCAAGCGCAGCAATACGGGCGGTTGGCTGCGATAGCCTCGGAAGAGCTTTGCGCACAGGTGCTATTGAAGGTTTGCCGATCGCCAGTAGAGTACGCAGTGACGCATGTAATGCATCCGGATACTTTAGCAGCTCGATCAGCGACGCCAGAGCCTTGAGAGGTATGTCCTTGCGAGATGCGAGTATCTCAAGTGCAACTAAGCTGCTACGCGTTGGGGGAGTCGTAAGAGCCAACGATAATAGTTTAGGATCGAGCAATTGAGCTAGCTTGGCCATGTCAATAGCCCCTGGAGCTGGGTCTGCCGATTGAATCGAGCGCATCACCGTGCCGGCGAATTTGGTGGTATCTTTGGTGACCGAAAGGGAGTTTAGTAGATCGAAGATTATATGCTCTAGTTGAACGTCACTGGTATTCTGGTCGGTTTTGCTAGGAATCCTAAAAAGCTGTTGAGCAAGAGAGATCGTATCTACTTTACGCTCTGGAAACGCAGAGAGCGCACGTAGCGCTTCGGTTCGAGCCGCAGAGCCAGGATCCAGAGCTATCCGCCGGAGAGCCGCATAGGCCTCGTTGCGTGTATCAGCCGGAGAGCCCTGCAGGCCGCGAAGAGATAGCTCAATTAGATAACTACGTTGTTCGCCATCAACGCCAGAAAGCTGTTCGACCACTCGTTTAGCAAGAGGCTGAGAGCTCTGTACAAGACATGCGGCCTGTTCGGGTGCCATAGCTCCAGCAGAGAGTATCTGCGGTATCTTTGCGATTGACTCTTGTTGTGTCTGGTCGACGGTAATCCCACTAAGAGTGACACACGATCGGCCCAGAAGCTCAATAAAAGTCGGGGAGTGTGTCGGTAGAGTCGAGAGCCTGATGAACTCCCCTATAAAACCAGGCAAGGCACTCGGAGAGGGTAGCGCTAGCTCAGATGTTATATGCCTTACCTGATCTGCTGTCAGGCCCGAGACGAGTGCCATGGCAGCGCGGAAACTTTCCGACCCATCTGGGTCGATCATGGCAAGGTAGGTAGCGAGTTCAGGATTGATTTTCTCTGATCTGGTTGCAATCAGGGCGATAAGGTGCGGCAGGGCCTCCTGCCTAAACTCGTGAATGACGTTACGTGCAACCAGGGGGCGCTGTCCGAGCACATGCGGGACTAAGGATGAGAGCTGTTGCGGTTCTAGATTGCGACCTGTTTTGTGGGCGGTCTCGGCGATCGATGCGACGACCTCTTCTACGCCTACGGCTATTTCATCGCTCAGGGGTTGCTCGCTGTAGGTAGCCACTAAGGCAGGCAAAACGGAGAGCGCAAGGTCTCCAGCCTCCTCAAGTAAATCAAGCGCGCACCGCTTAGCGCGCAGTTCGCGTTTGGCATCCATACTCTGCCAGAGAGCACCCGGTATCAGGTCGGTTCCTCGCGGAGCAGAGAGGCCCTTGGTATCCGCCGCTATCTGCGTACCGGGTGCTACAGCATATACCTCTGGAGCAGATGGAGATTGGGTGTTAAGTGCTATGACACGTGCGAGGAAATCAAGCAGGGACGACTGCTGCTCTACTGTCAGTTTAGAAAAATCTTCCTTGGCTTGATCGCAACTCTCAAAGATTGAGCGCTTCACCGAATCCTGAGCGAGCGCGGCTGAGCACGATAGGATCAAGGTTATGAGGAGGGCTATTACTCGAAGCGCCATGAGCCGTCTCCTTCAAGAGTAAGAACATGTTCGTGGAACTTGCGAAGCTCTCCGATTTCACCCGTGCTTACGTACTTTTCAACAAAAGATGGGAGTATTGAGTACAGCGCATCTGCTATAGTTTGATCCATGGCTGTCGTAGCTTCATCCAGAAAAACGAATCGGGGCCTGATGACGAGCAGCCTAGCAAAAGCGAGTCGTTGTTGTTCGCCGGTTCCGAGTACGTTTGGCCAGTCAAGAACAGCGTCGAGTCCTCCAACACGCTTGAACATCTCGGTCAGCCGCACTGTTTCCAAGATGCTGATTAACTCACGATCAAGAAAGGCTTTTCGCGGTGCACCGTAAAGTAGCTGTGATCTTAGGGAGCCCAGAATCATATACGGGCGCTGCGGCAAGAAAAGAGCACCTGTCAAACTGGGTCTTACGATAGTACCACTTCCGGCATCCCATAAACCAGCAACCGCACGCAGGATAGAGCTTTTGCCACTGCCACTGGGTCCAGAGATCAGCAGCGACTTGCCGGCCATGGAAAAGGATAGGTCTTTAATCAACACCTGTTCACGTCGGGGAGTCCATATGCTTACCGAACGGAATGCCAGCGAGTCGCCGGTGCGAGTGGCTATTTTATTTCCTGGCGATAGCGGTTCTTGAGCCGCTGAGAGCGCCTCCGAGAAAGTTCCGAGTCGGTTGATCACTGCAGCAAAAATACTCAGATTTCCGAAGTGATTAACCACTATTGATAGAGCGTTAATAACGAATCCAAACGCAGCGCCCGCTTGAATCACGACACCGAATTCGATCTGTCCGTTAAAAAATAGCGGTGCCACTATTACCGTGGGCAGTACCGTCAAAAGGTAGTTGTAGCCAGTAGTGAAGAATTGTAGGTTTCGGTTCCAATTAATGACTAGCAGAAGATTGCTAAGTGCTGACTTTAATCTCTGCCTGGTACGAGTAAATTCTTGGTTTTCACGTCCATAGAAGGCGATCGACTCCGCGCTATCACGGACATTGATCAGCTTGTAGCGATAGTCAGCCTCTTTCTTAAGCTGGGCGAAGTTCAGTCCAACCAGAGGACGCCCGAGAAAGTAGGTAACGATCGAACCTATAATGGAGTAGGTGATGGCGGCCACCAGTAGCTTCCACGATATCGACCAGAGAACGTAGACATAGAGAAATAACTGCACCGATGAGTTAAAAAATATGAGACAAAATGTCAGGCTCTGCGCGCAGAAAGAGCGCACATCCTCTTCAATACGTTGATCGGGGTTGTCGATATCTCCGCGCAGATTGAGCCGATAGTAAGCACGGTGTTCGAAGTATCGGGATAGTATGCGGTGGCTGAGCCACCGCCGCCACAGCAATCCGAGTCTCTGTTCGGAATACGAGTAGAACACCACAATCGGAGTGGCAATGCCAAAGGCGATTATATACTGGAGTAGCTTCCACTGAAATAGCTCCGAATCACGAGTTTGAAGGGCGGTCATAAAATCACGCCCTATGTAGCTCATCATGACCCCGACACCATTGATCGCCAGAGATAGCGACAACACCAGTGCTACCAACGCTAATGCGCGGTACTTCAGTTCGGACCTGAAAAATGGAGTCGCTAAGTCCAGGAATCGGCGAATGACGTTACGGTCAAATTTAACCATTTAAGTTACGTTACCCGCGTTCTAAACAGTCACGTGTTTACATCGAGAATATCGCATTAAGCTGCGATACCCCCATCACGACTAACAACCGTTCGCTCGTAATCAGCCCAGGCTGCTGAGAATCCTCTACCAGCAGTTCTGAGTTCAGGAAATGAGCCTACTTCCTCAATTCGTCCATCTTTGACGTACACTATGGTGTCGAACAGCGGAACTAGAGCTAGGCGATGACACGCTGTTATTACACAGAGATCTCGGAATTCATGGAGAATCCCGGCAAAAATCTGTTTCTCAGTAAGTGGGTCTAGGCTGGAGGTGGGTTCATCTAGCAGGAGTATATCCTTACCCGGTACTCGCAGGATACCACGCGCGAGGGCAAGACGCTGCCTCTCGCCCACGGAGATATTGAGTCCAGCCTCCTCAAGGTGACTGTCCCAGCCATCTGTTAGTTTTTCAAGAATATGGTCGATACGGCAGATCTCAATCGCTTTCTGCATCTGCTCTTGAGAAAAGTTCTGATCAAAATTGATGTTGTACTGAACAGTTTCAGAGAATATCTCCGGTTCCTGCGGCACGAGCAGGCTAATTCGGGCGATATCATCAAAGCTCACAGTCGCTCCACTATCAACTGTCGCCGAACCTTCTTGTGGCGTTAACATCCCCGCCAAGACCTTCAGTAGAGTAGATTTGCCGCCACCGCTCGGACCAACAAGAGCTATCTTCTCTCCGCGACGGAACGCGAATGAGAGGTTGCGGATATTGGATACGTTGCTACTGTAAGAAAATGAAACGTTGGACAGCTCTAGGGTGCTCCAATTCGGAGTTAGGTTGCCCGAGATCACCGGTGCAGAGACCAATTTTGAGTCGCGCAGTACACTCGATGCGTCGTCGTAGGCCGTTGCCGCCTCTATAATTCCACCGTAGTAGCCGGTAAAAGAGCCGATCGCTGCAAATATTCGATCCAGATAATTCAGAAGCACGTATACCTGGGCGACATCAAATGTAGTGCCGAGAGAACGTTGATTACCGAAATAAACGTAGAGTGAAGTTCCCATCACGAGACTATATCCGACGGCGATAGTTCCCCACTTTAGCTCCTGGTATTTCCAAATCTTACGCGATAACTTGAATCCTTCATCGCGCTGACTAGTGAGATAGTTAAGAGCAGGCTGCTCAAGGTGGAGCGTTTTGACGGTAATAATGTTTGATAGGTAATCAACACAGGTTCGGTTTAAACGGTCGTAGAATCGATTGTTGCGGCGAATGTTGCGGGTCAGGCGAGCATTAAAAAGGATCATCACCATGACGGTAATGAATCCCATTACTAGCACTGTGATAGCAACCTCTACATCGAGGGCAAACAGCAGCAGCGATGCCGCAAAAAACTTCATTATTCCGTCGATAATCTGCCAGATGTAATTCGATACCACTGACTCGATTGCGCCGACTGAGCGGTGTAACTTACTCAGATTCTCACCCGTATGGTGGGTCACGTGCCACTTGAGCGGAAACGATACCAGCGCAGTAAATACCTCCTCTAGTTTTTTAAAGCGGGCCCCGTACGCAGTAGTTCCCTGGTAGTAGCGGCCGAAATGGTGTGCGGCTGCGTAGGCCATCTTGAGGGCTACATAAAACATAATCCAACGGAGACTCTCTTGGATGGCGTGCTCAGTGAGTCCTTCCTTAACAAAGACCCCGAGAATCCAGCCGATCGCCCACGGTACGAGCAGATCGATAGAGTAGGCGATTACATACAGGAGGATAAAGCTGGTTAGTCGTAGCCTACTGCCTGCCGTTGAATCCCATGAGGCTTTGGCCAAGCTAGCGACTGAGTTAAGAGTGCTGGCGGATTGATTGTTGTCATTCATAGAGCGCAAAAAGTATAGCAGAGCTCGTTACTTGTGTCTCGCAGCCGCCAAGAATAGAGGAATAATCGTGAGAGCAGAACAGCGTTATAGCAGCAGGTCAACTCTCGCCCTCTGTAAGATGCTCAGGGGTGCCTGAGTGAAGCGCTTCCGAGTGGAGGGGTGCAGGGGACGAGTGGTAGGCGTAACGAGCGGCCATAATAACGAGCAGGTTTGCCACAGTTAGGTGGGATAGCTTTAGCCAAACAGGAGCCAGAAAACCTAGGGTAAGTACCCCGATCACCACGGTTAGCGCCAGAGTGAAGGTGAGTTGCCGCCTGAGGGAGGAGTGGATAACTGAGGAGCGGGTGAGCGGACCGGAGTTATATATTACCAACCATAATCCCATCGGGATTAACAGGCCCAGCAGCGGGTGTAGTAATCGGAGCCGCACCGCTAGGTGGGAATTAGAGTGCAGGTCGTGCTGCAGCCCTTTGATTAACGACTCTGATGGCATTAGGTGCGATCCAAGAGCAGCGATTGCTCCGGAGGTTAACAGAATAATCATGCCTGCGGCGATGGCGTAGACCTGTTTGGATGGCAGTTTCCGTGTCGCGCTCGGGCGGTTGAGGCCAAAACGGATACTCTCAGCTGTCGCCACCTGCGCGCAAAGCAGCAGAGATGTATTTAACAAGTGAAGAGGCATAACGAGAAGGCGGTATAGTGATTGACTGTCGTTTACCAGCCCATGTTTCACGAGAAACCTACCGATAAGTGCCTCAGAGATCGTGAATGTAACCGTCAGCCAAATCCAGCGCCGCGCTGCATGATTCCGCGGAAGTCGTGCGTGAATAGCAACAAGCTGCGCGATAACGAGAAGCCCGAATAGAGCCGTTGAGTACCGGTGAGAGACCTCGATCCACGTTTTTTCCCCAGCGCCGAGAGGTATGGCAGCTCCATGGCACAGCGGCCAGTGATCGCCGCAGCCATCTCCCGAGCCTGATATCCGAACCCAGGCGCCCCAAACCACAATAAGAATAGTGTAGGCAATCAGGGCCCACGATAGATAGTAGAGGCGAGGTGAGTAGCTTTTGCTGGCAGAATACATTCAAGACGCCGACATTTTTTGGGAGACTCGCATGCATTGAGCCGCTTGGGAGCCCAATGCAGTAATAATCCAGGTGGTCAGGCTAACGCGGCTGGGCAGGAACTACAAGCACCGGTCGCCCGCAGTGCCGCAGTACGTGCTCGGCTACTGACCCCATGAGGGCGCGGGACACACCTGAGCGACCGTGGGACGAGATGATCACCATGTCGGGCTCCATTTGTTGCACAAAAGTGACGATTGAATGCTTCACCGGTATCGGGGCATCAACAACTCGATAGGCAGAACGAGCAGGGTCAAAGTGCGTGGCTATACAATCCTTTAGGGCGCGCTCAACATTAGCCAGGTTGTCCTTCATGGTTTCAGCAGATATTAGTCCCAGAGACTCAAGAGAGCCAAAGCTAGCCTCTGAGAACTGAGGCGATGTATCGATGCAACAAAGCAATGTCAGATGACAGTTGTAAGCCCGCATTAATGACCTCGCCATACCGTAGGCGCTTGCCGCATCAGGTGACAGGTCAGTTGTTAGAAGAATAGAGCCTATATTTGGAGTTATATCGGTCATAGCGCAGGTTCCAGCAATTCGAGATACTACCGAAGCCCACTATTCGCCATGTTCGCTGGCATATCGTGTTTGCCGTACATCACTAGAGGTGGAATCTAGCGTATCCTCCCCACCAGCGCCTTGGCCTCCTTGGGCATAGCGAGCCACGAGCGTTGAGAGAGCCTTGATTCAGATGCCATAGCGTTAAAAAGCGGGTCTGCTTGGGCGAGAGTAATCACTTTGCCGTTATCGAGTTGTACCAGCATCGATTGTTTGGAATCACTGGCGTGCACATCAGCGGTTGAAATTTCGTGTAGGTAGTAGCGTGGATCCAGTTTTAGCTGGGTAAGAGCGGACACAGCCTGAGCACGAAGCTCCTCTCTATGTTCTTGCGTCTCGGTTCGGATCGTTTTGAACAACTTGCGGCGCAGTATGCGCTGGCTTAAATCAACAAGAATATCGTCATCGCTCTGGGCCCAACGGCTCAGGTGGTATCGCCACCACGACTCCCGCATAGCGAAGATAGCGTCAAAGGTGAGGTCTTCGACAGAGCGCGCGGCAAGGGCAACACGCATTGTGTCATCGGCAAAAAGCCTCGATTCGCCGAGTGATCGAGCACGGTCGACCACTGCGCGATTAATTGTGTCAGCTGCCAGAAGCACCCGATGCTGATAAATCTGTCGATACATGGCGTGTCGGGAGACGGCAAAGTGCATCATGGCATCAAGCCGATTCTCCATAAGCGCTAGTTGACCATCGCTGGTGATCACAATTGAATCAGCGAGTGCCGGAATGTTATACTTGCCGTAACTTACCCCAGCTAGAATGCTATCCACGGCAGACCAGTTACCTCGATCAACATTCCAACCACCTCCAGATATAAGCTGCCACGTCCAGGCAGGGACGTTGTCTGACTCAGAGAGGATAGCTGTAACTTGAGCCCTAAGGTCTCTGGAAAATGCGTCGCAGATAGCGCCAATCTCTGCATCTCCATTGATTACTCGCTCGGCTAGGGCTTCGTGCGAATCAGGTTGACCGGGAAACCAGGTTTTGAATGCGGTGTGAGATCCAGGGGCCAAGTGCCCAACGTCGTGGAGCAAGGCAGCAACGAGGATAGCTGGTCTGAATCTCTGCACCTGCTGTGAGTAATTTGCTGCGAGTTTAGACAACACCAGCTTCGCCAAGTACGAGACCCCCAGACAGTGGCCAAAGCGCGAGTGCTCTGAAAACATGTAAACAAGCCGAGTGTTCGCGGTTTGGCTGATATCGCGTAATCTCTGGAACCAAGCTGTATCAATTAGGTCAAGTACGAGACGTTCCGCCGGATCCTCCTGAGAGAAGGAGATCGATTGATGCACCACGTCTGCGAAAGTAATCTCTGCCATATTTTAGCGTTCCTTCTTAACTGCGGTCTAGGCCGGTATTGGTCGTTGAGCTACTACGGTTATACCAAAACTATCGAGTCCTATTAAATTTTTCTGTGTCGATGAGAGTAGTTCAATCCGCTCAATTCCAAGATCGCGTAAAATCTGGGCTCCGACACCGTACTCACGCATGTTCAGAGGTTGTCGGGTGTCCCCGGATGAAGTCTTAGGTGACAGTGCACTAAAAACTGGTAACTCACCCAGCGAGCTGCGACGAAGATACAGTAGCACTCCGCTACCATGCTCGTTAAGGGCACGCAGGGACGCATGTATCTGCTGCCGAGAGGCTGGATTTGCGCCACCAAAGACATCTGCAACAGTATTCTCCACCTGCACCCTTACCAATACCGTATCTGCCCCCTCTATGTTCCCTTTAACAAGCGCTATGTGCTCAACGTCATGAATTTTAGATCGATACGCAATCGCCTGTACTGTTCCGGCCTGACGCAGAGGCAAGGTTGCTTGAGACAGGCGTGAAACAAGAGGCTCACGAACCAAGCGATGTTGAATTACCTGTGATATGCTGATCATCGGGATGTTATTGGTGGCGGCCCACGTAGCAGCTCCCGTCGCCGAGAGAATTTCGCCATTCTGGTCTAGCAGATCGATAAACAGTGCGGCATCCGAAAACCCGGCTAATGTTGTTATATCAAGGGCAGCCTCGGGTATCTCGGCCTTTACTAAACTCCCTCCCTGTTTGGCAATCACTGGAAAGATATGCCCCGGCTTCACAAGCGAACGTGGGTGTGGATGTTCACCACCGAGAATGCCGATAGTAGTTGCACGGTCTGCCGCGCTGATACCGGTAGAAACTCCCTCACGAGCTTCAACCGAAGTGCACTGCAAGAGCCTAGACTGCTGAGAGCGATTAGTGCTCGGTGATTGCGAGCCGCTCATTGGAGATAGCATAAACGCAGATGCCCGCTCTGGGGTGATCGCAACAAAGGTAAGACCGCCACTCGCCGCTAAGACCCTGTTGACCTCCTCAGCTGTGATGTTCTGCGCAGGAGCCACCAGCACCGAGCGGTCCTCACCGATGTCGTCTCTGAGCACGCAAAGCCGCGTGGTCGCAAAGGTATTTATATCTCTTTCGCACACAGGCATACGCTCGATTACAGCAGAGATCCGCGCCAGAGTCACTCTAGCGTAAACTATTGAAACTATTGCGATGTATATTTTAGTAAAATACCGTTTAAGGAATTTCGCAACAGTTCCGAACCTACTCTTAGGCCAAGGAAGGCAGCACCGTAGTGAACTTATAGTTGTCTAGAAGTACAGGAAGTTAAGAAGTATGGAAACGGAATTCGTCGTAGTTGATCTTTCAGATGTTAAGGAATCAGACAAAGAGATAATACGGGCGCGCAGAACAGCCTTTGTAGCGCGCTTTATAGTACTGAGGGAGGGAAAGCGCACCAAGGCGCACAGAGCGATAGAGATGATGGACTGGACGGATCTTACGACCGTCGAGGAATTAGCAGGACGCTTTAGGCAAGCATTTGTCGACAACGGTGATGTCATGATGCCTGTGGACAGGGACCTGCGCCGCTCGCTCGCGCACTCGTATCGCTCACTTAAATTCTTTGTTAAGGAGTATGCTCGTCGTGCCACGCTCGACTTCATCTCCGCCCTGGAAGATTATGGTTACTCTAATGAGCTACTCTTTACAGACGAAGAGGTTCCGCGGTCGGGAGGGTGGCGACTGCCAAGAGAGCTAAAAAAGATCAAAGCGGAAAAAGAGTTGGCAGCTAAGGCTCCTTCCAGGCAAACCCGTAAAGGTCGCAAAGAACCGGCACAAGGCACTCGGCTTTAAACTACAGAGACCGGCGGTAAACCACCAAGGAAGGGGTTTGCCGCAGGTCTACAACACTGCGCGAGTGTAAAATTTCAAATAAAAATGAGTCTAGTTCTAGTATCGCGACTCAGATCCGCCCGATTGCTTCGCGCCAGCTAGTGCAAAATGAACTCTGCGATTCTTCGAGTGAGCCTCCTCGGACTGGCTTGGGTCCAGAGGAATCTCCTCGCCATAGCTTATCGTGTCGATTCGTGACGATGCTATCCCCATCGCGACAAGAGCTGATTTAACAGCCCGTGCGCGCTCAGCCCCAAGTGCCATGTTGTATTCCGCGGTCCCTCGCTCATCGCAATGGCCCTCAAGAACGATCCGTAGATTGCTGCTCTCAGAGAGGGTTTTTGAATTTGCCTCAAGGTCGTTTCTCGCAGCTCCGTCAATGGCGTAGGAATCAAAGCCAAAGTGAATATCGCGGAACATTCCCGACCCCTCGGCCGTAGGAATATTTCCCGAACCAAAGCGCCCCTCTCTCTGAGCAGCTAGGTCAGCTTCGGAGAGAGCGCTGTCCTCGGAGTCGCCACTTCCTGAACTAAACCAGGAGCAGCCAGATGTAAACACTGATAGAGAAAAGGCAGAAGCCACGAAGGTGAAACGAAGAAGATTTCTCATAGGTAATTTCGATAATTAATACGTGTATTCTAGGAATAATCGCACTGTGGAAGTGAGAGCGCAATCGTGTAAATGCATCAGCCTAAGTGGCTGTAGCGTTCGACAGACGGAGGGAGTCTATATGCTTTTCAAGCCTATAGTGATTGGCAAAAGTCCCCACTAGATAAACTGGCGAGGCTTTTGCCGTAAATCACTATAGGTTATTGTTTTGCTTTGCATCCGCAAATCGAGAGCATTTTCACAAAAGCTGCAATTTAGCTTCTAACTTTTGGGAAACGCTATGTGATAAAGGGATTGAGGGGTCGAATTACCTCTTTACCCACAAAGGTTATTTTGTAGGAGAGTAGCATGCAACAGTTTCAGGCATACTTTGCCCGCCATCGGGATCGCTTTATCGAGGAATGGCGAGAGTTTCTTTCCTTTAAGAGCATCAGCGCGGACCCACATTACCAGGAGGATTGTGAGGATTGTGCGCGGTGGCTGCGGAAGCATCTTGAGGGTCTGGGCTTTACAGCTCAACTTTGGAGCTCCAGCACAAAGCCTTTGGTGTATGCCGAGCGCAAGGGTAACGCGAGCAAGCCGGTAGTTTTGTTCTACGGGCATTATGATGTTCAGCCAGTAGACCCGCTAGAGCTTTGGAGGAGTAATCCATTCGAAGGCAGTATTCGAGATGGCCGTATGTATGCTCGCGGAGCAGAGGATAATAAGGGGCAGGTGTTCTTTTTTTGTAAGGCTCTTGAGGCCCTGTGTAGCCAGGGCGTTGATCTTCCAACGATAAAGGTGCTTATCGAAGGAGAGGAAGAGAGTGGTAGTCAAGCACTGCATGCAGGGTTGTCGTCTTGGAGGGATGCTCTGCACGCTGATATCCTGATGGTCTGCGATACCGACATGCTTGAGCCAGGTCGGCCAGCAATCACTATGGGGTTGAGGGGCATAGCTCACTGCGAGGTGCGTGTGCATGGGCCAGCCATGGACATTCACTCCGGTATGTACGGTGGTGTGGTTTTGAATCCGCTGCAGGCTCTAGCGCGCATTCTAGCGTCGCTGCACAACGGCGACGGATCGGTGGCCGTTCCGGGATTCTACGAGGGCACGCATGAACCAACGCCAGACGAGACCGCGCTAGTTACCTCTGCACAGATTGATCTTGATCATATGTCGAAGCATTTAGGTGTTCCTCTCCGCGGAGGTGAGAACCGCTTTGGTCCGCTAGCGCGACGAGGCCTCCGGCCGACGCTGGAGATCAACGGAGTAGGGGGTGGATACCAAGGTGCGGGCGGCAAGACGGTCATTCCGTCCTACGGGATGGCCAAGCTGTCGATGCGTCTGGTCGCAGGGCAGGATCCTGATCGAGTCTTGAGCGCAGTAGTGAAGCACCTTGAGAGTCTCTCAGCAGAGGAAGCGCGTGTTGAGGTAACCGATCTCTCCGTCGGTGGGGCAGCATTACTTTTGCCTGTGGGGTCGGACGTTGCCAAGATAGCCGAGCGCGCTATTGAGAAAGCCTTTGGAGTTAAGCCTGTCTATATCTGGAACGGCGCCAGCATTCCGATTATTCCCGCTCTGGCGACCGCATCGGGAGCTGCGCCTTTACTGGTAGGATTTGGACTAGACGAGGATAATATTCACTCGCCAAACGAATCGTTCTCATTGCGGCAGTTCGAGGAGGGGTTTAGGTACGTGACTCAGTTCTTGTGTGAGTTATGAAGCAGGTGCCACTTGCAGAGCAGCTGAGGCCGCGACATATTGACGAGTTTGCGGGATTAGATGAACTCGATCCCCGCTTAGTGCAGCAGGTGCGAAGCGGCGCAGGAAGACTGCCATCGATGATTCTCTGGGGCCCGCCGGGCTCCGGGAAAACAACGCTAGCAAAGCTGATCGGCGCGGCTTTTGACTGCAACTTTGTTGAGCTATCGGCTGTACTTTCGGGGGTGAAGGACGTGCGTGAGGTGGTTGAACAGGCCAGAGCAGCGACGAAGCCAACCCTACTCTTTGTCGACGAAATTCATCGTTTTAACAAGGCGCAACAGGACGCATTTCTACCTCACGTTGAGTCTGGAGTGCTTGCTTTGATAGGAGCCACAACAGAGAACCCCTCGTTTTATCTGACAGGGGCGCTGCTGTCCCGCTGTCGTGTGGTGATCCTGTCACCACTAAGCGAGGGGGCTCTGCGGGCTGTATTGCTACGAGGTGAGCAAGCGAGTGAGGTAACTCTCTCTGAAGCTGCACGCAGTGGACTGATCAAAGCGAGCGCGGGAGATGGTAGACGCTTAATCAATTTACTTGAAGCCTTTGTAGACACGTATGGTCGAGATTCAATGCTGCAGGCGGCAATCGGACAGCAGCAGGTAGATCAGTTTCTCACCAGGGCGCATGTGGCGGTGTACGATAGGGATGGTGAGGAACACTACACGATCGCTTCTGCCTTTATAAAGAGCTTGCGCGGATCGGATGCAGACGCGGCCTTGTATTACGGCTTTCGTATGTTGCACGGGGGAGAAGATCCGCGATTCTTGATCCGTCGCATGGTGATATTCGCTAGCGAGGATATAGGCAACGCAGACCCCCGTGCCTTGCAACTTGCCGTTGCTACCCTCGAAGCTTTTGAGCTTGTTGGCTTACCTGAGGGGCGAATCCCAATAGCTCAGTGCATTACATATCTGGCAACAGCACCCAAATCGAACCGCAGTTATGTGGCTCTGCACCGAGCACTGGAGGCGATCAAAGAGTATCCCACAGCAGCGGTTCCGATGCACCTTAGAAACGCGGAAACAAAGCTTATGAGAGAGGCAGGATACGGCCGCGGCTATCGCTATCCTCATGATGAGGAGAACGGATACGCGGCTGGTGTGCGTTACCTGCCCGAGCAGGTTCAGATAGGTCCCCTGTATGAGCCTAGTGAGCGCGGAGCCGAGAAGATTATTCGAGAGCGGCTAGAGTGGCTGCGACAGAGGAGCTCAAAGGGTAGCCCCTAGTAACACCCAGATCCGCAGGGCTAACGGGCTTGTTTATGGCCACGTAATCACATAGTATTTTCGCCATGCTCAAGCAGAATTGGCGTATTATTTCAGCGATTGAGAGAATCGGAGACAATCTGGTCATCATCGCTGCCTTTCTGGGGGCATACTACGGAAGGTCGTCCCTTTTATATTGGAACGAGACGCTCGGGCTACAGCTGCCATTTGAGGGCTACGAACTTCTGCCCATGAAGGAGTATTTAGTAGTTCTCCTGGTTGGTCTGATTGGCTACGGCATCATTCTTAATTCAATGGGTGCCTACGGTAGTATGCGGCTCAGCTCAGTCTGGCGGCTTTTCCGTTTGGCATTTCTCAGCAGTGCAGCGGTATTTTGCATCGTTGCAGCAGCGCTATTCCTGCTCAAGTATCCGATCAGCCGGTCGTTTATCGCCTTGTTTGCGCTGCTGGCGGGGTGTGGATTGGCTCTAGAGCGGTATGTGGTTCTTAAACTGCTACGTTTTTGGCGTAGGCAGGGGCGTAATTTTCGTAACGTCGTCATCTGCGGAGTCGGCACTCAGGCGATGCGCCTCGCTAAAGAGCTGGCCTCACGCCCAGAGTTGGGGATTCACGTGCGCGCTTTTGCTGACCTCAAGAGTCGCGATGTTAACAACAACGAAGCTAGTATACGTTTGAGGCGCGAGCTATCCGGAGCGCTTCAGGTGGGGCGATTGCTGCAAGGTGTTGATGATGTCGGTCAGGCACTCCAAACATATGCAATCGATGAGGTTATTTTTACCGATGTCAGTGCAGTTATGCCCGAAGTTGAAGAGGTAATCCTGATCTGTGCTGACCAAGGAGTGCGCACCACTATTGCAGCCGATATATTCAGCATCGGTTTGATGAAATCTGAGATGAGTTATTTTGGTGGGATGCCATTAATCCATTTCCAAACTCCACCGGGGGAATCGTGGCAACTTGTATTAAAGAGGGGCATCGATATAGGGGTTTCTACCGTAGCGCTGGTACTGCTCCTTCCGCTCTTCATCGTTTTAGCGCTGGGCGTTAAGTCCACCGCGGGTCCGGTTATCTTTCGTCAGACGCGCATGGGGCTAAATGGAAGGCTCTTTCAGATGTATAAATTCCGGTCGATGTTCGTCGGAGCTGAGGCAGATCTTAACGCGCTTAAATCGAGTAACGAGATGTCAGGCCCAGCTTTCAAGATGAAATACGACCCGCGTGTCACCACTTTTGGCCGATTCATGCGTAGGTTTAGCCTCGATGAGTTGCCACAACTCTGGAATGTCCTGGTAGGGGATATGAGTTTAGTAGGCCCAAGGCCTCCAATTCCAGGAGAGGTGAGTTTCTATGATCGCAAGAGTCGACGTCGGCTATCAATGCGTCCCGGCCTTACCTGTACATGGCAGGTGAGTGGTCGAAATGAGATAGCCGATTTCAAGGATTGGGTCGCTCTCGATCTACAGTATATAGACAATTGGTCTTTGAAGAGAGACCTCTTTTTATTGCTCCGTACAATCCCTGCGGTGCTGCTCGGCACAGGCGCGCGCTAATAGGCTACGACTATCACCCAGTAAAGAGCCGGCGTGAGTCTCAAAGATGAGATGTCGCTTTAAAGTTATGAGGTGAGCTTCTGATTTAAACGGGCAACATTTAGTGCCTTGGCTACCTCAAACATCACGGCTGATTGTGTGCAAGTGGAGACTCTTAGATTAATCACTCCGAGTTGCTCTGTAGGAATTACCACTGAGCAAGCGCCAGTTTTGTGTCTATAATAGTCCGCTTGAACGCCGTGTAGCTCGATCTTCTGACTTCCAACTGTCTCCAGCGCCGGGGGATGAAAGCGATTAAACGAGGCGAGAGTGCGGTGCGCAGCCATCGTCCGATAGATCGGCATAGGCACCTGAATAGTCACAGCTACCTGCTCTCTCTGTCTATTAGTGAAAACAGTTTCAACAACTGCATGATCCGTTTTGTGTCCGGCTGCAAATACCTCGTATCGGTAGTTGTTTATGCGCGCCTCAACCCATTGCAGCAATAAGCGTGCGCGGGTAGACGACACCCAAAGGGATTCGTAGTTACTAAGTACGCCGTCAGACTTTACGCCTTTATCACGTAGATTTTTTGGAGTTGAAGGTTGGCCAAGCTCAAGCTTTCTGTAAGCCTCAGATAGCTTTAGCTCCTCAAGCGCTTGGCCTTTTGCCGAGCGTACCGGAGCGAAGGTAAAGGCGATCGTGAGTATTGCTAGAGATACTAGAATTTGCGCCTTGCCTCTCATGGTGCGGCGTTGACTTTGATTGAGTTGCCACCGGTGAAATAGGTCAAGAGCCCGGTCGATAGAAATCATATTTAGTTCTTCCTGATACTTTGGACATCCATCAGTTGCTGACGTTGTTCATTAAGGATCAGATTACTCTACCTTAGGATCGTCGACAACACGGGTGGTAGATAGCCGTTTCCTTAACCGGCCTAATCGCGTGGCAGGTCCCCGGCTTTTCTCGACACAGAATCGCTCTAAGGCCCCGACAAGCCCTTCTTCGCCACCTTTGGCAAACATTAGTGCCAGGTCGGAGGCGCGACGAAGAGCTGCCTCAGCCCGCGGAAGCTCGCGGAGTGCAGTTTCAAATTGCTTGGACTGGCGGTGGACGGTAGCTAGCCGATCAAGGCTCGACATCATGAGTGCTACTAATGCTTCGTTTCGATCCCGGGCCTGCCGAACTATGTCAGGAATAGGCTCGCCCTTTGTCGCTAGGGTGACTGATAAATCGAGAGTATCGCGGGTGAAGGGCTTAACCAGATATCCTTTTGCGCCCATTAACAGAAGCTCAAATACATCGTCTACCGAGGGGTTTGATGAAGATGGTATTGCTATGATACTTGGTGCGATCTCAAGAACCTGTGAGAACCACTCCTGCATCGGGCAGTTTCCTTTTTTCGCATCAAAGATTATGTGAGTAAACTTTCGGCCTTCGAATTTTTCAAGTGACGCCAAATGATTCGGTGACTCCGATACAACTGGATAGCCGAGTCCTTTGAGCATCGTGCGCATAAGATTGCGTTCGCTCGGCTCAGGCTCGACTACCAAAATGTTCGCCACGGAGCGCTCAGCTTTAGTAAGATCCGTAGACGATTCAGGGCTATTCATTTGCATGCATCACTAAAATGCGAGATCAATAAAGAGGCACATAGAAGTAGCCTGACATGTACGCCAGCGTTTGTTAGGTCACGTTAGCTTGTTCCATGCAGAGGGAGCTGGGCCACTCTCACTTAATTATTCCCAGCATACCTCTATCTCTCTTTATTCCGTCTCTTTCTTCTCCTTCGGCACGATACGCTAAGTTCTTGAATCATTATTGAACCACTAGGGCCAAGTTGGTCACTAAATTGGTTAAGTGCCTGAAATGCCAGGGAAGTAAATGCTGCTCTAAAGCAAGCAGGGGCAGTTTATTTGTACTCTACGGAAGTTATAGAATGGTATCGGTTAACTACGATTGCTATTCAGCACAAGAAGTGGACGGCCACCCGTTCTTCGTGAGTTAATGAGAGTGCGAAGAGATAGGCCAAGCGCATAATAATCGGCCAGAAATTTGTAGGCTCGTTAGCGGAATATGGTTCAGGAATCAAAGAAGGCATTGCGGAGGGAGATGAAGTTGGTGCTCGCCAATCTTGATTCGCGCTGGATTGCAAAAGCTCACTCCGAGGTTTGCCAGCGCGTGGCGGATCTTATTTGCTCGCTTCCCTTATCTTATCCTGATCATCGACATGTATTTGCGTGGATACCCTGCTTTCAAGGGGAGGTCGATCTGGCAGAGGCGATCGGTGTGTTACTTAAAGACTCTTTAGTTTACCTTCCGCGTATTGAGGAAACCGGAGAGATGCGCTTTGTGCAGATAGGCGCAGACTGGGGAGCCCATCTCACTCCGGGGCCAAGAGGCATATTACAGCCGGCTGATGGCTATGGTGAACCGTTTGTGCCTTCGCCTTTTAGCGACCTATTTGTGATTATGCCAGGACTAGCTTTTGATCGATTTGGCCAGCGACTTGGTCGAGGGGCTGGATACTACGATCGATTTCTTAGTATTCCCGGCTTAGAAAGGGCGGTTAAGGTCGGCGTGTGTTGGTCGATGCAGATTGTTCAGTCGGTACCTACTGATCTTCATGATGTCCAAATGGACTGGATATGTTACGAACGTGGTGTAATCAAGCCGGAATCCCTTGCTCATGAATAATCGATACACCAGGAGTTATCCACACAAACCGTTTAACGCTTGCCGGATCATCTACCTTGGGGATGTCGTGGGGCGGCCGGGTAGGACAGCTCTTAAAAAGTTCCTACCATCTTTGCGAGTGGATGTGGACGCAGACCTAGT
Source organism: Pseudomonadota bacterium (assembly GCA_046300175.1). Taxonomy (GTDB): domain Bacteria; phylum Bdellovibrionota_C; class UBA2361; order UBA2361; family OMII01; genus OMII01. The sequence goes on along the minus strand of JBKCMS010000174.1, from coordinate 16,993 downwards.
AATAGTGAATGGTGAGAACGCCGCTGGTGGAGCGGGTATCGACCCTGGAACAGCGCAAGAGATTCGGAGCTCTGGAGTGGATGTGATTACCTTGGGCGACCACGCCTTTCAGAGAAAAGGCTCAGCGGAGCTACTTAACGAAAATTCATCATGGTGCATTCGTCCTGCTAATCTACCTTCTGATACAACTCCCGGGAGAGGAGAGTGTAGTGTAACCCTATCAGATGGCACTGTAGTCCAGGTCACAAACATGCTGGGAAGAGTGTTTATATCCGGTACCACAGAGTGCCCATTTAGGGCAGCTAGGTCTTGGGCGGAGCGCCATGCGCTAGGGAGAGCTTCTATTACTGTTTGTGACTTTCATGCTGAGGCAACTTCAGAAAAATATGCCATGGCGCGTTTTCTCGATGGTAAAATATCGCTGCTTGTTGGTACTCACACTCATGTGCAAACGGCAGATGCGCAGATTCTACCGGGAGGAACCGCCTATATCACTGACCTAGGAATGACCGGCAATCAAGGTGGAGTAATCGGGATGAAATCCGATGTTGCACTACAGAGGTTCCTCTCGCCACGACCAGCGCCGTATCAGGTTGAGGAAGGGGAGGGTCAGCTGCGGGGGGTGTTGGCCGATATTGATCGAAGCACAGGGCTAGCGCAGGCGATCTATCTGCTGTGACGGCCGTTATCAAACGCCGTAACTACTCACCAGCTTTTTAGATTATGGTTAGAGCTTTGCCCACAAATAGCCCTATTTGTTGGTCGTTATGTCTTGTCATCCCCTGATCGGGGATACCCTTTATTTGGTGAGTAGTTAATTTTGGCACACCGCTTTGCTCTGCAAAGCCGCCCCTTAATAGTGGTTAACGTGACCGTTGCGGAATTTGCTGAATAGTTACCAAACGCCTTTATACCCCGACGCATCAAAATACTGAGCACGGCACAGCCCAGGCTGCATCCTAGTAAAGGTCAGACCTGATGTTGATGATACCGCCCCTATCTTTCTACGGAGAGTTTGAGGGCAGATAATCTAGGTTTGAAGCTGCTGTTTCATTGAGTGACTACGAAGCCGCAGATAACGTTACTATTCAGGAACACCGGCCATGGTATTTAGAAGCGCTATAATCAACGGGGTGCTGTTGTTTGGTATTTTATCTCTTCCGACAACAGTGCTGGCGCAAGATCGACTACCGAGGGACAGCAGCGCTGGCCTGTACGGAGAGTACCATCCGTCGCCAGCATACCGCGAGTCAGACTCTCATCCGCTAAGAATTCTGGCCTACATCGTGCACCCGATCGGGTGGTTTGCTCGCGAGGTCCTGTTTCGTCCATTTAGCTACTTTGCTTCATCGACCCCAGAAACCCGCGCCATAATGGGTTACCGGGAACCTTACGATTTTAGGAGCCCCTCCTGCTTTTCTCGAAGCGACGAAATTCCTGATTGTCGGCAGGTGAAACCCTTCGACTATGACATGCAGGGATATGACCTAGAAGGTGATCAATTCGATGAGGAACTAGAAGGGTCCGGCGAAAAAAAAAAAGAACGTAGTGTACTTCCCTGATGTGAATTTTGACCTGAACAAAAGAACGCTGAATAAGGCTGGCCGGGGAAAGGCCCAGCGGATCGCCAAGCTGCTCATCGACGGGGAGCCGGTGAATGTTGAGCTGCAGGGGCATGCAGACAAACGTGGGTCATCCGCATATAACGAAAAGCTTGGAAGCGATCGCGCTAAAGCCGTTAAGGCTGAGCTTGTGCGCTTAGGTGTCCCAGAACAACGTCTGTTCGCAGTGACGTTTGGCGAGAGCCGCCCACTATTTCCGGAGAACGAAGAGTGGGCCCACGCGGCTAATCGTCGTGTCGAAGTTCATCTAGCTAACAAAAAACTAAACTCATCCCCAGAGTACTGACCTCAACCGCATCTGCTCTCATTTGAAAGCTAAACCCAGCGCGAGTGATTTTCTTGAAAAAGCACCCGTGCTGGGTTTATTTAAAAATGGGGGCTCAGGTGGTTTACGGAATACGGTTGCTGGCTATCGAGACATCTATTGTCCTTGAGCTGCCACTTTGCGAGCTTGAAGAAGAGTGATAGTCACCTTGTTGAGACTGGGGCAGAGAGGCCTGCTGCTGCTGTCCTCGAACAATCCCTGTCCACTCAAGAAACTGACGGAAAGTGGACTTGCGGGTTTCCTGATAGGCGATTAGAGAGCGAATCATTTGCGTCTCCGAGAGGAGTAAAATCTGGTCACGGTCGCTCTTCTCCTCAAGCTTCTCAATTCGCTCGCGGAGCCAGGCGCGCTGGCTGCGCAGGTCTGCAATCTCATCGTCTTTACTATCGAGAATCCGCTCCTGCATCGTCAGCAGGTTTCTCAGTCGCGCTACCTCCTCTAACGCAGCCTCAGCGTATGAGCCCTCAGATTTATTTTGTTCATCACTAACTGGAGTTTTCTGCGCGTTGCTTTTTAGGCCGCTCTCTACACCCTGAATAGGTTCATGGGTATCGAATTGAGCTTTAGTGGTCTGACTATCGCGCGCCGATGAGTGCTGACAATAATCATCATCCTTAGGAGCCGCACCGCCCGCGCAGGTTGATTGCTCGTCGGCAGCTTCTCCGCTGCATGCCTGCTCCTTGGCATTTATGTCTGCAACTTCGCCCCCCTGACCGCTGATGCCGAAGATATCCTGAACCTGACTGCGTTCGAAGCTTAGTGAGCCATCATCAGCAGTGTGCAGTTTAAGATAGCCAGCCTCGCTGAACCGCATCAGGGTACGCAAAGATACCCCAGCTAACGCAGCAGCCTCATGCTCTGAGCAAAGATGTTCTCCGTTCATTGTTCCCTCTCAAGCTTTGATACATCTCCTAGACGGTCCTGTATGCAGCAGTCGTTTGCTAACCCCGATAGTTAAGCTCGCGAACCTCCAATACGGAAGTTGCTCCTGGAGTTTGAGTAAACCGGCCACCAGTAACCACGGCCCGTGACCCGTTGGGTAAGTTCTCAAGATTCTGCACTACCTGCAAAGCTCGCTCTATCTCGTCGACATGGTTGTGCGCGGACTCAAATGCGCACGGTTTTACCCCCCAGTAAAGCGCCATGCGCCTTAGCGTAGTCTCCTTACGCGAAACACCGTAGAGCGGTTGCTGAGGCCGATATTTAGCGACGAGCCGCGCCGATGTGCCGGTCTCGGTGCAGGCAATCAGTGCATCAGCACTAGTCTTTATTGATGCGGCGCACGCAGCGTATGCAATAGCATCCGGCACGGTTAGTGTATCTGAATTACGCAGGCGCAGTTTGTACTCTTCAAATGCAAATGTCTGCTCTGCTGCCAAAGAGATGCGACTGAGATAGCCGACGCAGGCAGCAGGGTGTTCGCCGATAGCAGTTTCATCAGAGAGCATTACTGCATCAGCGCCACTCATGACGGCAGCAGCTATATCTGACACCTCGGCCCGTGTTGGGCGAACTGAGGTGATCATGGAGTGCATCATCTGGGTCGCCACAATCACTGGAATGCCACGAAAGTTAGCTTCCTCGATTAGGCGCCGCTGCAGCATCGGCAGCTGCTCGAGGGGGACCTCAAGGCCGAGGTCGCCGCGAGCAACCATTAAGCCGTCAGAGGCGCGTACGATCTCTTCGATATTCTCCAGGGCCGCTCTGCGCTCAATCTTCGCAATTATACCTGCGGCGGAACCGCGAGCATCGATAATTTCCCTTAGTGACAAAACATCGCTAGCAGAACGCACAAAAGAGATCGCAACGTAATCGACTCCGTTGGTGATTCCCCACTCAAGGTCTACCAGATCTTTCTTTGTAGTCGCTGGCAGATCAACATCGCTGTCAGGGAAGGCTATGCCGACACGAGAACGAATGCGTCCGCCCTTGATCACGCGACAAATTACATGATCCGCCGCGACCGATTCAGTGACTAATTCTATCAGCCCATCCGCGAGAAGAACGTGGTGCCCAGGAGATAGGGTCTTCATCGGGTTGACTGTTTCAACGAAGATCGTTTTGGCATTTGATAGGCTCTTATCGGCGACCCTCAGCTCAATCAATTGTCCATCTGTGATCGGGCAGAAATCTCCCTCTACATTCGAGATGCGAATCTTAGGGCCAGATAAGTCCTGCAGGATCGCGATGTATGCTCCCATCTGGTTGGCTATTGAGCGCACATCCTTGAGAACTGCTAGATGCTCTTCGTGGCTGCCGTGAGAGAAGTTGAGACGAAAAACATTGGCCCCAGCTTGAATCAACTCTTTTATCTTCTCCGGCGATCTGGATGAAGGCCCAAGAGTTGCAACGATCTTAGTTTTGCGCTGAGCGAGCATACGCTCGTCCAACGGATTCTTGCTGGTCCACAGTTGATGGAGGACGGTTTGAAAGTTTTTGGCTGGAGAATCAGATGTGCTCGAAGTAGCACTCTTTTGATCAGACTTCATCGGGTACCTCGTAAAGAAAGTAGGTTCGGGGCGCGGAGCATTCGTACAGGGTTTTAGAGTTGAGGGGGTCAATTTTAGTTACCCCGATCGCTCTGACCCTTAATACAAATCAATCCAACTGCCCGTTCCCTAGGATATGCCACGGCATCAACAAAGCAAACCCTGCACGTGCTGTTTTTTATGAAAAAAACAGCACTATACAGCCGCGCCGGCTTGCTATGAGGGCTTCAAGGTGGGCTCGCCCTGCTATTGCGAGTGGTTTTTTCAAAAATCACTCGCGCAGGTTTTAGCTGGCAAGAAGCTGGCTCGTTCCGCGGTCGAGAGTGCTCGTAGTATCTGCTCCGGTGTTGCGGCACGTTCGGAGATAAGCATCATCAATTCCTCGGCAAGTGATGTACCTTGCAGCGATGGAGCATCCGTAGAGAAGGTATAGTCGATGCCATATTCATCTAGTGTAGCGATGATTCGACCGTATTCAGCGATATCTTTGACCGCACCTGTTAACAGGTTTGATTTAACACATAGCTCACAGACGATCTCGCGTTCTTTAAGAAGTTTTAAACCACGATCATCTTTTTTGTCCCAAAGCGCTCTGATTGCAGCTATTGGATGCCCAACCCGCGATGGCTCGAGGGTTTCTACAGTTTTTATGAAAGTTTCTATGTCAACGTGGTGCGTCTCGCCAACGTGTACCGTTCGTCCAAGGCCAGGACCCGCTTCGTTAAACACGATGCGCATCTCTTCGAGCTTTCGCGGCGATGATAAAGAGTTTACAGATTCGTGACCCGCTAGATCGATGCCGATAATTTTGTCAGTTTTTTCGCGCCACAGCCGAGTTTTTTTAGCTAGCGCCATGTTGGCCTCGAATGTCATATCTCGACCAAAGCAGAAGATATGGCCTACCTGAATATTCCCGTGGAATCCGATCTCCACTTCTTCAACCGCATTTACAGCGGACTTGATCACTCGATCCATGTCATATAGACCTGCGTGGCTACCCTTGAGGAAAACCGCGCCAGTTCTCTTGAGCGGGTTCCAGCGTAGTTCAAATCTGCGAATCGCGAAGAGAGACTCTGGTGAGCCACCCTCGCCACCGGGACCAACACTAATCATGCCACCAGTGCGGTAGGCGCGGTGGATGGCGATGATGATACTTTCACGCACTGACGCTGGGCCCGACTGAATGAGTTCGATCTTGTCGTATACCTCAAGGTAGCTGTCGAGGTCTTTGACTTTACCACCTTCAATTTTTAGGAGACTGACGAAATCCTCATAGCCAGAGCCTATACCTCTTATCCCCCGGTCGATGGCGATCTCCCAAAGTCTGTAAAGGGGAACAGAGCCTCCCAAGTGAACGTGCAACTCTGTAACGTGCTTAGGCCAGTCGACATGGAGTTCTGCTGACGCACTGCCCGTCGAAGAGCTACGGAATGGAGGGGGGTTTGACTTGGCCGACATAGATGATCCTTACTCAAAAAAAAGCCCCGAATCAACCGAGATAGCCGCATCGATCGTGAGTCCGCCAGACATCTAATTGTTCGAGGGGCTGAGTGCGGCCGAGGGCAAACGCGCTTTTATTTCGTTTGTTTGGCCTAACTATATGGATTCTATTGCTTTGTAGCAAGAGCACCGAATTCAAGCTTTTTGGGTTAAAGGTTTTTGATCAGATACATGGACAGGGGTAGGTATTTATGAACTTCCGCGATGCAAATCAGGACACTACCGAGCAGAAATACATTAGCAAAAGGGTGCTGATTAACGGTCAATTCGTGACCCTTTACAGTGCAAACGGTCAGACCTGGCTCTCTTCGCCTGAGGATATCCCGGCACTGATGGATCGCCTGGACAACGCCCGCGTTACCCTCAACACCGCTGAAAAGGTAGCTGAAGGGGAATCGCCAAAGGTTGCCGGAGCCGAAGCCACAGAGAAAAAGGCCGAAGCGCCGGCTCCTGAACGAACATTGGCAACCAAGTATCGGATGAAGGGACCTAAGCCGCGGCCTATTCTTAGGCAAGATGGAGTGGTGATTAAAGGCACCCCGATTGAACCGATATCCGCATCGAATACGGTGATGAGTTTTTCTAGCGATGTTGCGCAACCCGATGACCGTAAGAAAGGGGGTGCGGCCGCAAAATCGGCTAAATCAGCCAAGAACAAGCCAGTAAAACTGATCGCGCCGGTAGCTGAGAAAAAACCGGCCAAGGGGTTGTCACGTGGGTCATCAAGCAAAGCTGCAGCTGGTAAAGCAGCAGCTAGTAAAGTGGCAGCCAGCAAAGTTGCAGCAAAGAGCGGTGCGAAGGCTTCTAAATCTCCTCTGATAAACTCTATGGCGAGTCCTGTCGCTAGTAAGATTAAGCAAGTGGTTGCAGCCAAGAGTTCAGCAAAGGCAGCTCAGACAGAGACTAAAACGGCAGCTGGTAAGGGCAGTTCCCATAAGCCAGTAGTCAAGAGTGAAGTTAAAGCAAACGGAAAGGCTGCTGGAAAGGTTGCTGCTGCCCGAGCGTCCGTTGCCAAGCGCCCAAAGGCAGCAAACACACCCGCCAAAGCAGCTCCCAAAGTTTCCCGAAAAGCGGCTCCAAAGGCAAAGCGATTGAAACGTTAGATCCGGGCCGTCTTTAGGGCTTTGCAGCAAAGGGGTTCGACTAAAGGTGCACTTTCCTATATCCTCATCCGCAGGGTTCCAGCAAAGCAGCTGAGACACGAGAAAGTCCCAATCCGTGAGCGATAAGGGCTAAGCGATCCCTGACCTTAACTCCTTTTTGGTGTTGTTGGTTTCGTATGAGCGAACCGGTTGATTTGGAGGCCAGAGCCTTGATATGCCGTACATAGAAAACCACCTTCTAGATGATGAGTCGCTGGTACTTATAACCCGTCTGCACGCAATTGTTTTGTTAGCCCCAGCGATGGTTGTATCTGGTTTAGCCGGGGTGATGTCTATCACTTCTGACGTGCCAGTCGCCTGGTATCTGGTCGGCTTCTTCCTTTTTCTCGCCGCCGTGAGGTTGCTTGACCGCCTCATTCTTTACCTCACCAGCGAATTCGGAGTCACCTCCAAGCGCGTGCTGGGTAAAACCGGTCTCGTACGTTTGAAGACGACCGACATAGTTTTGGCAAAAGTTGAGGCGATCAGGATTAACCAGAGCGTCCTAGGGCGAATATGCAATTTTGGTGATGTCCTCGTGACTGGTACCGGCGGCACAGAGGAGGTTTTGAGCTACATCCCCGATCCGCGACTCTTTAGTAAATCGATCCAGGAGCAGCTCGCCTTACAGGACGAGTCGCGCCCTGAGGGTAGCGGCATTTCAAACAGTAGATAAACCCTGCGCGAGTGATTTTTGAAAAGAAATCACTCGTTACAGCCGGGCGATTGCATTCCATTAATGCTCAATCGACAATCGCTTTGCCCAAAAAGCTGGAGCAAAAGAACAAATCGATTGCGACTCTCTTGCAGCGTGGCCTCTCCTTTAGCCGCAACTTTTCAGCGCGCTTTTTCGATTAACGTTAGTGGCAACGAATTTTAACTCAAGAGGAGCAGCTGCGCTATTTTCACATCCGCAACTGCTCATTTTGGGTTTAGGTACCATCAAGCTAAGCTCACCCTTATCGCGTTTGCGTTGAGGTGTCTCTCGTGTCTCGGTTTGTTCGGGCCGGGCCCTGTGAGAGAAGTGGACTAGGCTGGGGCAGATATTGGAGGAAATGCTACGTGCTACAACAGCAGAAAAATTGGGCAGACGAAAGAGACGTGTTGAGCGCAATCGTCGTAGGCTGCTTCAAGGAGAATAAGAAGTATCAAATGACCGAGGCTGTTGTTGAAGCCGGGAGCTTTGCACCGGCACAGCCGCATATTACCCGGGCTGAAAGAGATCGTGCGGTATCGATCGTTCAGGTTTGTCTGGAGCTTAACCTGGAGGTTTTACCGATAACTTCCGCCCGATATCCGGCGCAATTACGAGAGATAACGGCACCCCCAGCTGCGCTCTACCTACATTCTCTCAACTCAGGGCGCTGCATTCCATCAAAGCTGGTCGGTGTAGTAGGCACTCGGGCTGCGTCAATCAACACCTGCCGCAGTGCCTCAGAGTTAAGCGCTGCATTAGCACGCGCAGGTTTGCCAGTGGTCAGTGGCCTTGCTCTCGGAATTGATGGCGCTGCGCATCGCGGAGCTCTTGAGTCAGGTGCTGAGTTTCCAACTCTTGCCGTGCTTGCCCACGGACTCGATCGGGTCTATCCGCCGACGCACGTGGGTCTCGCCCGAGAGATACTTGAGGCGGGCGGTGTTATCGTATCTGAGTATCCACCAGGTACTGAACCTATGAAGCACCACTTTCTTGCGCGCAATCGGATCATCGCGGGCCTATCGCAGGGGATTGTGGTGGTGCAAGCCGGTTCCCGTAGCGGCAGTCTAGTCACTGCAAACTTTGCTGCCGAGTACGGCAGAGATGTGTTTGTGGTACAGGACTCAAGTAATGACGAGCTTAGTAAAGGGGGAGCTGATCTAATAGATCAGGGCGCGATGGCAATTGCTTCAGCTGCTGATGTATTACTCGAATATGGATTTACCCAGGGCGGCGATAGGGCAACCGAGTGTGGGCTGTGGAAAACTATGAGTGTTGATTCCTTTATCGGAATAACCGATCTTTCTGCGGCTGACATGCTTAGACTAGAGCTTCAAGGGCAGATAGTGCGGTTACCCGGTAACCAGGTTCGAGTTTCTTCCCAGATTATCGAATGAATCCGAATTGTTGCCCATTAGCCACTTCGATGGCCCGGATTTTTTATTGCCGCTTATTTTACGCTTTGTGGGAAATCCAACGCCGCCGAGTAGTTAGCGGGCGAACTGCGATGCCCTGCGATTTGCATGAGTCACTTACTCTTACTATACTTTTGTAAATCATCAGCCTTGTTAGTAAGCCCGGACTTAGGGCCCAGTACAGGTGATACTTGGCTGTGGTAGGTATTTTTAAGATAGCTTATAGAAATTTCTCCTTAGGCTTCCCATGACCGATGACACCGTTATCTCACTATCTGCCAGAAAGCCGATCACGGTTCCCGCTTTACGACAGCGTCGCCAATCTGGCCCAGCGATAGCGATGTTGACTTGCTACGATGCCTGCTTTGCCCGTGTACTAGATGAAGCTGAAGTGGATGTTCTGTTGGTGGGAGATTCGCTCGGAATGGTGCTTCAGGGGCACGAGACGACCGTGCCGGTGGCCTTAGAGGAAATGATCTACCACACTAAAAGCGTAGCGCGAGCGCGGCCTAAGAGCCTAATTATGACGGACATGCCGTTTGGTAGTTATCAAGAGTCTCCAGAACAGGCGTATCGCAATGCGGCAAAACTGATAGCTTCGGGGGCGCAGATGGTGAAGCTTGAAGGGGGTAGCTGGTTAGCGCCGACAGTGGAGTTTTTGCGGACGCGTGATGTGCCTGTCTGCGCACACGTTGGATTGACTCCTCAATCAATACACGCGCTAGGCACCTATCGAGTGCAAGGAAAGGATGATCAATCGGCTGAGAGAATAGTGAACGATGCAAAGCTTCTTGAGCATGCCGGGGCCGAGATGCTGGTAGTTGAATTGGTTCCTAGTAACGTGGGGGCGAGGCTTACGAGCGAGCTTTCGATTCCGACGATAGGTATCGGAGCAGGGCCACATACAACCGGGCAGGTTCTTGTTTTGCACGACATGTTGGGTATCTCCAAGGGTAAGCGGCCGCGTTTCGTCAAGGACTTCTTGGGCGCTAGTGGGGGTGGGGATATCGCTACGGCTATTTCACAGTACGTTGCGCAGGTGCGAGCAGGGGCGTTCCCCTCTTCGGAGCACTCCTTTGAGCAGGTAACCGAGATACAACGGATCGTAAACCGCTGTTAGTATGTGGCGGGTGCGCTAAGGCCAGCAGATTGTATAAAGTCATCAAGCTTGCAGTGAGCATATTTATTTAATGGCAGTCTTGGTGCGAGCTGTGCTATCACCTCCGTGAATAAACCGAGCTGGTTTTGTTGATGCTATAGTGATGTGCAAAAGTCCGTGCCAGTAAAACTGGTAAGGCTTTTGCTGGACATCACTATAGGTTGTTGTTTTGATTCGCATCCGCGAATCGATAGCGTTCTCCAAAACTCAGGATTTCGCTACGGATTTTTGGAGAACGCTATAATCGCTCTCACTATTCGAGATGCGGGGTACAGCAGAGCTCCAGATACGCTAGTCACGTTTGCACAACAGGAGGCCTCATGATTCGCGCGCTTCACTTTTTTTTCTCTGTCTCAGCAATGCTTCTTGCAAGCTTCATCACGGAAGGTGAGGCGCAAACCCTTGCTGCGCACAAACCGGGAGAGCTGTTGATCGGGTACCACAGTGAAGCCTCACTTTCGCAGCGAGCGGCGGCTCTTGCCTCAGTGCAGGCGAGCTCCCTAAAAAATCGGGGCAGAGTGGCCATGGCTAGTTCCGAGGATATCAGCTTGGATCACGTCGTGGTATCGATGCCTGTAGCGCGAGCCATCGATATTCTTCAAGACAACCCGGCGATAGCATTTGTGGAGCCAAATTACCGAGTCACTAGAGCAGCTACTTCCAATGACCCATCGTATGTAAACGGTTCTCTATGGGGAGTATATGGCAACGATGCGCCTGTGTGCGGCCCCACCGGCACAACCAATTCCTTTGGCAGTGATGCTGAGGAGGCGTGGCAGCTAGGGTTCACCGGATCTAACCAGGTGTACGTCGGAGTGATCGATGAAGGGGTGCAGCCAGATCATGCGGACTTGGCTGGAAATGTGTGGGTCAATCCTTACGACGCTCCGGACGGTCTCGACAATGACGGTAACGGGTACATCGATGACACCAACGGGTGGGATTTCTACAACCGTAACAACTCCGTGTTCGATGCCCTCGATGGCGATACTCACGGTACTCATGTGGCAGGTACGATAGGAGCTCGCGGTAGTAATGGAATCGGCATATCTGGAGTTAATTGGAATGTGACGATTATCTCTGCTAAATTTTTAGGCCCGCAGGGTGGCTACACATCTGACGCTATAGCTGCGATTGATTATCTGCGCGACTTAAAAACTCGTCACGGGTTGCGCATAGTGGCATCGAACAACTCTTGGGGTGGAGGGGCTTACAGCTCCGCGCTCCACACTGCGATCCTTAGGGCTGCGAAGCAGGGGATTCTTTTTGTTGCGGCGGCGGGTAACAGCGGAACTAACAATGATGTAACTGTTAGCTATCCAGCCAACTACTCCACGCTCCAGGGGACTGCTGTTGAAGGTCCAGCGACGTATGAGGCCGTGATTTCAGTTGCTGCAATATCATCAACGGGTGCCAGGGCATCGTTCTCTAATTACGGCGCCACAACGGTAGATATCGGAGCTCCAGGGGTGGGAATTCTCTCGACCGTGCCAAACAGCAGCTACGCCTCATACAGTGGTACATCTATGGCAACTCCTCACGTTACAGGAGCAGTGGCGCTGTATTCGGCGGCATTCCCAGCCGCCACAGCTCAGCAGATCAGAGCGGCCATCCTTGGCGCAGCCAAGCCAACCACATCTTTAACTGGGTTAACAGTTACTGGCGGAAGACTGAGTCTTGAAGGGCTGTTTGGGGCGCCTCCGCCGGTTCAAGATCCGATCAGAGACGTTGCCGTGACAGCTATCAGCGCGGCTTCCACGGTGCGCCCTGGACGAGCTACACCGGTTTCAATAACTGTGGCTAACCAGGGTAATCAGACCGAGACATTTACAGTTTCGCTGAGTGCAACTAGTGGAAGCGCTGGTTCGGCGCGCTCGGTAACATTAGCCGCCGGCGCATCGCAGGTAGTCAGTATTAACTGGACGGCTCCGTTGTTTAGAACAACCGCCACTCTAACCGGTCGGGCCTCTGTGCTAGCTGGAGAGACCGATGTAGCTGACAACACCCGTGCTCGTTCTATAACGGTGCGGTAGACGCAAAGTCTGCGAGAAACTTGAAGCCTAAAAAAACAGTTGCGGTCCTTAAAAGAGCGCATCCACACAAAATAACTCTGGCTTTTTAGGATTATTGGTGCTCAGCCTGGCGGTGCTGGGTTTGAGCACCAAACATTTCAGAATGAAGAGAAGCCGATTTCGCCTAGCAAGAACACCTAGATATTCGGATCTATGGAGGCATCCTTCGTATTACTGGCATTTAGTTCTGCAAATCACTTGAACCGGTCTCAAAAATAGCTTCGTCGCGAGGTTGAAGAGATGCGAGGCGAGACGAGGAAAACGAGCGAAAAAACCGGAGGTGTATCCACTGAGATACACTCAAGGGTTTTTTCGCGAAGTTTGACGAAGTCGCAGCCCGCATCTCGTCAACCGCAGCAGAAGATATTTTTGAGGTCGGTTCTAAAGTAATTTTTTGACCTCTGCATATTTTCGGCGACTGACAGGTAGTATCTTGCCATTTGAAAGGACGCACTCGAAGTTGCCATCTCTCTTGGTAATATCCCTTATGTGTCTCCGTGAGACCCAGTGAGATCTGTGAATCTGGACTCCCGCATCTGCTGGAAGCTCTCCAACGGCATCTCGCAGGTTGTAGAGGAACATGACTTCGGCGTCTGTGGTAACAACGCGAACATAATGTAGCTCAGAGCTGATCGATACTAAGTCACCAGTAGCTCTGCTATTTACCTCGTGTAGAAAACGAGTTGGGTGTTCCTCGCAGTTGGCGGGCCTCTCGATTGGTGCATTGAGTTGCGGACTAGGTAGTTGGATAGGTCTCCTAGAAAAATCTAATTGGAGAATCCAAGGGGCATTGAGCGCTATCCATGTTACCGTCACGGGCACGACCACTCCTGCGGCTTCATCAAGTAGGCCGCGCAAGAGACCGATGGATGCATCATCCTCAGGCATAGCGAATAGTGCATCAAGAGAGTAGGCGATCGGAACAAACAGGAGAGCTGCGCAAACGCCTGACATAGCCGTTTGTATCCAGGGTGACCGGGGCGTCTTTAAGGTGAAGTAGTGTGAGGTTAACTGCTGTATCTGGATTAAGAGCGGTATTATGATAGCGATTTGAATCGTCCAAAAGACAAGCCCCTTAGCAAAACCCACGCCTGCCGCTCCGGCCGGTTCCATCCAAGCGAAGAGCACAATAAGGGCCAGGGAGCTAAAGAAAAAGTATTGCTCAACGGACACCGTAGCTGATTCAAACCAATGTTCTGTCTTTCTTTTCGTCTGATCCACGTGTCTAGTTTACCACTTGTGCATTTTGTTGGCCACTCGTGCAATAGGCCAGCGAATAGTTTGTTTTCAGATAGTTAAGGGGGGAGAGCATGGGTATAGTTGTCCTTGTTTCGTCGTAAATTTTATTTGTGCTCGGAGGAGTTTAGAAGATGACGGGAATTAGAAACGGTTTGGCCAGGCTGATGCTGATGGGCGGGGCAGCAGCTCTAATCGGTACATGTGCAACTATAGGGCAAGCGGTTGCGGATGAGACGGACTACCAGGGACCTTATGCCAGATTAATGGGAGGATTGAACTTTGCTCTAGACTCGGATTTTGATGGTAATAGAACAGATTCTTTCCCATCTGGTGAAGCGAGTCTAGATACAGGAGCTTTGGTTGGTCTAGCGGCCGGATATCGCTTTAATAGAAATTTCGCAGCCGATCTCGATTACGTATATCGCAGCAACGATATTGATCAGATTAAAGGGGCAGGGGGAACGACGATAGCTAATGGCGGAGATTTGGCGTCTGTGGCGATCATGGCAAACGGCTACTATTATTTTGATTTTGCCCAAAGTTGGTCTCCGTACATCGGGCTAGGCTTAGGATTTCTCCAGGAGATTGATTCGGATGTTGAGCTAGCCAGAGTGAGCTCTCAAAAGGATTTGGAGGACCAAGTATTTGCCTGGCAGGCGATGGTTGGAGCCGAGCTACCAATCGATTCTAATTGGCGCTTTTACGGAGAGGGGAGATTCATGTCTGCCCCGAGTCCAGAGCTTAGCAACAGTAACGGCTCCTATAGCGTGGACTATAATAATCTCTCTCTGATATTTGGTATTGGATATCAGTTTTAAGTGATTAGGCCGATGCCTGTGGCGAGGTAGACTCCGGTCAGGCCGGAGTCTACTGTCGTCATCTGAACCCGGTGAAACTCAGGTTCCTGTCGGATCAAGTACTAAATAATAATCGCAAGCAGTATTATCGCGCACTCAAATTTCCGAGCAAGGGTAGCTACGACCCATTTATTCTGCTGATAGCACAAGCGGTGGAGCGTAGAATCGTGTCAAGCATATGCCTCGCGTACCCTAAATCTCTGCGCCACAACTCCTTGGCGAAATACCGAGTGACCCACCAGAATTCGTTACAGCACCCGAAAAATTGAATTTAAGTCGGTTTGCTCGGAAATATTCAGATTCGTTCGGAGGCGGAAGGTTGAGCCAGCTATCCTTATCATGCAAGACCAAACTCTGACTAGAAAAGGTGGGAGCTTCCAAGTAGTCTGGCTGGTAAACATTTAGGTCTATGCAGTTGTAACGCCTCTGATGGAAATGGATTATCCAGTTATTTTGGATCAACCCGTACCGCAGCTTCTAGTTTATTCCAAAGAAACGGCTATCGCAGAAAAATTTGAAGCAATAGTCGGACTGGGAACTGCTAATTCAAGAATGAAGGATTTCTGCGATATACAGTATCTGGCGCAGCATGAAGAATTTTAGGCTCAGATTTTATGGACCGCCATTACTACGACCTTTGCTCATCGTGGTACGGATCTTAAGCAAGCCGAACTTACTTTCGCCGAGGATTTCATAGCCAACCGCAACTCAGGGAGCTGTGGGTTGCCTTTTTGAAAATATCTGCTATCGATCCTATAATTCCGTTTTCCGATACGATGTATCTGCTCAGGGAATTCCTGTCTCATGCCTCACGACATACAGCAGAAAATGCGAAATGGCTACCCAATGAAAAAAGATGGGACGAGAAGTCCGCTTAGCCCAATTCTAATTTATTTGAGGACGTTTTTTGGAAAGTAGACTTAAACGAAACGTTTTTCTGAAGGCAATGGAAGCAGTTGTTACTATCGCTGCTTCATTTACGCAGCTAGCAGTCATTACTCATATGTATACACCTGTCACCGTCGGTGATTATCAGTTGGTGCTCGCTTGGCTATTTTTAGTTTCGGCACTTTCTTGTTTTGGCGGAATAGTAATGGTTTCAACTCGGGAGTTGTCGCAGGGCACCGATTCCGAACGATCGTCGATTTATTCTTCTGCCTTTTTTCTGCAAGTGTTGGTTGCCATACCACTTTGCGCGGTCGCTGCTGTTAGTTTTAGTCTACTTCTTCCTCAGATTGCTCTTCCTCTCACCGTTGGTACGATAGCCCTGTTAGGAGCATTAATTTTTCAGTTGTCGCAGTCGCTGCTAGTTAGCAAAGAGCAAATTAGTAGGGTGGTAGTCGCCTCGATCGTCGGACAGGTAGTGGCTACCGCGTTATTGTCTTTTGCAGCTTATCGTGGATGTTCTGTCTCCATTCTCGTAGGAGCTTGGGCAACTTGTAACGTGGCTCAGGGAATAGTTCTCTCTTTCCAGTCTCGTGCATGGCAAGCAATTTCACTGCGGCGCGTCAGACTCGATCTTCTAAAGAAACTCGCTGTTGAATGCCTCCCTGTGTTGGTAATGGTGCTGGCTACCCATCTTTATGTGCGAATTGACGTAATCATGCTGAGTTATTTTACAAATAACGTGGTAGTTGCGCAGTATAGTGCTGGCTATTTGTTTCTCGACCAACTCATGATCCTCTCTAACTTTATGATGGGCGCGCTTTTCCCTAATTTTGCACGTACTTCACTTGATGGTGGCAGAGACTTTCAGATTTTGTACCGCGGTATTTTGAGGCTTTTTGGTAAGTACTTACTGCCTATAGCACTTCTCATTGCTTTGTTCTCTAAGTATCTTCTGGGGAGCATTTATGGAGCTGACTATGCAACGGCATGGTTATCCCTATCGATTTTGATGATGGCCGCAATATTTGCTTGGATAAATGGACCGTCTGGGACAATTTTTATTTCGCTCAAGAAACAGCACATTTATATGTGGGCTACGTTGCTCAGTTTACTGGTAAACGTTGTAGGAAACTTAATTCTGATTCCGATTATTGGAGCAGTGGGAGCAGCTATATCAACAGTGCTAACCGAACTAGCTATCTGTAGCTTTTGCCTCTACTGGATTTATCGGGAAACTGGCTACCTGCCGTGGATGAGACCAAAGGCAGACTGAAGTATCTAACTAGCGACATCACAACTTTGAAATGGGCGTGCCCAGTCCCTTAGGACATTTCAAGAAATTTCAGGTGATTTCGTGAAATGCACAAGATAAAACTGGGGGGGGGAGTATCTAGATTCGTGTAAAAGCCGAAACACAGCTGTATTTCACAGCGTGCATCCACAGTGTGCATCGTAACCGTCCACCCAGCGCCGCCCTTGTTAATCTAGGTCAGACCTCATCGTCTTTTGAGCAAAGAGTTCCTTCCAGCGTAACGGTGTGAGGTCGGCGACATCAGAAGCTTTAGTAACTGAGACTCTCTGAAGCACATCG
>JBKCMS010000173.1:0-12461 GCA_046300175.1 Pseudomonadota bacterium | reverse complement strand
AAGGTAGAGCGCCTCTTCGCCTGGCTTCAAAACTTCCGCCGTGTTGAAACCAGATACGACATCAACGACGAAAACTATCTCGCCTTCGTACAACTCGCTGCTATCGTTATTTGTTTCAGGCGCTTTTGAGATGGCTTCTAGTAGTTTCCATACAGTGATGGAGGGTACTTTACTTTTACGCGCAAAGTAACCTAAAAACATAAGAACCGGTCTCAAAAATATCTTCTGCTCCGGTCGACGGTGTGCGGGCTGCGACTTCGTCAAACTTCGCGGCAAAATCCTTGAGTGTATCTAAGTGGATACACCTTGCGGTTTTTTTCCTCGTTTTTCTCTTCTCGCCTTGCATCTGCTTAACCTCGTGACGAAGCTATTGTTGAGACCGGTTCTAGTTTGGGCCTCAAAAAGGCGCGTATGACTAAACATAGAAATGGCAGTTGCGGGTCTGAAAATAGCGTATCCACACGAAATCACCTTAGCTTTTAGTCACCTGTACCATTTTTATCTACCTTAACTGCTTAATAAGTATAGGATGATGCTTGCATCAGATGACAGAAGTTCTAGTAGTATTAGGTAGTTAAAAAGAAGTCGTGCCCCCTACAGAGAGTTTGCGCATAATCTGGTAGAATAAGGGTGCTGCGAGCGCCGCAAAAGCAGGTTTCTGCAGGGGCTAGGCATTAGGGATTTCGGGCGCAGGTAGCAGGATATGCGTTGGTAGCTAATGAGTCAGATACTAGTTTCGGCGGCAGCCGTTAATCAGACCCCGCTAGCGTGGGAAGAGAACATAGAAGCG
The DNA here is from genome assembly GCA_046300175.1 of Pseudomonadota bacterium. Lineage (GTDB taxonomy): Bacteria > Bdellovibrionota_C > UBA2361 > UBA2361 > OMII01 > OMII01. Next base: position 11,671 of record JBKCMS010000173.1, on the reverse strand, counting down.
ATCCGCATGGCTATGAGCGCTGCTCGTGAGGCGGGTGCGCAGGTTCTGTGCTTGCCCGAGCTGTGTATCTCAGGGTACGGGTGCGAAGATGCCTTTCACAGCGAGGGGGTTGCTCAAGAAGCTCTGGCAGCGGCGCTTACGCTTTCGAGAGAAACTAAGGGGCTTTTTGTAAATTTCGGAGTTCCGCTTCTTGTTCAGGGGGTAGTCTACAACGCGGTCGCAGTGGCAGTTGATGGAAAGCTAAAGGGGTTTGTTGCTAAGCAGAATTTAGCGGGCGATGGTTTACACTATGAGCCTCGGTGGTTTAAGCCCTGGCCGCGGGGTGTAGTAACTACTATTGCTGTAGCAGCCGAGCAGGTTCCGGTAGGCGACATCTATTTTGAAGTCGACGGAGTACGCATCGGCTTTGAGATCTGCGAGGATGCTTGGGTAGCAGAGCGCCCTGGTTTTGCTCTTGCCCAGCACGGCGTAGATATAATTCTTAATCCTAGTGCAAGCCACTTTGCATTCGGCAAACAAGAGATACGTAAGCGTTTTATTCTTGAAGGCTCGCGCGCCTGTGGAGCTGCGTATCTGTATGCCAATCTTTTGGGTTGTGAGGCTGGGCGAGCGATCTACGATGGAGATACATTTATCGCCTCTCACGGCGAGATGATCGCGCAGGGGCAGCGCTTCTCCTTTAAGGAATTTCAGCTTACAACGGCTGTAATCGATGTGGCACGCTCTCGGCTGCTAAGGAGGCAAAGAACAGGATTCCGCCCGTGTTTTGAAGCTCCAGAGCGAAGGATTTTAGTGCCGGAGTTAAGATTTAGGTCGGTTGCATGTAGTTCACCAGCGATACCCGAAGGCTGGGAGCAAAGCGCTGAAATAAAGCATGAAGAGTTTACACGTGCGGTTTGTCTCGGGCTCTTTGATTATCTGCGAAAGAGCAGAAGTGATGGATTTGTCGTGTCTCTGAGCGGTGGCGTTGATTCAAGCGCGGTTAGCTGTCTAGTGGCGCTTATGGTACGCGCTGCGGTAAAAGAGCTCGGCCCAGAAGGCCTAAAGGATCGATTGGCCCACATTCCATGGGTGAAAAAGGCTCGAAGTGAGAAGGTGCTCTTACGCTCTTTGCTGGCATGTGTGTACCAAGCGACTGAGAATAGTTCAACGACGACTCACACGGCAGCTCTTACCTTGGCAGAGGAGATCGGAGCAAGCTTTTTTGATTTGAAGGTTGACTCTTTGGTAAGGGGGTATCGAGAGCTTATTGAGTCAGCTACGGGCACACGCCTCTCGTGGCGCGAACACGATCTAGCGCTACAGAATATTCAAGCGCGGGCACGCTCACCCTCAGTTTGGTTAATCGCAAACTTGCGACGCTCACTACTTCTGACAACAAGTAATCGCAGCGAAGCGTCGGTAGGCTACACAACAATGGATGGCGATAGCAGTGGTGGGCTGGCTCCGCTTGGAGGTATCGATAAAGCCTACCTGCGGCAGTGGTTAAATTGGCTAGAAGTGCGCGGTCCACTCGATCTGCAAAGATTCCCGGCGCTTGGGCTAGTTAACAGGCAAGATCCAACAGCAGAGCTGCGACCGCCGCGAGCTCGCCAGACCGATGAGGGTGATCTCATGCCGTATGTTGTGCTCGATAGTATTGAGCGTAGAGCCGTTCGCGACAAGCTGACTCCGGTTAATGTATGGAAGCAGCTGTGCGGCGAGTACAATGGAGTTTACCAGCAGGATGAGTTGGCGAAATGGGTAGAGCGCTTCTTTACACTTTGGAGTGCAAACCAGTGGAAGCGCGAACGGTATGCCCCCTCATTTCATCTAGATGATGAGAGCGTTGACCCAAAGACGTGGTGTCGATTCCCGATCCTCTCTGGGGGCTTTCGCAAGGAGCTTGCAGAGCTTAAAAAGGCAGCACGAAGAAAGAGTTGATGATTTCCACAGCGCAACAGATAGCTGTTTTCGGGGGTGCATTTGATCCATTTCACAATGGGCATGTCGCCGCTATAAAGCTGCTTCTATCGCAGCCGGATATCTCGAAAGTTTTGGTTGTTCCAAGTGGGGACCGTCCCGATAAGCATGGGGTATCTCGGGCAGCAGAGCGCTATGAGATGACTTACAGAGGGGTGCAATCGGCCTTCGGTGATGATCCTCGTATTGAGGTAAGTGACATTCAGAGTCGGGGCGCAGTGGGTTTTTCGACGATTGATCTCGTTACCTACGCTCGTCAGCATTATGGCATGAAAGTGGCGGTAATCATTGGGCGTGAGTTGCTGGGGGATCTTCCTCAGTGGCATAGGGCTGAAGAGTTAAGACAGCAAGCTCGCTTTCTTGTGTTGGAGAGGCCAGGAGCGAAACCTGATTGCGTTCTTTCAGGGTGGCAAGTAGAGTTCCTGCCACCTTTTGGAGAGTCAGGTTTTGCGATCTCCAGTACAGAGCTGCGTAGGCGCTTAGCTAGCGGTGATGGCTGTGATGGCTTGATGCCACCAGTTGTGAGAGATTATTGTATCAGCAGGGGGCTGTATCAAAGATGATACCACAAATTACACCGACAGAATTGAAGCAACGCCTAGACCGTGGAGACGATCTCTTCCTGCTGGATGTAAGAGAGCCTCACGAGCGAGAGATATGTACTATCGGCGGTGAGCTTATCCCGAAAGGCGAAGTCGGTCTGCATATAGATCGATTGCCACGCGATAAAGAGATAGTTGTCTACTGCCGTAGTGGTGGTCGAAGTCAGGCGGTGGCACAGGAGCTTTATATCAACCACGGGTTTCGTAACGTAAGTAACCTATCTGGAGGAGTGCTACGTTGGTCTGATGATGTAGATCCGTCAGTCACCAAGTATTAACCTAAAACCAGTAGTTGTAGAATTCGTTAGCCATAGTTTTAAAGAAAACTACTCGTGCACAGCTTGCCTACCGCTGGCCTGTAGCCCATGAGGTGACCAGGTAGGCTCCGAGAGCGCAGATACCGCTTACGGGGATAGTTAGCACCCACGCCCATAAAATACGCACAGTAATGCCCCAACGTACTGCGGAGACACTTTGACTTGCGCCAACACCAAGGATAGAGCCGCTAATGCAGTGAGTGGTTGATACAGGCAGCCCAAAGTGAGAGGCAGTTAAGATCACTCCCGCTGCGGCAGTCTCGGCTGCAAAGCCGTGTACTGGCTTTAGGTCAATAATCTTTGTGCCAAGGGTCTTTATGATCCGCACACCACCTGCCGCCGTTCCAAGACCCATCGCGGCGGCGCTAGCAAGTATCACCCACGTTGGCACAATGAGCTTTGAGCCGGTCATTGATACCGAGCCGTAGGCAACCAGAGCCATGGTAATTACTCCCATCGTTTTCTGAGCATCATTGCTTCCGTGGGAGAGGGCCATGAAGCCAGCCGATACCATCTGGAGCTTACGAAAGAGCCCCGATACGGCGATCGGTGCAGCCCGGCGAAAAGCCCATAGGAGTACGATCATAACAATAAAAGCGACCAGCATGCCGACTAGTGGGCTAAGAATTAGGCTAAAAAGAATCTTGATCATCCCAGGCCCCTGAATCGATGATACTCCGCTATGGGCGATTCCGGCACCAAGCAGTCCGCCTACCATTGCGTGTGACGAGGAGGACGGGATGCCGAAGTACCAGGTAAAGAGATTCCAGAAGATAGCTCCGATAAGCGCGGAGAGGACTACAACCAGGGTGATAGTATCCGGTGTGATGATCCCCTTTCCGATCGTGCTTGCCACTGCAGTACCGGTCAGTGCGCCGATAAAATTTAGCACAGCAGCGATCATGATCGCAGTTCTAAGAGGTAGCACGCCAGTACTCACCACCGTTGCAATCGCATTGGCGGTGTCGTGAAAACCGTTGATAAAATCAAAGATCAGCGCAACTACAATTACAGTAATAACAAGGGAGAGTAGCATGGTTTACGAATTTTTAATGACGATGGTAGATAGAACGTTGCCGACGTCGTCACAGAGATCGAGTGTACGTTCAAGACCCTCAAGAAACTCTTTGCTTTTGAGCAAAGTAATTGCATTCGATTCATGCTTAAACATCTGGGCAATCTGAGTTCGAAACACCTGATCACCCTGATCTTCGAAGCTCTTGATAGTTTTGCAGTGTCGACGAATTTCAAGATGGCCCTGTTTTGACTGAATCTGAGCTACCCCCTGCAAAATCTCCTGGGTAGCACTGTGGATAAGTTTAGCGAACTCAGCGCTTCCCTGTGGCAGCTCTTCTATCGAGTGGATCGGAATCTGAATAGCAGTTGAGTATATCTCGTCGGTAATACCCTCAAGTTCAGAGCCTAGATTGTAGATGTCAGACCGATCTATTGGAGTAACAAAGGTTCTATTGAGCTCTTTGTACACTTCAGCTATCGCCAGGTCTGCTGCATGTTCGACCTCCTTTATTTTAGCGATCGTGCGCTCTCGTGACGTAGGATCGCTATCCATCACACAGTCAACTAGGAGGGATCCGGCCTCGCTAGCACAGCGCGCTAGTTGCGCTAGTAATTCAAAAAAGTGTTCCTCACGGGGTAAAAGCCACTTGATTGCTCGGTCGAGCCACATAGCTATGATCCTTAAAATGTCTGTTGCGAGCTAGTGGAGTACCTTAAATTCTGAAAAATTACCAGAACCCACATGATTTTGCATGGTTACTTTGCAATAGAGAGAGAATTCAGAGGCTAGGTAGAGCACGGAGCTGCACAAACAACGACAGTAGACCCTGCACGAGTGATTTTAAACCCTTACCATTCTCTTTATTCAAAAGAATGCATGGATTCGGGTGATTTTAAAAATCACTCTTGTAGCTATTCACCTTCAAGTAGTTTCTCGACTTCTGAGAGATCAATAGGTTTGGTCAGGTGCAGGTTGCATCCGGCATCACTACTGTTTTTTCGGTCCTGCTCCGAACCCCAGCCGGTAACGGCTATAATCTTTGGGCGGTCGCCAGAGGGCATCGAGCGTACTAGACGGGCTACCTCGTAGCCGTTCATACCGGGTAGGCCGATATCAAGAAATATGAAATCCGGGACTAGCTTGCGCGCCTCATCGAGTGCCTCAAGCCCCGTGTGGGCCACTACAACCGAGTGACCGAACATCTCAAAGAATAGTTTAAGACTAAGAGCCCCATCTCGATTGTCATCTACTACAAGGATATTTTTCATGTTGTACTCCTTTATTACCCTTCAGGTAGCCTAACGGTGAATGAACTACCCAGTCCTGGACCAGGACTCTCGGCAAAAACCACTCCGTGGTGCATCTGTACCAGGCGCCGCACCAGTGCCAAGCCGATTCCCAAACCTCCCTGACTACGGTCGAGTGGTGACTGTACCTGACTAAACATCTCAAATATCTCAGAGAGCTTGCTCTGAGGGATGCCAATACCATTATCTGTGACCCTGATAGTAACCTGCGCATCCTGTACTAAAGCCTCCAGTAATATCCGGCCGCCAAGAGGGGTGTACTTAGCGGCATTAATCAGTAGGTTACTAAGCACTTGGGAGAGCCGTGCGCTATCACCCTTTAAAAAAACTTGGCGTTCAGGCAGCGTAACGGAAAGTTGGTGTTGCGCTGCATCGATCGCTGGGCGACTACTTTCAAGGGCTGAGTCAACAACCTCTCGTAAAGCTACGCGCTCCATCCTGAGCTCAAGCCTTCCTAGGCTGATTCGCGAGATATCGAGTAGGTCTTCGATTAATCGCACCATATGCGCTAGTTGTCGTGACATCATATCCCTTGCTGTCGAGGCAGCAGCTCCTGAGGGATCGCGGCGAATTATCTCTAGACCGGTCCGGATCGGTGCTAGAGGGTTGCGTAGCTCGTGGGCGAGTGTGGCTATGAATTCATCTTTACGCTTAGCTTCGGAGTTCAACTGCTCACGGATCATTCGCTGCTCGTGAATATCGGCGTGAATGCCGAGTGCTCGAATAGGTTCACCACGTGGATTTCGCTCTACTACCTGTCCGCGATCGAGAACCCACAACCATTCCCCGGACTTGGTGCGAAGACGGTGCTCGACCTCATAGACAGCAGTTTTGCCAGCTAGGTGCAGGGCTAGTGCCCGTTCTACTTCAGGTTTATCGTTGGGGTGTATCAGCCGCTCCCACGAGCGGATGTGTGGCTCGATCTGTTCATGCGAATAGCCCAACATACTTGCCCAGTTTCCGCCGAACTGAACGGCACCGCTAGGGATATGCCAGTCCCAAAAACCGAGGTTTCCAGCTTCCAGAGCCAACTTTAACCGCTCCTGGTCGCGTCTGCTCTGATCCTCAATCCGTTTTCTTGCGGTAATATCGGTGGCCACCCCTACCATCCGAGTGGCTTGGCCGGCATCGTTGTAGGAGAACTCACCCTGTGCAGCTATCCAGCGCTCATCGCCACTGGGGCAGATAATCCGGTATTCTTGCTTAAACGCTGCTTGTTTATTTGCCCTAAGGCGCGTTAGGTAATCGACAACCCCTTCCACATCATCAGGATGCACCTGCTTTTTCCAAGCCTCAAAGGTACCCTCGAACATCCCTGGCTCTAGACCAAAAGCGGCTTCTAATTGCGGGGTCCAGACGACAATGCCGGTTTGCGGATCCCAGTCGAAGACTCCTATGTGCCCAACCTGTTCAGCATGTTGTAAGCGCTCAGTGGTGATTGTTAGTTGCTCAAAAAATGCTCGCCGCTCTATTACAGTTGTGGCGAGCTTAAGCAGCACATCGAGGTGTTCGCGCTCCTGATGTGTTGGATTTTGCTGAATAGTAGCGTGGTGAATTACACAGACGCCCCAGGGGTGCCCATCAGTTAGTACTATCGGCTTAATCCAACACGAGCGAAATCCGGCGCGTCGTGCTCGAGCTAGATAGCCTGTATCTCTGCTCTGTTTAAGATCAGAGATGAGTAGCTCCTCTTGCCTGGTGATTACATCGGTTACAGAGAGTAGCTCCTCTGCTGATAGTGGTGGGTTAAAGAGCGAATCGATCGTTGCTCTTTCGGGATTAGTGAGGGGAGCTATCAGCGCTATCTCGTGGTGATTATGCAGTATATAGCTTGTAGCGCCAGGGAAGATCGCTTCAATCGCTCTGGTGAGGGTGTTGAGCATCTCTTCAAGCGGCTTATTAAGCGCCACCATATTTAATATTTCACGGTGAGCTCGATGCTCTTCAATCGCTCTTTTATCCTCTGTTATATCCTCAGTTACGACATTAATACCGAAGATCGTATCTTGAGAGCTAATTAGCGGATAGAAATTTGAGCTCCAGGTTCTGATCGAGCCGGGGGTGATCGGACACTCTCCAGATACCTCAACGTGTAGCACCGATTTTTTAGTGTCGATAGCCAACTGTAAATGCCGCTCGAGCCCGTCGACTAGCGTCGGAGCAACTTCATGGAGCAGCTTTCCAATAAAATCTTCCGGTTTTTTGGCAAAGTAGTCGGCCATCACCTTGTTTGCGCGTATCCAACGGTAGTCGCTGCCGATAACTGCTAGACCTACTGGGGCATAGGTGTAGATTGACTCAAGCTCTCTTAGTTGATTCTGTGAAGTTGTAGTAGCTTGCAGCAGAGCAGCTTCGGCTTCCTTTAGTGGCGTGATATCAACCGTTACTCCTGGAAATCTAGCAGGCTTACCGGAAGCGTCATCGAGTACTCTACCGGTGGCAGACACCCAGCGCAGAACTCCATCGGAGTTAATAACTCGGTATTGTTCAGAGTAGACCGAGCCAGATTCAACAGCACTGTGAATCTGTTTGCGGATACGCTCTCGATCTTCGTGGTAGATGTGCTCAAGAAATTTATTCACCGGTGCCCCAAGAATATATTCGCGGGGTGCGCCGTAGAGATTTACGAGAACCTGATCGCCGTAAACGACATCACGCTGAATATCCCAATCCCAGGTCGCCAGCGCACCAGCTTCAAGCGCGGCAGCCAGTCGCTCGCGCGCCCCAAGAAGAGCGCTCTCGTTCTCTTTTATTTGGGTTGTGTTTTCGATAAAGCAGACGAAGCGATCTGACCCAGCTTCTGATGCTGGCACCGCATACACAGTTGCGCTAAACCACCTATGTTGCCCGACTCGATTAGTCTGAAACTCAAATTTTACCGGCGCAGCACGAACTTTGCTCTCTCTACACTGTTCGAGTAAGAGGGTGTTGATATCAACCGGCGCAGGTAGGCAGGAGCCGGGAACGCTTTGAACCTCTAGACTCGTTGAAAAAAGCCGGGAGGCAAAAGAGTTTTGATAGTGGTGGAAGAGTTGATCGCCAGCTAATTGAAGTATAGCTATCGCAGTGGGGGCAGAATCGATAATTATAGCGCTTTCGTGAGCGCTTAGTGGAATGGAAGCCGTTTGACTAGCAGTGCTGAGGTATCTACTACTACTCAAGTTACGTTGACTAAGGAACATACCCGCTAGGGCCAGCAAACATGTAATAATCAGGGTAACAGACGCTGAAGTGCTGAATGCTAAATCGGTAGTTGCTAGTAGCGAAAAGGTTGCCAGTGCGCAGGTAAATACAATTAGGGCAGTGACGGTTGTCTCAGTAAAGGTCTTCATGCGAAGGAGGGTAGTCTTTTCGTGGCGAATGCTTGGTGCTGGCACGCAGCCACTTTACTTAAACCTTTCCTTCCTATGAACTCTCTTTAGACCGCAGTATGATGGGGATCATGTCGTGTGGCAAATAACCCAGCCCCATTCGTTTGAGAGTTATTTTAAAAAATTACTCGTGCAGGGTTTGCCGTTTATCTGTTGCTGCATCCACTACTTTTACTGCATCCCTGCCCGCATCCGCCCAGGTTCCTACCAGAGGTGAGAGCGATAAACGTTTTTATTAAGCGTTGAATAAGTATCGCAAGCGAACAGATAAGGAGAAAACCAGCGATAAGAGTCTGCATATTTAGCCTATCCTAATGCCTATCTGGTACGTCAGTAGGGAAGCCAGGTAAGCTAAAGCAGTCATGTAGGTAAACATACCGGCAGTCCAGAGCCAAGAGCCGGTTTCTCGTCGACACACAGCCAGGGTGGAGATGCACTGGCAGGCAAATACATAAAATACCATAAGTGATATCGCCGTAAGAGTTGAAAATGAACCTTGAGATCGCTTTTCGTTTAGTCGACTAACGAGGCTTGCGTGATTATCCGAGCCGTCATCATCTTGTACATTAAGAACAGTAGAGAGGCCGGTGATAAACACCTCACGCGCCGGAAACGACGAGATAATACCAAATCCTATCTCCCAGTTGAACCCAAGCGGGCGGATCGCCGGCTCAATAAGGGTTCCAAGCTTTCCTGCATAGCTAGCCTGCACTGGATTGCCAGGATAGTCAGAGCCCACTTTGGGGTAAGAGGCGAGGAACCATATAACAACAGAGCAGGCCAGGATGACCGTTGTTGCATTCTTGATAAATGACACGACGCTGTCATAGGCGCCGCGTAGCACAACACGTAGTACCGGGAGTCGAAGTGGTGGCATCTCCATAACAAAGAAGCAGCTCTCCTTGCGCCCTGAAACCTTTTGCATCACCCACGCAACAGCACACGCTCCGATAACACCGAGCATGTACATCGATAGTAGCACTATACCTTGAAGCGAGATGATGCCCCAAAGAGCTATAGGAGGTATCGCCACAGCGATCAGAACTGTGTACACGGGGAGACGGGCACTGCAGCTCATCAGCGGGGCAATCATTATAGTTGTTAAGCGATCGAGTCGGGTTGGGATAGTGCGAGTGGAGAGTATGCCAGGCACAGCGCAGGCAAACGATGAGAGTAGGGGGATAAAAGCACGTCCCTGTAGCCCCACCTTGCGCATGAAGTTATCAAGTAGAAAAGCCGCCCGCGAAAGATAGCCCGAATCCTCAAGCAGCCCGATGAACACGAACAGGATTGCAATCTGTGGCACAAACACTAGTACGTTGCCTACACCCGGCACGATCCCTTGTGTCAGTAAATCGGTGAGTACACCAGGGTGCAGTGCATCTGATAGCCAACTGCTCAAGGAGTCTATCCTTGAGCTGATGTACTCCATTGGAATCTGAGCCCAGAGAAAGATAGACTGAAAGACTAGAAAAAAAATCGCCGCTAGTAGAGGCAGTCCCCAAAGTTTGCTCGTAATGAAGGTATCCAGCGAGCTTGCACGCTGCTGTCGTCGCGGCGAAGAAACAACCGCACGGGAAACAATCTGGCGAATCCATGCATAACGCAGCGTTGCTATAGTTGTAATGTCATCGTCAGATACAGTACGTAGATCACCTGAAGAGGCGAGCGCTCTTAATTCCGTAGCGCGAGTGTGACTACCAGGAATCCAGCTAAAAGCCCGTCGCGAGCGGCTCGGATGAAGCAGCTCTTGAGTAATAGCAGATATCAGGTCGGCGAGTCCCTTTTTCGTCCGAGCCACAAGAGGTACTACCGGAAGGTCAAGCGATCGCGAGAGAAGCTCCACGTAAATCTTCATCTCACGCTCCTCTGCTACGTCCATCATATTGAGGGCTACTATCAGTGGCAGGCCGGTATCAATCAGCTCAGAAACTATGAATAAATTTCGTTCTAGGTTCGATGCGTCGACTACAGCAACAACAAGATCGGGCGCAGGCGATGAGTCGACAGTACCGGAGAGGTACTTGGTTACTATCTGTTCATCTAGGGTGGTTCCAGAGAGGGCGTAGGTTCCTGGTAGGTCGACAAGTTGCGCAGAGAGGTGCTCTGCAAGTGCGATGCGGCCCTCGCGTTTCTCTACAGTAACGCCGGGGTAATTGGCTACTTTGTAGGCAGAGCCGGTGAGCGTATTAAAGAGAGTAGTCTTGCCGCAGTTTGGATTGCCAATTAGCGCGACGTAACGCGGTGAGCTAGGACGTGGGGGAGATTCTGATTGTGTCACAATGAACAGCTCGCCCTAAATGCTAGAACCGGTCTCAAAAATTTTAGCAGCCGCGATCTTCGGGCGCATATTTTGTTTCGCTCTCATATCGGTCCCTTCGCGATGAAGCGACTTTTTAAAGTAGTTTCTAGAGCGGCTGAACTTGAATGTGGGCCGCCTCTGCGCTTCGTAGCGATAGAACTGAACCGAAGAGGTGAATATTGATCGGCGATCCAAAGAATCCACGTTGAGTTACCTCTACCTCTGTTCCGGCCACGAGTCCCATCGACACTAGCTTGTGGAGTAGCTCTGTCGGACAGCTTTTGATGGCAGAAACAACTGCCCGCTGCCCCACCTTTACGGCGCTTAGCTGCTTCTCTGGGGAAGTATCATTAAATGTACCGTCGCATCTCTTTGAGGATGTTGTGTTTTGCGATCGATCTGCCACACTCATAACTCGCACTGCCTACCTACTCGCCCCAGCTTGCTAGCCACTTAAAGAAGCGTTTCACTTAAAGGCTTTACTACTGCTAATTAGCAGTAGGTGTAATATATAAAGTCGTTACTTTGGTACGACCAGTTACCGTATAATTCTATACACCGTGCTTGCACAGCCGGTCAATCGGTAGAATCGTAAAAATCAAACTCTTTTAATATAGCAGATGCTTGATATATAAATCAATAGCTTTAGTATGCTATAGCGTTCTCCAAAAGTCCGTAGCGAAATCCCGAGTTTTGGAGAACGCTATCGATTCGCGGATGCGAATCAAAACAACAACCTATAGTGATGTCCAGCAAAAGCCTTGCCAGTTTTACTGGCACGGACTTTTGCAC